>NZ_JAMPRR010000004.1:0-56764 GCF_028483405.1 Providencia sp. PROV076 | reverse complement strand
GAGCTATTGGGACATCTTTAAAATCGTCCGCACATTACTCGCACTCGTTGCAATAATATCAATCGCCCCCGTACGCAGGGCCCCCATAATCGCCATCGCTTTTGATGACTCTGAGGCAATCGCTATTACGCAAGGAATTTTCTTGAGTTCGTCTATACTTAGGCCTATCACGCGGTCATTCATCACGGTATCAACATGTTGCCCTTGCGCATTGAAAAAATCATAACCTGCGATATCGCCAATCACCCCTTGATTCAAACTCGCATCAACAATTTCACGCGGTGTAAACCAGCCTAGCTTGACCATATAGCTATCTTCATTCATATCGCCAATACCAATTAAGGCAATATCCGCTTTACGGGCACGATCTAAGGTTTCCTTAATGGTGCCATTTTTCATAAATGATTGCTTTAATTCGTTATTTTCGACATAAGCAGGCGCGTATAAGGTTTCGCTGGTTCCGCCAAACTTTTTGGCTAAACGACGGCTGATATGATCCGCATTAATGGAATCACCTGGGCGATGGGTTCCGCCTATTCCGCAAATAAAACGGCAATCTTTTTCAGGGACGGCTCCACCGCTATCAGCCACTACCGCAACATTGCGACCTTGGCCGACCGTGACTATCATGTTGTCTCGTAACGTTGTTGACAAATAGTTAGCGACGAGAGTGCCGACTTGGTAACGTTGCTCTTCTTCGTCGGGATGATCGAGGGCAATCAATGCACGGGAAATCGGGAAGCGAGAAAGTAACTGTTGTTCTAACTGAGTGCTAAAAATAGGATGATAGCGAACATTGATCTCTACAATACCTTCTTCCTTTGCCCGCTTGAGTAAGCGGCCTACCTTAATTCGCGATATACCAAACTTATTGGCGATCTCTTCCTGAGTAATTTCATCACGATAATAAGCTATCGCAATTTCAGTCAGTAGCTCGATTTCGGAAGATGTTTGTGATCTATCCATAAGATAGTGGTTTCCTCTTTATTGGTGTTAATCGCAACAAGGGTGATAAGGTTTTAGTATAGCGTTTCTAGTGGCAATTAATAAGTGAGTTATAAAAGAGAGTGGATATATAGCAATGATATTTGACTATATATCCACGAAAGAATTATATAAAACAATTATGCATTAGCTAATGCATCCTGTTTTTCAATACTCTGCGCTAATTGACACAATAATAAACAACAAGAAGTGGCACCTGCATCCAATACCCCTCTTGAACGTTCACCAAGGCGGCTTGCACGGCCAATTTTAGCCACTAAATCTACTGTGGAATCACGACCTGCAACAGCAGCTGCCTGCATCGCATCAAGTGCTTGTTTAAAGTTTTTCCCTGCTTTTGTCGCCTCTTCAAAAGCATTAACTGCAGGGATCAATGTATCCATCAAGCACTTATCACCCACTGTCGCGCTGCTGATGTCTTGCAGCTCAGATAAACCATTTTTCAGCATATCGAGAAAATCTTGTTGCGATAACGTATTTTTTCCTGAAATACTGTCTGACATTCCCATAAAGAAGCTACCATAAAGTGGCCCCATCGAACCACCAATGCCTTCCATCAAGGCGTCTGAAATTTCTTCAAACCCTTCACTGAGTGATAATTCACGGTCTGCAATTGCTTTAGCGCATAGATTAAAGCCTTTAGCCATATTAATGCCATGGTCTCCATCCCCTATTGCGCCATCAATTTCACTGAGGTATTCACGGTTAGAAACAATAATGTTCACTAAATCAAGGGTAATTTCCTTGCCGTTGCCCGTTGAAATAACTTGCATAATTGTCTCCTTATTTAACCTGTGTTAAACCCAATGAATATGCAGGGACATCCATCAATGTTTTTAATTCATCATCCACTTTCATTAATGTCAGTGTGACCCCCATCATTTCTAGTGAGGTAAAATAGTTACCAACATAGTTACGAACAATCCGCACACCTTTCTCACTGAGTTGTTTTTCAACCTCTGCATAGTAGATGTACAGCTCCATAACTGGTGTCGCACCTAGCCCTGAAACCAAGACGACAACTTCATCACCTTGTTTTGCTTGCATATCATCTAAAATTGGCGCTAACATGGTTTGTGCCATTTGCGCGGCCGATTGAATTGGCATGATTTCAATGCCTGGCTCTCCATGATGGCCAATGCCTAGCTCCATCATCCCGTCTTCAATATGAAAATTTGGATGACCCACTGCTGGAATGGTGCAAGACGTTAACCCAACACCAATAGAGTGGCAGTTATTAATCGCTTTTTGTGCTGCATTAATAACACCGTCTAAATCATAGCCTTTGCTTGCTGCGGCAGAGCCCACTTTCCACATGAGAATTTCGCCAGCAACGCCACGGCGCTTTTCTTTTTCACTCGCAGGTGCTGAAGCGACGTCATCGGTAGCAACCACGGTTTTGACTTGCATACCCGCTTTTTCTGCCTTTTTCATCGCCATCTTGACGTTCATGTTATCGCCCGCATAGTTACCATATAAACAGGCAACACCCGCACCGCTATCGGCTGCTTTAAACGCGTCTAAAAAAGCGCCCGCAGTGGGTGAGGAGAAAATTTCCCCAATGGCCACCGCATCTAACATGTTTTCACCCACGTAGCCTAAAAACGCAGGTTCATGACCTGAACCACCACCAGTGACAATGCCCACTTTCCCTTGTATTGGGGCTTTTGGGTATTTTAGAACGCGCGCGTTATCAGTTTGTGCAAAATATTCAGGGTGCGCACCTTGAATCGCATCTTCAACAACGAGATCAGGTTCATTAATGATTCTATTCATAATTCCCTCATTTACTTATTTTCTGGTGTTAGCTGCATCTTTGCCGTCTGTTCAAGTAATTCTTCCGGCACAGTAATAAATTTCATCAATATCGCACTAAATAAATAGAGCCCTGAGAAGATCCAAATCACGCCAAAGGCTCCAACACTACTAATAAAGAGCCCAACTAATGCAGGTCCGACAAAAGTACTTAAGCCTGCACCTAAGTTAAGGACTGACATTGCAGCGCCTTTATTTTCAGGCGCTAAACTCGGCATGATGGCTGAAAGCGGTACGTATCCGGCAAGACATGCGCCGAATAACCCAGCGGCAATCATCATCAGGGTATAATTGTGCCCAAAATAATAAGGCACGTAGTAAAACATTAAGGTACAAACCATACAGCCGACACAACCAAACCAAATCACAATATTGCGCCAACCAATACGGTCACTGACAACACCAAAGATCAGATTAAAAGCGATGTTCACTGTCCAAAGTGCCGCGTAGATATGTAACCACTCTGTGCGGGAAAAACCAAAGTCAGCAAGAAACATTGGCATGAAGATCACAAAACCGTACGCTGCAGAGGTATTAATAGTACGAACAATGCCACCTAAACCAATTTTGGGGTTTTCAAACGCGATGGTGATCCCTTTAAATACATAGCTGAGCGATACTTTTTCTTTCGGTGAGTCCGTTGTATCTCCCGCTTTGTTGCGGTTAAGCGCAATAGCAATAAATGCCCCGATAGTGACAAAAATCAGTCCACTCCATAACGTTGCCATTTCACCTAAAACTGGCAACGCATAACTTGAATACATCACGCCTAAAACACCGAGTCCGCCACTATAAACAAACCAGAAGATCCCGACTGCAGAGCCCAGTTTTTTAATTGGCGCCTCATAGGCTACCCAAACTAAGAAGCCATAGGCAAACATTGGATAACCAAAACCACGCAGCGCATAGGTTGGGATCATGATAGACAGGCTGTTACTCGGTAAGCCAACAGACAAGAAAATAATCGAGCCAATGACAAACATCACAAAACCAAAAATCATCACACGACGGGCGGTATAAATTTCAGCCAACACACCGGACAACCACGCGGCGACAGCGGCAAAAAAACCATACACACTAAATAGTAATGATGATTCTTCAATACTCATTCCACGGCTAATTATAAAAGGTGACAGCCAGCCTTGTTCTAGGCCTTCCCCCATCATAAAGATCAGGACGCCAAAATAGCCAAGTAGTAACTTTGGTGAAAACCCCGTTACTTTAGACAGTTTATTGATTATCATATTGTTGACCTCAGTGCTTGTTCGCTGGGTTAGGACCTGAATAACAAGCCTTGGTAGGGTGACATTTATTCAGGTCCAATTTTTATCGTTATATTTTTAATTTCGTCTTTTTTTCAACCCACGACAGCTCTACAGGTTCGGGTCGAGAACCACTTTAATGTGCGGGTCGCCTTTCGCCATCATCGAAAAACCTTCCGCAAATTTATCTAAAGGTAAAATATCCGTCACAACCCCCTTGGTTGGGAAATCGCCATTACCAATACCTTCAATCACTAATGGGTAGCAATATGGGCCAAGGTGAGAACCTAATAAATCCAGTTCTTTACGGTCACTGATGATGCTCCAGTCCACGGTCACTGGGTCTTTAAATACAGAAAACTCAACAAAAGTACCTAATTTACGGATCATCTTAAGGCCTTGCTCTACCGATTTAGGCGCCCCAGTCGCTTCAATGTAAATGTCACAGCCATAACCTTCAGTCATCTCTTTGACAATTTTGTCTACATCATCACGTTTAGGGTTTAATACGATATCGGCACCAAATTCTTTTGCTAATTCAAGGCGTTTATCAAATAAATCCAGAACGACTAACTTACCAGCACCCGATTTTTTAATCGCTCCAATCATACCGAGACCTAATGTTCCCGCCCCTGAAAGCACGACAACATCACCCAACTTGACATTAGCGCGCTGCACGGCATGTAAAGAACAGGCGTAAGGTTCAATCAAAATGGCATCTTCGATTGGCATCTCAACAGGCACATGGTAGTTGATGGCTTCTTTGGTGAACTTCATATATTGCGCCATACCGCCATTCACATTGTTTTGGAAGCCATACAAGTCATGTTTTTCACACATCCAGTATTCACCGCGTTTACAAAAGCGGCATTCCCAACAAGGTACGATTTGCTCAGAAATAACACGGTCACCTAATGCAAAACCTTCAACTTTTGAGCCAAAGCCTACAACATGGCCAATAAATTCATGCCCTGGGATCATTGGCGCTTTGATATAAGCGGGCTGTTCTGCATCCCCCCAAAAACTAGGGGCACCTTCAAAAGCCTTCACATCACCCGCGCAGATACCACAAGCTTCTACGCGAACCAAAATTTCTTCTTCACTAATTTTAGGGACATCGACAGTTTCTAAACGGTAGTCTTTTGGTGCATAAGCAACCACGGCTTTCATTTTTTCTGGAATGCCTGCGCTCATCGTTGCTTTTGAATCACAGTGTTCACACATAGTTCTATCCTCGGCGGTTTGTAAAATGAACATAAGTTCAATGAAGATACAAATTAACCATACCCTCTTTTCTTCATCCTTGCCCATAGTGAGAGTGTGAAAGTGTGATTCAGTGCAAAAATTCTCATGAAATCGTCTTAAAACGCCTGTTTTTTACATTTTTGGCAAAAAAAATTAAATTTGAAGCTGTAGATCACAGAATTCATCATCATAAAAATAAAAACATATGTTCACCTATTGATTATTTGTTCATAAGATCCTATTTTCTAGGTAGCACATTTGATTGACTAATGAACTTTTGTTCAACAATAAGGATCTCTATCATGCTATCTATTGCTATTGGCGCGGATGACGCTGCATTTGAAATGAAAGATTTGATTAAGGCTCACTTAGCAGCATTAAACATTGAAGTGACTGATTACTGTTTAAATACAGGGGTTGCAGATGAAATGTACCCTGATGTTGCCCATGCGGTTGCAACTGCAATCGTACAAGGTAAGCACCAGCGCGGTATTCTAATTTGTGGTACCGGAATTGGTATGTCCATTGTTGCCAATAAAGTTACAGGGATCCGTGCAGCACTGTGCCATGACACATACTCCGCTGAGCGAGCTCAGAAAAGTAATGACGCGCAAATTATTACCTTTGGGGCACGAGTGATTGGCCCTGAACTGGCTAAAACCATTGTCGACACATGGCTAGCTTCCCATTATGAAGGGGGACGGTCAGCGCCGAAAGTGGCTCGAATCAGTGAGTATGAAAATGGGGAACGTTAGTTTTACTTTAGGCGCTTTTACTTTGGGAGCTTTGTAATGTCCACTCAACCACAAAATAAATTAGCCAATGCCATTCGATTTCTTTCAATAGATGCCGTACAACAAGCCAATTCAGGCCACCCTGGAGCCCCAATGGGAATGGCTGATATTGCTGAAGTTCTTTGGCGAGATTATTTACAGCACAACCCCGCAGACCCACATTGGCCTAACCGTGACCGCTTTGTATTATCAAACGGCCATGCCTCAATGCTGCTCTATAGTTTGCTTCATTTAACAGGCTATGAGTTATCCATTGATGATTTAAAACAGTTCCGACAACTCCATTCCAAAACACCGGGTCACCCTGAATTAGGCTATACCCCCGGTGTTGAAACCACGACAGGCCCGCTGGGGCAAGGTATCGCCAATGCGGTTGGTATGGCAATCGCAGAAAAAACCCTAGCGGCTACGTTTAATCGCTCGGGGTTCCCCGTTGTTGACCACTATACCTATACATTTTTAGGTGATGGCTGTTTAATGGAAGGGATCTCCCATGAAGTGTGTTCATTAGCAGGAACATTAAAACTCAATAAACTCATTGCGTTTTATGATGACAACCGCATTTCTATTGATGGAGATGTGGAAGGCTGGTTTACCGATAATACCGCAAAGCGTTTTGAAGCCTATGGCTGGCATGTAATTAGATCAATTAATGGGCATGCGCGCCCTGCGATTAAAGCGGCTATCGAACAAGCACGCCAACAAACCTCGAAACCCACACTCATTATCTGCAGAACCACGATTGGTTATGGTTCGCCCAATAAAGCCGGTACCGCAGATTCTCATGGTGCTCCTCTCGGACAAGATGAAATAACACTGACTCGCCAACAACTCGGTTGGGCGTATCCGCCTTTTGTGATCCCTGATGAAATATACCAACCTTGGAATGCCTTAGAACGTGGTGCTGAACAGCAATTACGTTGGGAACAAGCACTACGAGAATACGCCAAACAATACCCAGAACTCGCAGAGCAACTAACGCAACGATTATCCAATCAACTCCCTGAAAAATTTACAGATATCATTGATAACTTCATTCAACAATTAAATGATAACCCGGCAACGATAGCTACACGTAAAGCGTCACAAAATACACTCAATATTATTGGCCCTGTTTTATCTGAATTAATCGGTGGCTCCGCAGACTTAGCCCCAAGCAACCTGACTTATTGGTCTGGGTCACTGCCAATTAATGAACAACCTTCAGGCAACTATATTCACTATGGCGTCAGAGAGTTTGGTATGACCGCCATTGCCAATGGCATTGCATTACATGGCGGTTTTCGCCCTTACACGGCAACTTTCTTGATGTTCTCTGAATATGCACAAAATGCCGTGAGAATGGCTGCGTTAATGAAATTGCCACAAATTCTTATTTATACTCACGATTCAATTGGCTTAGGTGAAGATGGTCCAACACACCAACCCGTTGAGCAACTTGTTTCGCTGCGTGCCACGCCTAATTTGTCGGTATGGCGCCCTTGTTGCCAAGTAGAAACCGCTGTGGCTTGGAAACAGGCTATCATTCATCAACAAAAGCCAACTGCACTTGTATTATCCCGCCAAAATCTAATTCAATATTCACGAACAGCCGAACAGCTCGCTAATATTGCGCGTGGTGGATATATTTTGCGCAGCAATAGTGAGACGCCTGAATTACTATTAATTGCTACTGGTTCTGAAGTCACATTAGCGGTTGAAGCATGGAAGCAACTGACTGAACAAGGTTTTCATGTAAATGTTATTTCGATGCCATCAACAGATACCTTTGACCAACAACCCTTAGAGTACCAGCAGCGCGTTTTGCCAAATCATGTTCGCCATCGTATTGCTATCGAAGCCAGTATTAGTGATTACTGGCGTAAATATGTAGGGATTGATGGATTAGTTATGGGAATGAACAGTTTTGGAGAATCAGCCCCTGCAAGTAAATTGTTTGAATATTTTGGGTTTACCGTAGAAAAGCTTATTACTATGTCACGTTCATTATTAAAACCTAATGATTAATTGATATAGGAATAATTAATATCTGTTATCCTACTTTGTAATTTCCTATTACAAGCCAAATAATATCTATGTTATTTGGCTTATTTTTATCTAAATAAAATCATAAACAATAAAAAAGCGAGTACCTATTCATACTCGCTTTATTCATTATTAATTTAATATCCTTATTGGATACTATAACCACCATCAATTACTAAATTATGACCTGTAATCATATCAGATGCATCACTGGCCAAAAATAACGCACATGCGGCAATTTCAGATGGCTCCGCAAAACGCCTTGCAGGAATTTTTTCTTTCATTTCATCACCTTTTTTACCTTCCCACGCTTTTTTACCGAGTTCAGTCATGACAATCGTTGGAGAAATGGCGTTGGTTTGTATACCTTTTGGGCTCCACTCAAGTGCTAATACTTGGGTTAAACCAATAATCGCTGCTTTACTGGCACAGTAGGCTGCATGTTGGTCTAAGGCAATCACCCCAGCTTGAGATGCCATATTAATAATCTTCCCTTTTCCATTATTAATCATTACATTACCTGCAGCCTGGCAAACCAAAAAAGTCCCTTTTAAATTCACATTCATGGTTAAGTCCCAGTCTGATTCACTTAAATTTTCCGCGGGAGCAAGTGCGACTATCCCTGCACTATTGACGACAATATCTAACGTACCATAATGCTCAACAACCTGTTTTACCATCTGAGAAACTGCCTCAGAATTTGTAATATCACATTGAATACCAATTGAATTCCCTAATTTTTCCGCAGTTTTTATCACTTTATCTGACTTGTCGATTAAGGCGACTTTAGCCCCTTTTTCAACATACAATTGAGCAATCGCGAAACCAATACCTGCTGCTCCCCCTGTAATTAATGCAACTTTGCCATCGAGTGAAAAGTTGGTGCTATAGCCACTAAATTTTTTCATTTCAATTCCTTAATATCATGATGTGATATTCAATATATAGGTGAAATAAATATAGGGTTGCCTTAGAGAGACAACAAAATATTAAGCGAAGGTTAAATTACTTGGTATTATTAATATAATATTATCACTGGTTAAATTCTATATTATTCATCTAAAAAAAAGAGATATCTCTCAAATTAAATATCTCATTAAATTCTAAATGGGCATATGTTCAAAATAATAATTTAAATGAATATTTGTACTTTATTTTTGACTGTGAAAACCCTCCGAAAAATTCATTTACGTTGTAACACCCCGTCAAAAGTGTATTTTTTCTTCCCCTATAATTTTCCTGTTAATTGGCGCATAATATTAGTTATATCTAAATTGATATTGAACAATATCAACCGTGAGTGATTGAGTAAGATATTGGAATGAATATCATTTACACTAAATACTGCACATTTAATTTATAGGTTATTGATAATATGGAAGAAAGTAACTTACTATTACAACTGAATAACATTGGCTATAGTATTGAGCAAAAAACAATTCTTGATAATGTGCAGATTAACTTACAGGCAGGCGACTTTAAGCTGATTACGGGCCCTTCTGGCTGTGGTAAAAGTACCTTATTAAAAATAGTGGCCTCGTTAATTTCCCCCACTCAAGGAACAATCAAGTTTCAAGGGAAAGATATCACTACCATCCTCCCAGAGACGTATCGTCAGCAGGTTTCATACTGTACTCAAACGCCTACTTTATTTGGGCAAACCGTGTATGACAACCTCGTTTTTCCGTATCAAATCCGAAAATTGCCATTTAATAAAGACAAAGTCATCAGTGATTTACAGCTGTTTTCTCTGCATCCTTCTATTTTAGAGAAAGGGATCAATGAGCTCTCTGGAGGGGAAAAACAGCGAGTGTCACTTATTCGAAACTTACAATTTCTTCCGCAAGTCTTGCTATTAGATGAAATCACCAGTGCCCTAGATGAAGAAAATAAAATTAAAGTGAACGAATTTATTCATCATTTAGCAAGTGACAAAAAAATAGGGGTGCTATGGGTAACTCATGACCAAGATGAAATCGCTCATACCAATGAAATTATTACGCTTCCTGTTCACCACACCGAATCATAGGATACCACTGTGCATCAACCAACGATTTCCAATGAATCACTAACCTTTTCTATCCTGTTAGTCCTAGTGGCTATTTTTATTAGCCATAAAGAAAAACTGTCCCTTGAAAAAGATATTATCTGGAGTACTTGCCGAGCGATTATTCAACTGTTGATCGCAGGCTATATTCTAACATACATATTTAGAGTGGATCACGAATTGCTCACGATTGCATTGGTGATGTTTATTTGCGTCAATGCCGCGTGGAACGCTAAGAAAAGAAGTAAATATATTGATAAAATTTATGTTACTGCATTAATAGCCATTAGCTCTGGTACATTTCTTACATTGTTAATTCTGATATTAACCAATGCCATCGCATTTACGCCTATGCAGGTCATTCCTATAACGGGAATGATTGCGGGTAATGCCATGATTGCTGTAGGGCTATGCTTTAATAACCTTGGTCAACGGTTTTCAAGCCAGCAACAACAAATTCAAGAAATGTTAAGTTTGGGGGCGACCCCAAAAATTGCTTCCGCATCTATAATTCGCGACAGTATTCGTGCATCACTGATCCCAACGGTGGACTCAGCCAAAACAGTCGGAATTGTTAGCTTACCGGGTATGATGTCAGGGCTGATTTTTGCTGGAGTTGACCCGTTACAAGCCGTTAAGTACCAGATTATGGTGACTTTTATGCTGTTAGGCACAGCCAGCCTTTCGACCATACTAGCTGGGTATATGACCTATACAAAATTCTATAACCAACGCCACCAATTATTGGTTACAACACTGAATAAATAATGACCTCCCACCGCTTATTGGTCATCAACGATAAGCGGTACTTTCTTAATATCACCCTTTGACCACCCCCACAGGTAGCACTTCAATTAATTGTGCTTTGCTATTTTCATTATCTATCAACTTAAAAATATGATTTAGCATCGTTGGCACATCCTGTTTGACCATTTCGATGTCATTACCTAAAAGTGCAACAAAGGGATCCCAGTCAAAACAGCCTAAATGTGGTTGGTGTGAACCGATATACCCCTTTTTACCTAACCAATCAATAACCCCTTCTAATGAAATGGTTGAATTAATAAATAAACCGCATTTCACTATTTTCTGTGGATCATTACTATTCTCTTCAAAAAACTGAGAGAGCGCTTTTTCTGCTTTTTCGGGGGCATAACCACAAGCCAAAATATTTTCTTGTGGAACCGCGATACCTTTTTCATTATGTGCATCAATAAACCCACGAATACGTTCACGTGTATTGTGGTCATGTTCACGACCACCAATGAAAATTAAGGCTTCATTTATTGATGTTTGAGGCTTATTTTTACTTAAAATACGTTGAGTTAAATTTTTTGCACCAAGATAGTTATCTGAAATAACCGAAGGCGCCAACGAGCCCGGTAAGTCTAAATTTAAGGTTGAAACCCCCGAAGCTTGGCAAATTTCGGTAATTTTATCTGGATTCGTTGCCCCCGTTGAAATCAACCAATCCACCTGATAAGAGATCATTGCGCGCGCGGCTTCTATTTCTAACTCAGGGTCACGTCGCGTGCAGGTAATGATTGGAAACAGCCCTCTTTCACGCGCCATTTCCTCAAAATGTTCGACAATAGAGCCAAAGTAGCGGTTGTCATATTTCGGGACTAACATACCGATTATTTTGGATTTATTACTGCGCAACAAGCTAGCTTGCTTATTGACTGCATAATTTTGTTCTTCGGCGATGCGGATCACTTTTTCAGCAAGCTGTGCACTAATTCGCCTTTTTTGCCAATTACCATTAAGTATTGCACTCACTGCACTCGCTGAAACTCCGGCTAATTCAGCAAGGTCATAGATCGTTGTTTTCTTATTTTGTCTGATCTTTGTCACAGATTCTCATCTCCATTTTTTACTAGCTTGACACCAAAGTCGAAAAGTCGCAATACTGCTACATCGATTGAGCAACATTGAAATTGATGATGCCTGAGTTGATAGACTGCAAAATAAATACTATCAACCATCGCATGTAGCCACCTATCCATCCCTGTGACTCATTGCTGTTTCATTAATTTCAGACGCTTTTTATTCTTACATTTCGCTAAAATATCCGATTGGAGTAAATTATGGCCATTTCTATTGAAAACAAAGTCGCAGCAATTACCGGAGCTGCTTCAGGTATCGGTCTTGAATGTGCACGTACACTAATTAAAGCAGGCGCAAAAGTCGTTTTAATTGACCGCGCAGAAGAGCGATTAAACCAACTTGTTGAAGAATTAGGTGAAAACGCGATCCCATTAGTTGTCGACCTAATGAAACCAGAACAAGTTGATGGAATGTTAGATGCCATCTTACAAAAAGCTGGCCGTTTAGATATTTTCCATGCTAACGCCGGTGCCTATATTGGTGGCCCTGTTGCTGAGGGTGACCCAGATGTGTGGGATAAGGTATTAAATTTAAACATTAATGCGGCTTTCCGTTGTGTCCGCGCGGTGTTACCTCATTTTATTGCCCAAAAATCCGGTGATGTATTATTCACCAGTTCAATTGCTGGTGTTGTCCCCGTGATCTGGGAACCGATTTACACCGCATCAAAATTTGCTGTTCAAGCCTTCGTCCATTCAACGCGCCGCCAAGTCTCTGAACATGGTGTTCGTGTTGGTGCAGTATTACCCGGCCCTGTTGTCACTGCCTTACTCGATGATTGGCCAAAAGAAAAAATGGAAGAAGCCTTAGCAAATGGTAGCTTAATGCAACCGATTGAAGTCGCTGAAGCCGTATTATTTATGTTAACTCGCCCACGCAATGTCACTATTCGTGACCTTGTTATTGTGCCAAACAGTGTTGATCTCTAACTTGTCATCTCGCAATTCATTGCAGTTAGCACCTTGGAGGGAAAATGAATAATTTACATACACAAATAAAAGATAACGATAAAGTCGTTATTGGTATCGATGTTGGCACAGGCAGTGCTCGCGCAGGTGTCTTTGACATGTCAGGCAATATGTTAGCCTCTGCCAAACGTGATATTACGCTATTTCGTGACAATGCCAATTTTGCAGAGCAATCAAGTAACGAAATTTGGGACGCTGTTTGTTATTGTGTCAAGCAAGCAATAGCATCATCAACAGTAAAACCACAACAAGTTGCAGGTATTGGCTTTGATGCAACCTGCTCACTGGTTGTCATTGGTTCAGATAAACAGCCTATTACTGTTAGCCCATCGAATGACCCTGAGCGCAATATTATTGTTTGGATGGATCACCGTGCAACAGAGCAAGCTGAGCGCATTAATCAATTAAAACACCCTGTTCTAAACTATGTTGGCGGTAAGATTTCGCCTGAAATGGAAACGCCTAAGATTTTATGGCTAAAAGAAAATTTACGTCAATCCTATGATAACGCATGGCAATTTTTTGATTTAGCCGATTTTTTAACATGGAAATCGACTAACTCCTTAGCTCGCTCAACCTGTACTGTCACCTGCAAGTGGACATATCTTGCCCATGAGAAACGCTGGGATGAGGATTACTTTCAACAGATTGGTTTATCTGAACTGGCAGATGAAAATTTCGCACGTATTGGCCAGCTTATTGTGGAACCAGGAACGCCTTGTGGTGAAGGCTTAACTGAAGCCGCGGCCCAACAAATGGGCTTGCTAGCAGGAACTCCTGTCGCCGCTGGTATGATAGATGCTCACGCAGGCGGTATTGGTACTGTTGGCGTTAATGGCGATGCAACCGCCAATATGGCATATGTATTTGGTACCTCTTCATGCACAATGACAACCACCAAAGAACCTGTATTTATACCGGGTGTATGGGGGCCCTATTTCAGTGCAATGGTACCGGGTATGTGGCTAAATGAAGGTGGCCAAAGTGCGGCTGGCGCAGCAATTGACCAGCTACTTTCCTTGCATCCCGTTTTTGCACAAGCAAAACTCACGGCAAAAGAGCAAGGTAAACCTTTGCCTGTTATGTTAGCGGATTTAGTATTAGAAAAAGCATCTTCACCATCACAGTCTGTTGAGCTAGCTGAAAAAATACACGTAGTTCCTGAGTTTTTAGGGAACCGAGCACCTTTTGCCGACCCTCATGCCAGAGCCGTCATTGCTGGATTAACCATGGATAACAGCATGGAAAATTTACTTTCTTTCTATGTTGCTGGTGTGTGTGGAATTGGCTATGGATTACGACAAATCATTGAAGCACAAGCAAATTCTGGTGCTGCGATTGAAAATATTGTTGTCAGTGGCGGTGCTGGTCAACACCCGTTGATCCGCCAGCTACTTGCTGATGCGTGTGGTGTCCCAGTGATTTCAACACAAGCCAGTGAGCCTGTATTGCTTGGCTCTGCAATCCTTGGAGCAGTTGCAGGGAAAGTCTGTGAGGATGTCGCACAGGCTATGGATCAATTTAGTGCGATTGACTTAACCTACCAAGCAAATAACGCTTATAAGACTCGTCATGATGCAAGATTCGCCTCTTTCTTACATTTGCAACAATGTGCTAGAGAGTTAAAAGGTTAATCACGTAGATACAACACTCAAGCCATATTTAGACTAAAGAAAGCCGTAAACCGGCTTTCTTTAATTAAAACGCGTATGACCTAGCAAGTTTAATTCAATAAGAAGATGGGTGTTATAACTCACTTTTAAAAGCAATATCTTGTCCATAGCGAATCAACCATTTCCTTTGGCATCAAATCGTAATCTCCCTCAACCATTGGAATAGACAAGGATACTTTCCCTTGTTTATCACTATACGCTTTCATAATGAATTTTTTATACCCTTCTAACCTTGCATTTTTAATTCGAAACACTTCACCACAGACATAACCTAACTCCCCCTTATCCGTAGTTTGACGAATAAAATTATATTTCACATTTCTAAATGAAGCAGACTCTGGGAAAGATAAATAGTCTTCAACACTACTCTTTGCCATTTTCACAAGATCAGGTTTAGGGGAGTAGTTCAATGTCACTCCTAATATAAAAGAGCTCCCAGCTAACAATAAAATTGTGAGCAACTTTATGATATTCATATTCTTAAGCTCTCATTTATTCAATAACAAGCCAGTTGACCAAAATGACCTAAAAATTTTGCCCCAAGAATAGACTTAAATAGTTACCTTGAGTCAGTTGTAAGTAAATAATAATTTTTTTAATAATGGTTAACCCTATCTATATAAGAATACCTTATTAGATGACCTGCTTTTTCTAATTATCACCCTCGATAGCTACCACCAGCAGAGTAAAAAAATACAATTAGTTTTATATAACCATCCGTATTTATACTCTACTTCACGCCCCAAGAGAGTAAAAACGTCAATATTAAACTATGAATATAAATAGTACTTAAAACATTAACTGTTTCAATTTGTATTTTTTAATTAAAAAAATTATTTTACCAAAAACAGAAAACAATAATAAGATTTAAGTGTTCATCATAACTTAACAAAAACGAGCAGGAATATGTAATAAAATAATTCAATTCAATAATAGTTATGTCGAAATATTAATTAACTCACTTGGTAGGTGATTTAACTCAATATAAGCGTAAATTTGAATTAATTAATAATTTATTCGTTATTTTCAAATAAGTCCCCCTTGGCCTACTCTCGCAGCCAAAAACAAAAAAATACTTTAAATTCAATTAAATGAAAATATTCACATTGATTTAAATTATCTTCCATCTTTATTCTTAACGTCTCGTTATCTTGCATTTTTTTTAGAATAAATTAGCCAAATTGCCGCTTTCCCTTAAGCGCAATAGATTTTAACCAATTGATTAATAAAAACAAAATAACAAACAAATCAATTGCTAAAATGTTAATTTTTTGATATTAAAAAGTTAATCATAATGAACGAACCCAAAAAACATAAGAATTTCTAACAATATCTATATAGTAATTTACCATTAGACTCTTATATATACCTACTTTTTCCCAATTTTTGATATATCCCACCAAATCAAATTACAGAATATTCCTAGAAAGAATTGCTTCTTTTAGCCAATACATAAAATTATCCGGCTAAATTTGACAAAATATTTTTTCCATCTCATGTAGCATTGCTTTCCAAAGAAAAGGGTAAACCATGACAAATATTCAATTACTATTACTTGCAACTAATAACATCAAAAACAACACAGAGCTAAGCCACTCTCAAGAGTCTTATGTATATCAATTTTACTATGCTAATATCGTCGGTCATTTCGATAGCATTCAAAAATTCCTTACCGTATTTAAACAGCAGACGAGTGCAACATTAGATACATCACAACAATTAACTGAGCAGCGGCAGCAGATATACTCAACAGTTGAGTATTATTTAGGCATAGCTGAAAAACGCTATATTGAAAGGAAAAAAATACTAGCCAATTAACTTATCATTACAGTTGGAAAGGCCTACAAACTAAATGAGGCCTTTTATCGAAAATTTTTCTGTTAAGTGTTTATTGCTCTTGTAGCTCTAATTCAGCAATTATAGGTAGGTGGTCACTAACATTGGACCATTGAAACTCTTTACTATCCGTTGGGATTTCCATTTTTTTCACATCCCAAACTTGGCCTTTAAATGTAAAAATATGGTCAATATCAATGGCTGGGTTCGCAGCTGGCCAACTACGATAATCAACACCTTTTAACTCAACTGGGTTCCACATATAACGAATTTCTTGGATAGGCTGTTCATTAGCTGTTGAATTAAAATCTCCCGCTAATATTTTTATTGAGGCCGCAATATTATCAAATCCCGTATCCGTATCCCCAATACTCGCATCTAAAATATGGCGCACTTGCCCAATGCGAATGGTTGGATCTTTCTGCCAATCAAGGTGTGTACCCATTACAATGATTGGCGCATCAAAGCCTGGTTTTGATATCTGGGATATTAATACAACACGTTGTTCTGCATCACCTGAGGGTAAATTAATCACTTTAGACTTATCGATTTTATATTTTGATAAAATTCCCACACCGTACTCTCCACCATCAAAATCTAGAGCCTTACCAAAAGCAAAATCCATCTTATTGGCTTTAGCTATTTCTTCTAGCTGGTGAACTTTTTTACTGCGAGCTGTTTTGTTATCAATTTCAGTTAAAACAATCACATCTGCATCTATTTTTGCAATCGCTTTATTCAGCCCATCAAGGTCACTGACATCTGATGCCAACTCATTTTTACCAATGTTATAAGTGGCTACTTTAATGGTTGGTTTGTCTGAAGTGTAAACTTTATTCGGTGTTCCCCCATCCTGTACCTTCAGAATTTCAGAACCCGTCATCGTAGCCATCGCACCACAAGAAAATAAAATTGCGCTGGAGATAGCTGTTTTTAGTAATTTCATAATTTTCCCCTGTTAATATCTAATACGGCAAAATAGTGCAAGCATTCAATAAAATCCTAGCTGAACCGAATTCATCTACCTGCAGTTTTCATACATTAACAGAGAATAAAAAAGATATAGTGACCAAGCCGACAATCTTATTTCGAGAGAAAAAAAAACCACTTTTTAGCCCCCGAAATAGTGAGCAAATGCACCATTATTTACTAAGGACAAGCAAGATATTCAAAAAAACGTGATCAATAACGATAAATTAAATTTAAGCACTTTGCCTTGCTTCAAATTTATAGGGGAAAACAACCCCTTCTTTACGTTCAATGAAATCACAATCGGCATCAGCAAGCCATTTTTGTAATCTTTTCGCTGTCTCTCTAGCCATTTTACTATAATCAATCCGTACTGAAGTCAGTGATGGGTGGATGTGATCACAATTTGAAGAGCCTTCGACGCAGGCAATCGCTAACATTTTAGGTATCTGAATTAAACGCCTTTGGCACTCAAAAATGACACCAAGCGCGATCATTTCATGGCTACAAATCACCGCTTCAAGCTCAGGTTGGCGGGTCAGCATCTCACTAATTGCTTGGCGACCAAAGTCCATCGTTGCAACATACGGAGTTGTAATACTTTGGTCTGCACTTTGGTTATACGCCAGCATTACTCGGTTCCAGCCACTTAGTTGCTGACTTTGCATTTTGCTGTCCATTTGAGCACCAATATAACCTATCTTCTTATACCCTTTTTGTAACATATAGTTGGTTAAAAAATTAACCGCGTCTCCAACATTACTTTTGATATTCAACGTGACTGGATGATTAGATTCCCCCGCAACACTGACCACAGGGATATCTAAATTCTTCAAATAATTCGAAACGCTTTCTGAGTTTATCGCCCCAAAAACAATCAAAGCTGCGGGGTTGCTCTGTAATAGTGTTGATAAGACCTCAGACTCTTTTTTTTGCTGGTAATCATGGCTACCAATAACGACTTGATAACTATTTTTGTTCAGCGCTTCTTGTAAAGATTGCAGAAAAACTGAACTAGCATGATCACGCAAAGACGGAATTAAAACAGCAACAGTACGGCTTTGGCCTGAAGCTAAAATACCTGCCGCTGAATTAGGTATATAACCAAGCTCTTCAACTGCAGCATTAATTTTTTCACGTAACTTATCGGATACTAATTCAGGTGTGCGCAAAGCCCTAGATACCGTCATGGATCCAACACCTGCGTATTTTGCGACATCCTGCAATGTGACTCGCCCTGTATTTTTTCTTTTTCGTATTTTTTGCATGTAATACTTTTACTTAGCCTAAACTATTATTAACCCTAAGATATTCAGATCTTTGGTGGCCATTTACCCTGTACTTTTACTTTTTCTCGTGTTTTCAAACTAATACATTAAAAACAGCCAATATGATTGTCTTAAATCTAAAGAAACAGTAAAAATCACCAACTCGGGTTAACTTACCACAGGTTGAATTTGTTAATCAGCCGACAAGTGTACTCATTTCATATTTGTTCGCTATATTTTCTTAAAATGATAGCGCTATCACGAAAATGAAATATTCAACTAGATAGCGCTACCATAGAGCACTACTATTCATTCAACCATTACAAAGATAATAATTTCACTCTACCAGGAGCAACCCGATGCTAACGACATTACTGACCCCTAACGTCATTCAAGTCGTCGACAGTGCCAGTAATTGGCAAGAAGCGATAAAAATCGCCTGTAATCCATTAATTAATAATAAATTCATCGAACCGAGATATATTGATGCAATAATTCAATCACACGAAAAAATTGGCCCTTACTATGTATTAGGCCCTGGTATTGCCATGCCTCACGCACGCCCAGAAGACGGAGTAAACCAACTATCTCTTGGGCTAACCGTTATTAAGCAAGGCGTTGAGTTTGGTTCCGAAGGCAATGACCCAATCAGATTATTAATTGTATTGGCAGCAACTGATAGCAATAGCCATATTGGTGCTATCGCAAAATTAGCTGAACTATTTGATAATCAAGAAGATGTAGATAACATCATGCAATCAGAAAACGTTGATGACATTCTAAAAATCATCGCTAAATACGAATAAACTCAATATTAAGGTAAACATTATGAAAATTACTGTTGTTTGTGGGAATGGTTTAGGTACCAGTCTGATGATGGAAATGAGCATCAAAAATATCTTGAAAGACTTGCAAGTTAACGCTGATGTTGACCATGTCGATTTAGGATCTGCAAAAGGCACTGTGAGTGACATCTTTGTTGGGACAAGCGATATTGCAGAACAATTAGTTGCACAACAAGTTGGTGGCGAAATCGTTGCTCTCGAAAATATGATTGATAAAGTAGCAATGAAAGAACGCCTGACTGTTGCTTTACAAAAACTTGGTGCAATGTAAGCGGAGGCACTATGTCATTTTTTCGTTTTCTGATGCAGGATGTTTTATCTGAGCCAGCCATTCTTGTAGGTTTAATCGCACTTATTGGTTTGATCGCGCAGAAAAAACCAGTAACTGAATGTATTAAAGGCACCATCAAAACCATCATGGGTTTTGTGATCTTAGGTGCTGGTGCTGGATTAGTTGTCAGCTCGCTAGGTGATTTTTCAGCTATTTTCCAACATGCTTTTGGTATTAATGGTGTGGTACCAAATAACGAAGCTATTGTTTCTATTGCACAAAAAAGCTTCGGTCGTGAAATGGCCATGATCATGTTCTTTGCGATGCTAATCAATATCTTGATTGCCCGCTTAACGCCTTGGAAATTTATTTTCCTCACAGGGCATCATACTTTATTCATGTCCATGATGATTGCGGTTATCTTAGCCACCGCGGGAATGGAAGGTACACTATTAGTCACTGTTGGCTCACTGATTGTTGGCTTTTGTATGGTATTTTTCCCAGCCATTGCCCACCCTTACATGAAAAAAGTGACGGGTTCAGATGATGTTGCGATTGGCCATTTCTCAACGATTTCTTATGTCCTAGCAGGGTTCATTGGAAGCAAATTCGGTAATAAAGAACATTCAACAGAAGATATGAATGTCCCGAAAAGCTTACTATTCTTGAGAGATACACCTGTCGCTATCTCTTTCACCATGTTCATTATTTTTATCATTACATGCTTATTCGCAGGCGGTGATTTCGTTCGCGAAGTCAGTGGTGGTAAGAATTGGTTCATGTTCTCATTAATGCAATCTATTACATTTGCTGCGGGCGTATACATTATCCTGCAAGGTGTGCGTATGGTTATTGCAGAAATCGTCCCTGCATTTAAAGGTATTTCTGACAAATTAGTCCCTAACGCAAAACCTGCTTTAGACTGCCCAGTGGTCTTCCCATATGCACCAAACGCAGTATTAGTCGGCTTTTTAAGTAGTTTTGCTGCGGGTGTTTTGGGAATGTTCGTTCTATATGCATTAAATATGACGGTTATTATTCCAGGCGTTGTCCCCCATTTCTTCGTAGGTGCAGCTGCTGGTGTATTTGGTAATGCAACAGGCGGTCGTCGTGGCGCTATCTTGGGTGCATTCGCTCAAGGACTATTGATTACCTTCCTACCCGTATTCCTGTTACCTGTTCTTGGGGATATTGGTATTGCTAATACTACATTCAGTGACGCTGACTTTGGCGCAATCGGAATTCTATTAGGCATTATCGTCCGCTAAAACAGAACTCCCCATGGCAAATTTGCTAGCGGGGAGTTTTTTTACAGCTACCCTACTTTCCCAACCAAACACCATCCCTAAATAAGAATTCCTGTAATAAAATCAAATCATCCGGTGTCACGTGGATCATACCTTCACCAGGAACATCAATTTCAGCAATCATAAATAGAGCCAACGTGGTTAATGAAGGCAATATGAGTATCAACCAATTTTTCCCTTTTGTTCCGCGTATATTGTAGCCAATAAGGATATTTGAACAGATAGCAAAAAAGATCAGTAAAAACCAAGTGGCATTTGGAATTTGGTGTCGCCAACTTGCCATCGTCTTTTGTTGAGAAAGATAAAGGTCACTAAATGCACTTAATACAGAAGCCACAATCGGGTTTGGTGTTTGGCTGGCTTCCTTTACTGCTATTTCCCACAACTGGCTTTGCTTCTCCAAAGAAGTCATCCGCCATTGGTTATTTTCGTCACTGATACCCGACTTAAAAAACTCAATCCGAGCTTCCAAATATTGTTGAATAAGCTGTGAGGCTTTACTTCTATCATCTGTACTCAATAGCTGTGCTCGCTGGTATGCTGTACCAATAGCAATAGCTTCATTTTCTTCTGTTTGTTGGCGGTTGTTATAACCATTAATCGAAATTGATAAAACAAACCCTATCAATAAACCCAATAAAGATAAAATCGCCCCTAAAATAATTTTAGCTTCATCATCTGTCGCTTCTTCGTGGGCTGATTTACGCTTGAAAATATATTTACCGACATAAGCGGAAATAACTAACAAGATAAATGTGATCACAAATAAAAGAATGGAATCGATTGGAGAGTCATTGATCAACTCAGAAATATTGAACATTGCATTAGCTCATAAAGTTTATTTACTAATGATATAGCACAAGAACAATACAATTATCTAGGCAGTACTATTTTTTTACTAAATTTCAGATAATAACAGCAATTAGGTATCATAATACGACACCCAATTAGCTAACAATAAAGCACAAACTCACTAATGCAGTACTCCCCTAAATTAACCCTAAGTTGATTATCTATAGATATTTTCATTACAATATTTCTAAATAACCGTTAATTTTCATGATTAAATCAGGTGAGTTTTCATCCAATATATCAATATTATGCCGTTTAAATAGTGCGGCACAAACACCCATGCCAACTTTTAAATTACCATCAAACTGGCCACTATAGATATGCTGACTACCGCACGAGGGGCTATTGCTTTTAAGTACAACTAATCGCACATTCATTAGTTGGATTTTTTCTAATGCAATATGCGCACCGCGAATAAACTCCTGCGTGACATCGACATTATCGCTACCGGCCACACTAGCTCGACCAGCGAGTACATCATCACCATTTCCCCCCATTATTTCTGCCGATGCTCTTGGTGTTGGTAACCCACCAAAAACTTCAGGGCAAATACTGATGACTAGACCATCCTCATAGAGTTTTTTCAAAGGGGTATATAATTGATGCTTCCCATCATATCTTACACAATACCCTAATAAACAAGCGCTTACCGCAATCATGACCAATCCTATTAGTAGTTCTAACTCTTTAAGGCGTTTCGCACGATTATATTAGACTATAAGTTCACAAAATACTTCGCGCTAATAGTGCTCGCAAAATAAATAAAACAAGAAATTAATCCCTAGTAGATATATCCACCTGAGTTAGAAAAAATGGGTTATTTGCTATCGCAGATCCAGATTATGTCATCGTTCCTTGAGATCAAGATACAAATTAATATATTCAAATAAACCAGAATAACCACATAAAAGTATAATGAGTATGATTTGTATTGCTTTGTATCGTTTATTTTTCAATACTAATACATAACCAAATATTAATAAGGCTTCAATATGTATATTAAAAAATTTATGTTTGCTTTTTCATTAATTACTTTTGGGGCAGTATCTCAAGCCCAAGTTATTAATAATAATAATCCTTTAAAATATAGGCAGTTCAAAACAGATTACGCCACGATGCTTGAACTCGCGAATAAAGAACGCTTACCTTGGAGAGTCTTCTATGAAAGTCCTAGCGAAGGCGCCAATGCCGAATGGTTTGATGCCGTAAAGCAGGGAGATTTAGATAAAGTAAAACAAATGGTTACTGAGGGGCAAGATATAGAAACCAAAGACACAGGTAGCTTAGACCAAACAGCTCTGGGATGGGCTGCTTTTATTGGCGATGAAGCAATGGTTGATTATCTTATATCGCAAAATGCAAATCTTTGGGCTACCGATACAGGTGACGTATATAACGTACTAAAATCAGCGGTGCTTGGTAATAATGTCAATGTTGTAAAAAAAGTCCATCAGCTAATGAAAAATGAAGTAGATTTGAATAATCAACAAATTGAAAGTGATGGTGAAACATTAGTCATGATAGCTGCGAGTAATAATAGAATGGAAACGGTTAAATACTTATTATCGCAAGGTGCAGATATTAACCGAAGCACAACGACTGATGATGTGACCATGTTTTCTTATGACCAAAGTGCATTAACTTATGCATGTAAGAATAATCTTCCAGAAATGCAAAAATTCCTTATTGATAACGGCGCGTTGAATCATCGTACCGGTAAACCATCTTGCGATTAATTTATAGAAAAATTGGGTGTACCATTCTATAAATTAAATGGCCTGATTCCGGTTGAATATCGGAATCAGGCCATACAACCCGCTGACTAACAGTACACAACTTTGTGTGTGTCACTTCAAGCTTAATAGAACGAGCTTTAAATACAGTAATTATTTTAATTAATATTACTGGCTATTACGCATATCCATAATCATTTTACCATCGTAATCTGCACCAACAACAATATTAGGTACCTCACCTTTATATTTGTGTGCTTTAATTTGTTCAATCTCTAACTGTTTCCAATTGATCATTTCACGGGTAATAGTACGTTGCAATATTGCATTAGCTTCAGCTTCTTTCTGTGCAGCATACAATTTTGCATCAGCTTCTTGGCGCATAGCAAATGAGCTTGCTTGTGCATTACGCTCTCTAGCGATGGCTTGTTGTTCCGCAGACTCTCTCTCCGCTTCAGCAATAACAACCTTCTTCTGAGCTAATTCACGCTCTTTTTCTGCCTCCGCTTTTGCTTGGTTAATTTGCTCTTGACGCATTTTAGTATTAACCACTTGCTCTTGAACAACTTCAGGCAAAGTAATATCTTGGATCATGATTTCTTTTATTGTATAGCCATAAGGGGAAGCGTAACCTTGAATAGCATCACGAATAGATTCTTGTAATTTTCTTTGTGTATCTGCAGTATAAAGATCTTGCGCATTAGCGACATCTTTACCAAATTCCAAAATCGTTGAAATCAATTTTTGGCGTACATATTTATCTAAAGCTTCACTTTCGGTACCACCATTAATACGTAATACCGGAGCTTTAGCACCATCAAACTGAAGCATCACTGTAATATCAACAATAGATTTTAATTTATCTTGAGAAGGTACTCTAAGTTCTTTAAGTGATACACGGATATCTTTTGTCGAGTATGTATCAAACGTTGTAAACGGGTTAATTGGAAAATGTAAACCTGCATCATAGGCAACTGGATCAACTTTTCCTAAAAATGTTCCCACCTTAACCGAGCCATCTTGTACAATAGTGTATGAATTAATACCTACGAGACCAATAACTAGAAGTAATGCAGCGCCAACAACCAATTTAATCATTGATTTAAATTGCATGAGTTAATCCCTATCAAATTAATAATTATAGTAAAGCGCCTTATTGTCACCACTTATTTTCTAACTACAAGTCTAACATTCCTAAATTTTAGCTGTTCAATGGAAGAATCGTTCAAAATACCATCAAACTTCATTTATCTAATGCAAACGTAAAAAGCACACATATGACTTTCATGTGTGCTTATACCTTCATAATTTAATGAATAGTTGTTATAAAACAATTAAATTCCCTAGTGCTGATCTTATTTAACTATCTAATTAAATTAACTGATTATTCCCTATTTCTTTAAAGCCGTTACTATAACTATACCAATCAATAGCTTCATTTATTAACGCTTCTGTCGCATCAATAAATTGTTCTGGACTATCCTTTGATATATCTTCTAATATTAAAGGGATTTCTGTACATCCCATAACAAACTTATCAACCCCTATTGATTTTAATTGATTTATATAAGGATAAATAAGTTCTTTTGCTTTTATAAAATCCCCTGATTTATAGGAAACAATACTCTGCATTATTTTATATTGATTCATTTCATCAGGTTCGATACATTCAACACCATGTAAACTTAATTTATTCTGATATAATTTTGTTTTTACAGTTGCTGTTGTTGCTAATAAAGCAACTTTCTTTATATTATCTTTTAAAAATTTATTACAGGCCGCATTTATAATACTAATAAAATGAACTTTTGTTTCTTTGATTAAATCTTCATACCAGAAATGAGCCGTATTACAAGGCATTATAATACAAGACACACCTGCATTTTCCAGTATTTTTAGGGATTCTATCATTGCTGGCAAAGGTGAAGAGCCATTATGAATAATATTTTCCGTTCTATCAGGAATATCAGGTATCGATACAATAATAACAGGAATATGCTCTTGGTCTTTTTTTGCATCTGTATTATTAATGAGTTTTGAAAAAGCATCTGCGGTTGCACTGGGACCCATCCCCCCTAACATACCTAATATTTTTTTCATAATACCTCCTTCAAATTGATGATATCATGACATAATGTTTTCCTTTCGTAATTGCAGAGTTTCTATAAGTTATGCTAAATTTGCATAGCAAAATTAATAATTATGATACAAGAGGACACAATGATCAGTAATCTTGAAATTAAATGGTTGCACGATATTGTTGTACTGGAAGAGTGTCGCAGTTTTACATTGGCGGCAGAAAAAAGGAATATATCTCAATCTTCTTTTAGTCGAAGAATTCAATCCATTGAATCTTCTATTGGTTTTGAAATATTCGATAGAAATACTAACCCACTACAACTCACACTTCAGGGAAAAAGCTTTATTGTCTATGCAAGAAATTCACTTGATGATATTTACTTCCAAATAAATAGAATTAAAGGGGTTGATAATGAAAAACAGAGGGTAAATATTTCGGCAGCTCATTCACTTTCTGTATTTTTACTCCCTGATTTTATATCTCAGTTCTCTAAAAATATTGATAAAATTTTCTTTGTTGAGTCAATAAATGTCGATGAAGCTGTTCATAAGCTAAAAGAAGGACAAAGTGATTTTATTTTATCATTTTATAATGAAGAACTGATGTCATCACCTTTCTTACATGCAAAAATATTAGACAGTCAATTACACTTAGTCTCTCTATGTGATAAAGAGAAAAAATCCATTTACACTCTTGATGGTTCAATACTTCCCTTAATGAAATATACCGATGAAAGTTATATGGGAAGGCAGGTTAATCAATTAATGAATAAATCAGCCCATCTGCCCTTTGAACTCTCATTTGTTTCATCGATGAGTGATGTATTAAAACGTATGGTATTAAATGGTAGCGGTGTTGGCTGGTTACCCGATTACTCAATTAAAAATGAAATTAAGCAAAATGAACTCGCCATTCTCGACCCCAGCTTATCGATAAATATGGGTGTTTATATTTATCGTACTGAAGCTAGATTAAATATTTCCTCAGAGCGTTTTTGGCAATTTATGCGTAATCAAACAACTTAATATGTTTCATTTTGTATAGAAACCCCTTCTATTGCTATAAGAAGGGGTATACCGAGTATTAATTACTATAGCTGTGAATTATTCTAGTGTAGGTGTTACTTTATCATTCAGTGTAACTTCTGGCTCTGAATTAATACGCCCTTTCCTTTCTTCTAAACGTGATATTACAGCGGTAGAAATACTATTTCCAACGACATTTGTTGCAGTTCTTCCCATGTCTAAGAACTGATCAATTGCCAGTAATAATAATATACCTGCTTCCGGTAAACTAAACATCGGCAACGTTGCTGCAACAACTACAATTGAAGCACGAGCCACGCCCGCCATACCTTTGCTCGTCACCATTAAGGTTAACAGAATAAGAATTTGTTCTGTAATACTCAGGTCAATACCATAAGCATTCGCAATAAATAACACAGCAAAAGACTGATACATCATTGAGCCATCAAGGTTAAATGAGTATCCAAGTGGTAGTACAAAACTGGTCACTTTTTTAGGTACACCGTACTGATTCAAGGCTTCCATTGTTTTTGGATATGCAGACTCACTACTTGCAGTCGCAAATGCAAGTGCAACAGGTTCACGAATAAGCTTCCCTAAATTGAATACAGATTTTCCTAAGAAGACATAGCCTGCAAAGAATAACACCGCCCATAATACCGCTAATGCAACATAAAAAAGCCCTATAAGTTTGCCATAATCATAAAGCAACCCTAAACCTTCGACGGTAACTGCTGAAGCAATCGCGGCAAATACTGCAATTGGAGCAAAACTCATCACATAGTCAGTAATACGGAACATAATACGTGATAAATCTTCGATTAATGTAACGATTGGACTTTTTTTATCTTTGCAAATATATGCGAGAGCTGAACCAAAGAAAATGGAGAAAACTAATATCTGTAGAATCTCATTATTTGCCATCGCTTCCGCAAAACTTTTCGGGAAAATATGGGTAATAAATGCCTTTAAGGTAAAACCAGATGTATTTAAGCCACTATCTACAGCAACTGCCGGGGCCGTTAAATTTAATCCAACACCTAGTTGGAATACATTAACAAAGATCATACCTATTAATAATGAAATTACTGCCGCAGAAATAAACCAAACCATAGCTTTAATTGTAATACTGCCCACCGATGAAGAGCCACCCATGGAGACAATTCCAGAAACAATTGTCGCAAATACTAATGGTGCTATTATCATTTTAATTAGACGTAAAAAAACATCAGTAATGATATTTAGATAAGAAGCAATGTCTTTCGCTTCTTCTACCGATGCAGCATAATTATGACAGCCCCAACCTAATATGATACCTAAAACAATCGCTATCATTATTTGTTTCATAAGTTTATGTCTATTCATTCGTACCCCTATTTTATTTATTTATCGTTATAGAAATAAACTATAACTCTTTATTGGATGCGACTCTTGAGCCTGAAGCCGATAGTTACATTTTTTTAACTTAAAGAGAAATGCAAATGGGCGAAAAGCCATGCAAAAAATGCATAACCATTTATTTCATTTAAATACAATAAGATATCATCATTTATCTTAAATATGACTTATTTTAGTCCATATGTATTTTTTATAAGTTACAATATTTTTTAATATTTATAATTTATTTAATTATAAATCACCTACACTTATAAAATTCAACAGATAAAAAACACTTAGCTCTATAATTAAATTAGATGAGCTTACTATCAATTGTCTTTAGCTGATCACAAAGGTATATGGTTTCTAATTTACTTTTGACATTGATGAATTCCAATAATAAAAATAGTGATCTCTTATTTTTATCCACCACTCATTCAATACTCTATTTTTAGCCCGTATTCTTTTGCCAATATCACATAATCCCCTGCTTATTCACTATTGATTAGCTTAACTAAAATATACATTACTCCATTTTCAGGTTGAGCCTCAAATATATTGAGTAGCACCTCTGAAATGTTCTCTATTAGAACGTATTTTTTTGACGATATAAGTTGCACATCTTTCGTAAATGTCGCAAAAGTGTCCATCATGAATAAATTGACTAGCTATCTGTTGCTATTGGTTTAATGAGTGCGTTTAACCGTATAGCAGTAGCATTGAGACAATAGTAAAAATTAATCTAAAAAAAGCCTGTTACCTTTATGGTAACAAGCTTATAAAGTCTATTTTTAACGCTATTTTTCTTCATCACGTAATGTTAAAACTTCGTATCCATCTTTAGTGACTAATACCGTATGTTCGGATTGTGCAGATAATTTTTTATCTCTAGTTACGACCGTCCAGCCATCTTTCTTTGTTTTAATTTTCATTCCACCTTGGTTAATCATTGGCTCTATCGTAAATGTCATTCCTTCTTTTAATTCAACCCCTTTTCCTCGTACGCCATAATGAAGAACTTGTGGATCTTCGTGCATTTCACGCCCAATACCATGCCCACAATATTCGCGCACAACACTATAACCTTTAGATTCCGCATAATGTTGAATAGCAGAACCAATATCACCTAGCGTTGCGCCTGGTTTAACTTGCTTTATACCTTCCCACATAGCAGCATAAGTATCTTTGACCAATTTACGTGCCAGTGGTGAAGCTTCAGGCATCACATACATTTTACTTGAATCAGCAATGAAACCGTTTTTTTCTAGCGTAATATCAACATTAATAATGTCTTTTGTTTTTAAAATTTCATCTGTTTTTGGAACACCATGGCAAACAACTTCATTTAACGATGTATTCAAAACATATTGGTAGCCATATTGGCCTTTACTCGCAGGCCTTGCTTCTAGCTCATTAACAATATAGTTTTCAACTTTATCATTAATCTCCATCGTGGAAATACCCGGTACGATAAATGAATCCAACATTTTGAAAACACTAGCCAAAAGTCGTCCAGACTCACGCATCAGTTCAATTTCTTCTGCTGTTTTAATTGTAATATTATTCATGAACCTTTCCTTTTAATTCAATTGACTCTTTCTCTAACATTTCATTGATTAACATAGTAAATGTCTTATTCGGGTTTAGTTCAGCTTGCATACCAATTTTAATCCAAAATTCTGCCTGTGAATTAATTGAACGGGACATAACCTGGCTCGCATGGCGTAGATAATCATGCAGTTCATCTGAAATTTTTACGATACCCAAAATAACCTCAACAATATGATATGTATACAAACCATGTATAGATCATATAACAGGAAGATGATGATTCAAAGTACTCAAGTTTTGCATAGCACAAAGCGCATGAAAAACAGCCTACAAACAACACCACTAAGTTGCCTAAGTTGAATCCGCCGTCAAAGTATTTATCATATTAATCTGCTATCATAAATTCCGAATAATGTAAGCCCTATACGTAAATTAACCTTATTTTAATTAACTAGGCCATCTACTGATTTAACTGAGTTACTCCTTATAAACCAATGCCCCGATTACTGCATGGACTCAATAAATAAAAGCCGGAGAAAAACATGTACAATAATATTTTGGTTCCTATTGATATAACAGAAAAAAGCTTAGCACAATTAGTTATGGCTCATATTCAATACTTTGCTAAATATGAAAAAGCACATATTCATTTTCTAGCGGTTATTCCTACTGTTCCTTTCTATACCACAATGGGGTTTGGTTTTGCTGAAAAAGCGGATAGTGAACATGAAAATGTCACGAAGCAGCTGGCTGAGATAATTAAAGAATTTAATATTCCTAGTAATAAGTACAGTGCACAAGTTTTAATGGGAACACCAAGGGATGAGATTTTACGTGTTGCTGAAGAAATTTCAGCAGATTTAATCGTTATTGGCTCAAAGCGCCCTGGCATGTCCACATATTTTTTAGGCTCAACCGCATCGATGGTTATTCAGAATTCAAAAATTTCTGTTTTGACTGTTCGATAACCTCTATCAACTATAATAATCTAGGTAGCCAATTGTTCGGTTACCTTTTTTTTCGTGTTAATCTTAAATACAAGTATTAATCACGAGACTAAACTATATATTGATATTACAGATTTATTTTTCGCTCAAGGAATGTAATGAAAAAATACTTACTTTGGATCAGTATTAGCATCAATATTATTCTAGCCATTGCTTTAGTTATAGCTATTACTTTGTTTTTTAACATGAAAAATCAGGTAATGACTATAGTTGATCAAGTAAAGTCTGGGAAGTATATCGAACAAGTACAGTTGCAAACGAAACAGCTTATTCCAAACGCACTTAATGAACTAAAAGCCTTAGAAACTGATGGTGACTCATGTGAGCAATTTTATCAAAGAGTCGATGAGGTTATTGAATACTTAAATAATAATCCTGAGATTATTGGAGCACAAACCTACACAGATCAATTGTCTTCTGTAAAAATGGCCATTGATAAAACTCCGACAGTTTTAAAAGACAAAGCCTGCAAGAAAGGGGTTTCAAGTATTAATTACATCATTAATGCACTACAACCGGATGAGCCATAATTGGCTCATTTATTAATAATATTTGAATGTTCAACATCCAACCAGCAGATAAACTGGACTAAATGTTCCAAGAATTGCTCATCAACAAAAGGCTGTAAACTTTGACATAAAAAATAATTTATTTCATTTTGTCGTTCTGGATAACGTTGAACGAATTTCTGTGTATATTCAGATAATGTTTCTGGCCAGTCATTATCATTTTTCCAACGTAAAATATCAGTCGAACGAATAAGCTTTCTCGATGCCGCCCGATATAATAACTTTAACTCAGCGTCATCATTACAATGATTGATTTGGTCAACATAAGCATTAAGCACATCAACAAAATCACCATTAACAGCTTCGGCTATTGCTCGTGAAGGGGTAAATTGGCTAAAACATGTTGCTAAATCACCCCCATAAATGCAACGGCAGTGATGCTTAATCCAATACCCCCAACTATATAAATTAGCCTCACTCATCACATCCGTAATAATACCAATATCAAAATCAATTTTGCTGACTTCGGTGTGATTAATCGTTAATTGAATTTGTAATTCATTAAGTTTGGTAGCCTCTAATTGAGTAAGACCATCACACAGTATAATACACAGGTCTAAATCTGATTGTTGTGGCTTTGCACAGCCTTTTGCCACACTGCCATACACATAAACGCTATGGAGTTTTTCTTTTAATATGCACCTAAGCCAATTAATAGATTCAGTTATAATTAACTTAAATTCCGATTGAAACGGTTTCTCTTCAAGAACAGGAATATACTCATAATCGTTTAACTTCATAACCTGCTAACTCTCAAGGATAAGTGTTTCAGTTTGTACTAACCATTCATAATAGCCAATAACCTCTCGACCATTTAACCAACGAGACAGCATATCTAATATTAACATTACACTGACTTCTTGCTTTTCTTTCTGTGAATGGTTGTTTGGTAAATAGTGAATTCTTTGCGCATAACACTTATCAGGTGTTGATAATACAACGTTTAAATATTGCTCATGATATTCACCAACGACTAAAGCAATAGATAACGGATGATTAGCCGCTATTTTTTGAGCTCTTTGCACAAGGGTTTCTAATGTTTGTCCCGCATCAAGAGACAGGATTTGGCTGGAAGACATGACTATTCCTGCAGAATTTAATGTCCAACTTAACAACCCTGCACTAAATTGTTCACTGACGACTACATGTAATTTCTTTTCTTTTAGGGATTTTCCAATTTTTTGAGCTAAACCTTCAGTGCCTTCAAATATCAAATTATCCCCTACTCCTTGCTTCACGAGTTGCCAATCCCTCTCCATCAACTCTTTTTGTGACGCAGGGCCTGTTAATTTTAATTCAATAATAGGCATTGAAGAACGGTAACCTAAAACACAATTTTCAGGTAAAGGTAAGCTATCAAATTGCTTCGCAAGACTACTTTCGCTGCGGCCAAAACTCGTTAGGCGTAAACAAATTGGCGGCTCTGGCAAAGTAAAACGTGCACGTAACCTTGGCAAAATTTGCTCATTTACCATGACTTTGAACTCAGAAGGTACCCCTGGAGTAAAAAAAATCAGACAATCATTCAAAACTAAGGAAAAGCCACAAGCCGTCCCTACAGGGTTGTCAATTAATTCAGCATTGGCAGGAAGTAGCGCTTGTTTGCGATTTGTTTCAGGCATAACTCGCCCTCTAGCAATAAAATAACGCTCCATAACTTCAATCCACTGCGAATGCTCAACTAATGGGACTCCCGCAGCTTTAGCCGCAGCCAAAGCACTTAAATCATCACTCGTTGGCCCTAACCCTCCATTCACAATCAGAACATCTGCAGATAAACTACGTTCAAGAAAAGTAGCTACTAAACTTTCTAAATTATCGCCAACAGTGGTTCGGCTACTCAAAGGGAGACCTTGCTGAAAAAAACAGTCTGCTAACCAAGCTGCATTTGTATCAACTATTTGTCCGTGCAAAACTTCATCACCAGTACTCAACATTTCAACAACTAACATTCATGACTCCCTGAATATACAAATCGTATTAACTTACTAAACTACCTTATTATCAAGATGACTAACATCAATATTTGTTCAACTCCCACATCCTAAAAATCGCTCATAATTCATTAAAGCAAATAGTTTAGGATAATTCTCACAATATATAGTCATAAAAAGGCTATAGTTTTATATGCAATTGAATACATTATTTTTTTACAGCAATAATAGGGGCTACATGTTCAAGCTAAAACCAATTAAATCTGTTGCATTACTGTCTTTAATTTTATTAGTTTCTGGATGCCAACTTGGAGGCTCTACAAATTCCAATTCAAACTCAGATTCAAAATTTGGAGAATTAAGTGAGTTAAAAACGATGGAGTTTCCTTCCACAGAGGCACCGAAAGGCCTTGCTGAAGGGGCATTTGAAACTGAGTATGACAATGGTCAGCCAAAATTCAAAGCATGGGTATCTAAAGGATGCTTGGATAAATACATCAAAACCTATTATGAAAATGGCAAACCAGAATCCATAATTCAACTAAAAAACTGCAAGATAGATGGGACTGTCCGTAACTATCATGAAAATGGCCGTATTGATGTTGAATTAACCGCGCTACAAGGCAAATTATCAGGACCATTTAAAATTTACCACAATACTCCAAGTAATAAGCCAAATATTACTGGCACTTTTAAAAATGGAGATCTCGTTGGCACACTCACCGAATTTGATGAAAATGGAACTGTTATTTCTAAAGCAGTGATCCGCGATGGCGAAATTATCGTATTACAATAATTCAGCTAACAAGACAAAATAAAATATGTGATTTATAAAGATAGCTAAAAATAGAAACCCGCAAATAGCGGGTTTCTACGAAATATTACATAATGACCAATATGATTAAATCAGCTCTTTCACTTCAAAATTTACTTCACCGCTGAGATCTGCATCATAATTGACACCATTTAAGCCGAAGCCAAACAAACGGAGAAACTCAGCTTTATAGCCTTGATAATCCGTTAGCTCATTGATGTTATTATCATTCAGCTGCTGCCAAATTTCACGGCATGTATTTTGTACGTCATCACGTAATTCCCAATCATCTAAGCGTAGACGATGTTTTTCATCAGTATCTGGCACTGAGTCATTGAATAATTTAGTAGCAAATAAGCGCTGAATTTGTTCAATACAACCTTCATGGATCCCTTTCTCTTTCATAATTTTAAAGACAATAGAGATATATAAAGGCATGACAGGAATTGCAGAAGAGGCTTGAGTTACAACAGATTTTAGTACTGCGACATAAGCGGCTCCACCCTTAGCTTGCAATTTTTGGTTGATTGCATAAGCCGCACGGTCCAAATCTTCTTTCGCTTTGCCTAATGTACCATGCCAGTAAATTGGCCATGTTAAGTCCGTACCAATATAAGAATAAGCCACGGATTGTGCATTATCGGCTAAAACGCCTGCTTCATCTAATGCGTCCATCCACAGTTCCCAGTCTTGGCCGCCCATGACTTTTACTGTGTCTGCGATTTCTTGTTCATTTGCAGGTTCAACAACCGCTTCAATCAGTACATCTTTGTTGGTATCTAACGCAACAGATTTATACGGCTCGCCAATAGGTTTCAATGCTGAGCGTACAATTTCGCCCGTTTCAGGCATTTTACGCACTGGAGAGGCCAGTGAATAAACAACTAAATCAATTTGGCCTAAATCTTGTTTAATTAAATCAATGACAGTTTGACGGCATTCATCAGAGAAAGCATCACCATTAATGCTTTTCGCATACAGGCCTTCTTCTTTTGCTGCTTTGTCAAAACCTGCAGAATTGTACCAACCCGCAGAGCCTGTTTTACCTTCACTGCCTGGCTTTTCAAAAAATACGCCGATGGTAGCTGCACCACTGCCAAATGCAGCATTGATACGAGAGGCAAGACCGTAACCGGTGGATGCACCAATAACTAAAACTTTCTTAGGGCCATTTTTCAGTTCGCCACGTGATTTCACGTAGGCAATTTGCTCACGCACATTGGCTTCACATCCTGCTGGATGAGCTGTAGTGCAGATAAAACCACGAATTTTAGGTTTGATAATCATAGTAATTTTTTCTTGGTAGCTAACAATCAGGCTCTAATATACCTGATATTATCCATTTACTTAAGACAGAGTGACAATAAATAAGGAGAACAGACCAGTTTACTGATGACTTTCCCATTAATTGCTCATTTAAAACCAGTAGAACTTTAATAGCACGTCGTAACGGATCTAATTCCCGCGCTATTGTACCTGTCCAACATCGACGCGTATTTCCGCCTACTCGACAGCCATTGAAGAGTGCATCTAGAGACAAAACCATAGATGAAAACGCATTGCCAAACGAAAGAACAAATAGCATTAACGAGTATGAAATAGCTTAATAGCTGCTTATTGTGGCATAGTTGGTATTAAATTATGGATAACCATCACTGAGTAAACAATGTCTTTTTTATCGTGGATTTTACGAAAATGGGCATTACTAACAATACCGACCATAATCTGCATGCCACTTTTTTCATAAACCCGCTTAAATGGCGTTGTTTCGTCATCCGATATTTTATCTAAGAAATAAACATTCCGTTTATAGCGTTCAATGGTTTGCATTGGTAAACCATAAACTTCAAACATTTTCTGGTTAATTGCATCATACTCAGCCAAAATGGCTGATTGGTCTCGACTATCTTTTCCTTGGGAAGAAACTAGCATTAACGTATTATTCTCCCGAGAAAACATCAATAAAAACAGCTTATTTGCTATTTGAGGGGAGTCTGTTGATGAACATAATGCACCTCCTTCTTGAAACTCAGTACATTGCAATCCTTTTAAATGCAGTTTTCGTATCTGCTCGGGGGTTTGCCCCCACTTAAAACCATAAGGGGCATCTAGTTTTTTCGTTGTACAACCAGAAACGAGTACGAGTATTAACGTAAACAAAATTCCTTTTATCATCACTTCTCAAATTCCAATTAAGTCATCTAATTTGATACTATCAAAAACGAATAATTAATCAAAAAATTAACTTTTCTATAAGCACATTAAATGACTCGATTGATTTCTGCATAATTAAATCTGCCTTACTCTTTCTTATTTTCCTGCTGCTTAACCTCTGCCATGGCAATTTCCTTCAACCAGTCGGCTAATAAAGGTTTTGTTTTCACTGTATCTAATAATGCTCGTTCGTGTTTGGTTAATCGTACAACTACAACTTCAGTTTTCATGTTAGACATAGCTCGTTCCTCTTCAAGGATCAGAATAGTGACATAAAATACTAACGGAACGGTCTGACTTACGGTTTTTTACACGAATAGCGAGTTAATTGACACAATGAAACAACAGCTTCATTTTTTAATAAACCATTGAATATAAATAGGAAACATTACAAAGAATCGATATTAATTGAGCTGGTATAAAATACTTGAAAGGAAGTAAATACAAAAAAACCACCTAGAGGTGGTTAATTGCTAATTTCAAACCATAACTGATTTAAATTTAGATGGTGCCCAGGGCGGGACTTGAACCCGCACAGCCTAAAGGCCGAGGGATTTTAAATCCCTTGTGTCTACCGATTTCACCACCTGGGCTAAATTTTCGTTCTCAAAAACTTGGATAAATTATTAACTTACCCGGCTAACCCATATATTTGATATATTGTAGTCAGCTAAACTTAAAATAAAACACTTAATCGTGTTTAGATTACTTTAAGATGGTGCCCAGGGCGGGACTTGAACCCGCACAGCCTAAAGGCCGAGGGATTTTAAATCCCTTGTGTCTACCGATTTCACCACCTGGGCTAAATTTTGGAGGCGCGTCCCGGAGTCGAACCGAGCTACACGGATTTGCAATCCGGTGCATAACCGCTTTGCTAACGCGCCTTATCCGAATTTCTTTCGAAATTTGGAGCGGGAAACGAGACTCGAACTCGCGACCCCGACCTTGGCAAGGTCGTGCTCTACCAACTGAGCTATTCCCGCATAAAGCTTCACTTTTCAGCTTATGCTTTTCAAACTGGCTGATTTACTTATTTATTTTCGTAAACCATGTTGCCGTTCGATGCGTTGCATTCTACTGATTTCACCTATCGAGTCAATACAATTATTTAAATAATTGGATCGTTCGCTGTTTTTTCAATCATTTCGATCACGCTTCGCTCAAATCGGCCCATGCAGCCTTTAAATATTGGAACATTGACCAAAATGTTAAGATAGCCGCAACATACATTAGTGCAATTGAAAGATTTTCAATTAATGGCGTTGGACGCCACAATAGACCGACTAATGACATCATCTGAGCAGTTGTTTTAAATTTACCAATCCAAGAAACGGCCACACTGCTGCGTTTACCAATCTCTGCCATCCATTCACGTAAAGACGAAATAATGATTTCACGTGCAATCATCGTTGCTGCAGGCAAAGTTACATACCAAACATCATAACTTTCTGTAACTAATACTAATGCCGTTGCAACCATAACTTTATCGGCAACAGGATCTAAAAAAGCACCAAACTTTGTAGTTTGCTTCCACAACCTTGCTAAAAAACCATCAAACCAATCAGTTACCGCTGCAATAACAAAAATAAGCGCACATGCAAACGGCCCCCAAGCGACAGGGAGATAAAAGGCTAATACAAAAAACGGTATTAGGATGACGCGAAATAATGTCAACCACGTTGGTATGTTTAATTTCATCACGCTCACTAACTTTTTGACCAAGTTGGATATTATGAATATGTTGCCCTAAGACACTCACTGTTTCAATGCATTATAAATCTTTTCTGCAAGGGCGTATGAGATCGAGGGCACTTTTGCGATTTCTTCTATACTTGCATTACGTAAAGGTTGTAACCCCCCCATATATTTTAGCAACATCTGCCGACGTTTTGGCCCAACGCCCTCGATTGACTCTAATGCACTCGTACTTTTGACTTTTGCTCTTCGTTGCCGGTGCCCCGTAATCGCATGATTATGTGACTCATCTCGGATATGTTGGATAACATGCAAAGCGGGAGAATCAGGTGGTAGTGAAAAACCTTCGCCCTCAGGCTTTAAAAATAACGTTTCAAGCCCTGCTTTGCGGTCACTACCTTTAGCAACACCAATTAACAATGGGTGTTTTTTATCCCAATCAACCTCAAGTGAATTAAATACATCCTTTGCCTGCCCTAGTTGCCCTTTACCGCCATCGATAAAGATAATGTCAGGAACTTTGCTTTCATCAATGTGTTTACCATATCGGCGCGTTAAAACTTGGTGCATTGCTGCGTAATCATCACCAGGAGTGATACCAGTAATGTTATAACGACGATATTCAGATTTCACTGGACCCGATTTATCAAACACAACACAAGAAGCGACGGTTTGCTCCCCCATCGTATGCGAGATATCAAAACACTCCATACGGTTGATATTTTCTAAATTAACCACTTTTGCAAGCGCTTCCATGCGCTGTTGCACCGTCGAGTGTTGTGCAAGTTTAGTTGAAAGTGCAATCGATGCATTCGTTCTCGCTAGTTTTAAGTAACGAGCTCTCACACCACGAGGCTGACTTTGAATATTAATTTTGCGCCCAGCGACCTCTGAAAGAGACTCCGCTAATAATTCTTTTTCTGTTAATGCAAAATCTAATAATATTTCGCCAGGTAACGTTCTATTTTCACTACCTTGCAAATAAAACTGACCTAAAAAGGTTTGAACCACTTCCTCAAGCTGTGTATCTGTTGGAATTTTGGGGAAATAGCTGCGACTTCCAAGCACTTTCCCTTGGCGAATAAAAAGTACATGCACACAAGCAAGGCCAGATTCAAAAGAAACACCAATAACGTCCAGATCATCGCTGTCACCCGATACATATTGCTCCTCAGTGACTGCCCTGACTGCTTGAATTTGATCTCTAAAACGCGCTGCATCTTCAAAACGTAGCTCTAAACTTGCCTTTTCCATACGGTCAACTAAGCCAGCCAAAACTTGTTTATCTTTTCCGGTCAAAAATAAACGGACATATTCAACTTGTTGGTTATAGTCTTCATCGGAAACTAAACCTTTAACACAGGGGCCTAGGCAACGGCCAATTTGATATTGTAAACAAGGCCTTGAGCGATTTCGATACATGCTATCTTCACATTGACGTATTGGAAACAACTTCTGCATTAATGCCAATGTTTCCCTTACTGCATAAGAGCTTGGGAAAGGACCAAAGTACTCACCTTTAGCATGTTTCGCCCCTCGGTGCATCGAAATTCTAGGATGAGCTTCGCTGCTTAAAAATAGATAAGGATATGATTTATCGTCGCGTAACAATACGTTATAACGTGGTTGGTACAACTTAATATAGTTGTGTTCAAGTAATAGTGCTTCTGTTTCAGTATGAGTCACCGTCACATCAATAGAGGCGATTTGCTTAACCAGCTGCTCTGTTTTGCGGCTCCCCACATTTTCACGAAAATAACTTGATAAGCGCTTTTTAAGATCCTTTGCTTTTCCTACATAAATAACCGTTTCCCCAGCGTCATACATACGGTATACACCAGGTTGATTAGTCACTGTTTTTAAAAAAGCCTTTGGCTCGAACTGTTCTGACACTCGAATAAACCCTGTTTTGCTGTAATTAAACCATAACTGATGGCTATATGAGTTAATTCTACATCACTACAGATATTAAGTTTACTAAACATTCGATATCGATAGGTATTGACTGTTTTAGGGCTCAAGGAAAGTGACTCTGCCACCTGCTTGATAGGCATTCCCTGAGTGATCATCAACATGATTTCTAATTCACGCCCTGATAATAAATCATATAAATCTTGTTGATTACTATAGACTAACCGCTGAAGAGCAAGATCTTGGGCAATATCTGGAGATATAATCCGTCGTTTAACACTCACAACTTGGATAGCTTCAATGATATCCTCTTCTGTCACATTGATACTTAGTAAACCGAAAATACCGATATCTAACGCTTTTAAAAAAAACGAAGGATTATTTCTGACATTGTAAATAATGATCCCGACATCCGGCTGAGTTCGACGGAGTGTTTGTATGGTTTTTAGTGAGTCATAGCGGAAACTATCACTGCTGATTAAAATCATATTTGCTTTTTGGCATCTATTCCATGTAACTACATGTTCCACTGATGGAAACGAAGCAACAACTTTATAGCGTATATGACGTGAAAAAAACGCTTCAAAACCACGAATTGCAATATTATTATCGTCAATTATTATTATATTAATCAATTAATTCCCCTATTGGACTTTTAAATTAATTGCAAAAATAATAAATGAATAAATAAAAAAATTATATACACTTTTTTGTTTATCTTTGTTTTATTAAAAATAACATTAAATTATAATTTAAAGGAATGATTCGTGGTGATTAATAATTAAAGACCACCTTATTGAGTGGTCTTAATATTAAAAATAAAATGATACGCTATTTTTTTCCAACTAAACGACAGATGGTTTCTGATACTAGATAGCTTTTCTCAAAAGAACGGACAGGTAGAAACTCAAAGCATGAGTGGAAATTAAGTGCTCCCGTAAAATAATTGGGAGTTAAAATGCCTCTTGCCGATAAAGCAGAACCATCAGTACCACCACGCATCGGAATTACCTTAGGCTCAACCTCTTGGATTTTCAGTGCTTCAAAAATTAAATCGATCGCTGTACGGTCATCTCCCAATGAGTCACTAATATTGCTATACACATCAACAATATTACACTCAATTTTTGCACGCGGATGACGAGCTTTTATTAAATCAATCGCTTGTTCTATAAAACGTTTCCGTGCCGCAAAGCTATGGCGGTCAAAATCACGGATCGCCATTTTAATTTTAGCGTTATCTGGGTTTGCGATTAAATCTGTGACATAAAAATAGCCTTCGCGATGCTCTGTGTGTTCTGGGGTATCAAAGCGGTCAAAACAACCAATAAAATCATGTGCAACACGAATAGGATTCAACAATACATTCTTAGCTGACATGGGATGTGCGGTAATACCTTTAATTGAAACCTCGATAGAAGCGGCATTAAACGTTTCATACACAACCTCACCAAGTGCGCAACAATCAATGGTATAAGCAAAATCAACGTTAAAGCGGGATAAATCCATAATTTTAGAGCCACGCAGGCCAATTTCTTCATCCGGTACAAACGCAACGTAGATATCGCCACAATCAAAATCAGCATGCTGCAGCTTATTCATTAATTCCATAACAACCGTTACAGCGGCTTTATTATCGGCACCCAGAACGCTGGTTCCATCACTAAAAATAATATCTTCACCAACATAAGGAGCTGCTTCTGGATGCTCTGCTACCTTAAACCAAATATTTTCTTTTTCATTTAAACATAAGTCATGACCTTCATACTTCAAAGTTTGAGGCTTAATGATGGGAGATAAACCAACATCGACCGTATCTAAATGAGTTACAAAACCTATTTTTGGTGCTGAAGGTTTATTTCCTGGGCGCATTGCATATAAGATGGCATGGTCATCAATATAAACATCTTTGAGACCATAACTTTCAAGCTCTTGCGCTAATAATTTTGCTAGTTCACGTTGCCCCTCTGTACTTGGAACAATCGTGCTTGCTGCGTCACTTTGGCTTTCAATAGCGAGGTAGCGGTAAAAACGCTGCTCTAATTGTTTACCTAATTCGTTCATTTTATATTCCTTGCATTAACTATACTTACCCTATCTATTTATTTAATAGACAGGGTATTGGCTCTACCTATTGTGCAGGATGCCACGTGTAACCGCTATCGAAACCAATTGGGATATCAAAAGCCCAGAACAAATATAATGTTGAAGTCAAAATAATTAATAACCCAACAGTGAATGGGATCATCATTGAGCACAATGTTCCTATTCCTGCATTTTTATAATATTTTTGACAATACATCAGAATTAACGGATAAAACGGAAACATCGGTGTGCTCACGTTCATCGCAGAGTCACTGACACGAAATGCTGCTTGTGTTAATTCAGGTGAAATTCCCACAGCCATTAGCATAGGTACCAATACTGGCGCCATAATTGCCCATTTAGACGTCGCTGAAGTAATCATAATATTTAAAATAGCGGTTAATAGAATTACTCCAAAAACAGTCATTCCAGATGGCATATCGAGTGTACGTAATAACTCAGCCCCTGAAAGCGCCAATAATGTGCCTAAATTAGAATGTTGAAATGAATATAAAAATTGGGCAGCAAAAAAAGCGAAAACAATAAATGGGATAAGTGATTTAGTAATATTCTCCATTGCTTTAACAACATCTTTTGTTGATGTAAAAGATCTCGTCATGTAGCCATAAACAATGCCTGGCAAAGCAAAGAAAATAAACAGTAAAGGCACAACAATTTGCATAATAGGTGCTTTCGGGCTAGTTAAGCTACCGTCAGGCCCACGTAATGGTGAATTTTCTGGCCATAACAATGCAAATAACCCGATACCTAAAGCAATTAGTACTAAACCTGCAATTCGAAAAGCACGATTTTCAGCAACAGTAATTTTACCTAAATCTTTTTCAGAATCAGTGTCAACTTCATTTAAACTGATCGGGCAGTTTTTATTCAGCCATGGCTCAACAATTTTTTCAGTGATAAACCAGCAAGTAAAAATAACACCAAATGTTCCGCCCAAACTAAAGAAATAGTTACATAGAACATTCACGCTATAACCTGGCGCTAGCATTTGCGCAGCATCTTGCGTAAAACTTTGCATTATTGGGTCAATAATTGATGGTGTATAGCTTGCAGTAAATCCACCTGCTAAACCTGCAAATGCAGCAGCAATCCCAGCTAACGGGTGACGACCACTCGCATAAAACATCATCGCTGCAACTGGCATTAAAATGACATAGGCAGAATCCGAAGCAATATGAGAAACGATCCCGACAAATACTACTGTAGGCGTTAGCATTCTAGGTGAAATAAACGACAGCATTTTTTTCAATGCAGTATTAATAAAACCACTACTTTCCGCAATACCAATACCTAACGTTGCCACTATCGTTATACCAAGAGGAGGGAAGTTAATGAAATTTTTAACTGCCGCAGTAATAAATAATATTATTTCCTCATACTGAAACATATTAACTATAGCGATTTTATCTTTTGAAATAGGATGGTAATAACTAAAATCTACGAAAGAAAGCAGATAAGATAAAAACCAACATATAATCAGGGCATAAACAAACAGCATAGTCACATCAGGCATAACATTACCAATGCGCTCAACACGGTTTAAAAACCCTTTCTTCTTGGGGAGTGTTTTTGTTGTCATATTTACAAGCTACTTATGTTATTAGAATAGAAACTTTATAACAGTAAATAACCTATATATAAAAGTAAAATACTTTTGTGATTAGTTTTAACAGGATAAACCAGTTTCAAAATAAAATATTAGAAATTTTTATATTAATTTTAATTACCAAATATCACATATCTTAAATTTTATTAATTTATAGATTTAGATGCAGAATATATAGCTTAAGTATTTGCCTTCGATGTCACACATACAAAAAAAGGAATAATAATTACACCTTTTTTTGCATGCCAGTAAATTATACTAATGTATGCTATTCACGCTTTAATTTTTCAGTGTTTGCAATATAAAGTGCAACAACAAGTACTAAAATTGCTCCTGCATGCAAAAGCGTTGTCATTGGGTCACTATGGTCAACAATAATTAAACGAATTATTGCCGTTATACCTATATATATAAAGTACCTTAATGGGAAGTGATACCCTGACATAAAATACTTTATAATCAAGGCAATAAACTCAAAATACAGAAAATAAATGACAATGCCTTCTAATAATTCATAGGCCGTTGCCCCTTTTGAGCTACCAAACATTAATGAGGCCATTGTTACCGTTTCTTTAGCTAAAAAGAATACAAGTACAGCAGCGAGTGAGATCAAGCCAATATTTAGTATCCATTGTAGTACCCACGCAATATTACTCGCATGACGCATTCCTTTCATACTATTCATTTGTTATCCCTCTGAACAACGTTTAAACCTAGTTATTTTCTTAATTGTAAAACAAATTTAAATCACTCGCATGACAAACAAGAAATTAATTTAACGAATAGTATCAAAAAATACAGTCTGAACAGCTACCGTTAAACCCCTTATGGCTTACTATTAACGTAATAATTAGAAATTTTAATCCGATGACGGTGACATCATTTCCATAATGTCTTTCTCTGTCAACATGAGCGTTTTTTCTACAAAATTATAATATTGGGGCTTACTATCTATGTAAATCTGCATACTCATTTGCGCATCTTTACTCTCTTTAAATAAGGTTGCTGATACATAGTATGTTGACGGTGAAAGTAAATGGTAAAAAAGGTGTGAACCACAATTCTTACAGAATGCACGCTCTCCCCATTCGGATGATGCAAAGATCGTCACAGCTTCTTGCCCCTCTACTATTAAATCGTTACCACAATCAACACTAAAACCTGGGCCACCATTCCATTTTTGACACATTCCGCAATGGCATACACTGACATGGCTAATATCTTTTGCTGTTGTGATTTTTACAGAACCACATAAACATTGGCCTTGATGCATAGAATTTCCTTTATTTAGATAGTTGATTTATTACTCAATATGAATATAACCACAGTAAAAATTTAGTTATTACTTACTTTGTATCTATTCTAAATTGCCGACCAGTAAAACGTTTATCATTAATAATATTACGCAGTTGAGAACTATCAAGCTCTTTTGTTTCTCGTTCAAACTCTATGTCTGCTTCACTTTGGTTTGTATTTTGTAACACATACTCATACGTCACTTGATTATGTGCTATAAATTCTGTTAATACGGTATTATTTGCAGCTTGAGCTACTATTGAAGAACCGGTCAAAATAACAATCACAATAAATATACGAGCCAGTAATGTTCTTTCCATCATTATCTCCTATTTCGTTATGATTGTTTTAGCGCAAATCCTTGTCAGAAAAAACAGACTAAAGGTAAGTGTGCTCATGCTTGAGTAAAGAGATGTCAGAATTGTCAAAGACGTAAATTGGAACCAAATAGGGTACTATTCCCTATTTGGCTAATAAAAATATCTAGTTATAACTCTTCATGATTAGCTTTATCTGAAGAATTAACTTCTCTTAATAAATACCAGCAAAAATAGATCAATACTAAGATACCAATAAATAACAGTATCCATAAAGTAATTGTCAACCAGTTAAAATTATCATCAGCCTCTTCTACTGAAGTTAATCTATCTACCCCTCCCAACTCAATGATTGTGTTATCAAGAAATAACTGGGGGTAATTCGTCATTAATTCATTAATACTATCTGGTTTTCCTACAAGCTGACTTGTGGTTAATTTATCAAAGCTTGCTTGTTTATTTCCCCAAACAAGCAAATACGGCGAGGGACCTTGTAAATTAAAAATAAGGTTATAAGCATCTCGTTTTCCCGTTAATCTTGGCGGTTGATCCTCCCAACTGCCTTTGAGCGCAGAAATTTTTACTTTCCCTACCATTTCGCCATAAAGTGCAGTGCTTGGATTACTGACTAAATCACCATCTATTGTTTGATTATAGGCGACAATATTAGTGAGTAATTTCCAGCTTTCACCGCGATCAGATGAATACTCGATTTTTAAGGGGATCACGCGGTTTGGTTGTTGCAACTGTATTTGTAATTCACTTAACGGCAGTGCTCTAGGTAACTGATAGATTATATGATCTTTTGAAACTCCATCGTTCGTCATCTCAAAATGAAATAGTTCTTGACGGTGAGTTGAATTGAATACGCTAGAAGTTGCATCTACTTTTAATAAATCGGGTATAACAATATCTGGAGCACTTACAATTACAGCCATAAGATAAGGTGCATTTAATGCTTTTGAATTACCATTCAATAATTCAATATTATTACTTACAATAGTTTCAGAATTTAATTTTAAATTCATAATTGGCTGGTTCGATGCTACATTTAACCAATTTTCTTTATCATCGCTAGCAAAAATAGATACCTTTGCCTGCCACTCTTTCTCACTTTTAGCCCAGTCTAATGTCAGGCTCTTAACGGGGGCATCTTTAGTTTGGTTTTGATTTCTCGTTAATAAATAAGCCTGATAAGCAACATTATCTTTCACTTGCATACTAGGCAACTCAATTCTATTCACTTTACCTGGGATAGATTCGACTAGTAGATGTTGCCTTTCTCTACGCACATCATCATCGGAATTAACGCTGTCAACTTGGGTCACTAAACGTTGTGGTGTAAAAACCACTTTTTCATTAGAGACGGATTTTTCAGTATCAGAAAATAATACGGAAGGCATTTCATTACCAGTGCCATTAAAAACTCGAACATCTTGCAACGTTTTAGGGTACGCTGAATTAATATACGCATTTGCGGGAAGCTCTAACCAATAAAAAGGGGTCGATGTATCAAGCACATTTATTTCTGAGCCTTGATAAAAACTATAAGGTGTCGTCTCTTCTACTGTCTCTGCATTCATGTAACTAGAAAATAATGATAAAGAGAGGACAGCAATAAACTTTCCTAGTCTTGTGTTTTTTATTAAACTCATGGTTGCATCTCCTGTTCGACTTTCCCTTTTGCTTCTTTTGGTGGTAATGGCGAAAAATACCCAACAATTAAAATTAACAATGCAACACCAATAAAGGAAATTGCACGAGAAATACCACCTTGTCCATAAATATCAACTAAGAATAACTTGGCAATAACACATGCAAAAATACCTGCCCCTATAAACCAGCAAATACGGTTTTTCTTGAGAGCAGCAACAATAATGCAGGCTAATGCAGCCAATGCCCAACTGATAGAAAGTACAGTTTGTACTAAGCGCGAATCATAGAGGGTTTCATAATTCCAGCTCAGTGCTGCGAAATCTGCTGTTGCACGAATTAAAATACCGTTAAACCAATAAGCAGAAAGTGCAATAGTGGCCACTAATAAACTACGCAGAACCCAAAAATTAACCGCTGTCACTTTACGTATTTTCTGCGTGAACCCTCTACGTATCAAAACTAGCGCCGCGATACTAAATAACCCAGCTTCATCTAATGGATTGATTAATGGTATATAACTCCAAAACGTCAGTTTGCCATCTTCTAAATTAGCATAGCTAGACAATATAATTAGCCCGACAGCGACAGGAAGCATCGAATACCAATAAATCAGTCCATTTCGTTTCATCGGTGGCATTCTACTTTGTTGTAGCCAATACAGAACAATAATGGTTAGTGTTATGGCCATGATATACATAAAATACCCGACTTCGTGCATTCCCCAAGGTAAAATAGAAACGAACCAATTTACTTGAGTACCAATAAACGCAAGAATTAACCATAAATTAGCGCTATGGAGACATCTTTGCATCCAGGGGTCACGAAGCTTATATGCATGAATAACAAATAAAACAGAGCTGCCCAAAACAACTGGCCATATAAGAGAACCTTCGCCACGTCCCATTGGGTTTTGGTCGTTAACGAAATCTAAACTAAGATAATAATAGCCCGCAATCCACAAGATAGATTGGCACAGTAACAACGGCACCCAATTAATATGGATAGCATATAAACGCCAAAACCAAACAGAAATAACAACCAAGACTAAAATAATAAAGCCTTCAGACTCACGGCTCCACGATAAAATATCGGTAAATAAAGGTAACCAACAAAACCACGTTACCAACCCAATAATTAAGAAACCATAACTAAATAAAGTAAAGTTACTATCTTCTTTACGACGAGTATGGAAAAGCCCACCCGCCATAAAACATGCGACTAATAGCACTGGAACCATATAAGTACTACTGCGACTCCAATATAGATAAGGATAATCACTTAATAAAGTAATTGCGCTAATAACTATCAATAAAGAGCCAATCGCCGCCATTTTTTTCTGGTTTTGCTGTAAACCAAACCAAAGGATTAACAGACCTTCTAATGACCAAATAATGGAGGTCCACTCAAATGTTAACGCTAGTGGAATAGCTAACGTGATAAATCCAGCACCAATAATAATATTTGCTAATGCCATATTCTTGCCAGCAGATTTATAGCGTTTATGCACTTGCAAACCAGTAACCAGATATAACAAGCCTATCATCAGAGAAATAAAGGCCGGCAGCAAACCTTCCCCTTGTGAAATAAAGAATTGAAGAGCAATACTGACAAAGGGAGGAACAAACAGAAGCGTATTATCAACAATAAGTTGCTTGCTATGTTCAAAACGTAGTGAAAATAGTTGAGTTAAAGCATTAAATACGACTAAATTAGCAATAATAAAGAGTTGGCAGGATAAATAATAGTCTGGCTGGTAATTATCTACCCCCCATAAAACGGCAACGCCATAAGTCATCACCATACCGACTAAATTTAAAGGGCGCCAAGCCTGCCACACACTAATAACTAAAATACCAATAGATAGCATCAGGTAATAAGAAAATAAAACAACATGGCTTCCACCACCAGTCGATAGTAATACAGGTGCTAAATACCCGCCTATTGATGCCAAAACCGCTAAGCTAATCGTTCGCTGCAATAATGCCAAAGCAATACTTGCAGCACAAATAAGCAACATAAATGCAAATGCCATTCCATATGGCACCATCGTATATAATTTAAAGGCAGCAAAAATAGTGATATACAAGCAGCCTATTGCTCCCCCTTGTAAAATCAACCCAAATAATGCCTTTTTATTCCGTAACCACCAGCCAACGCCAAGTAAGCCTAAGCACCCTACTGCACTGAAAATTAAACGCATTTGTGGTGAAATAATGTCATTTTGCACGCTATAATTCAGTAAATACGCCACACCTAGGAATAACAACAGAATACCTATTTTCGCAACAGGATTTCCTTTTATTAACCAGCTAAAGAAATGGCTGAATATTGATTTATCATGACTAACCGCATTTTGATTATTTTGATCTGTTTTACGTTCATTATGATTAAACCGATTTGGGTCTATTTGCGGTGCTGTCGAGTTATCAAACCTATTTGAGTTGATGTTTTCATTAATTGGAGAGCGTTCGAGAGGATCTTCATAGACAGTTTGTTCCGTAATGGGAACCGAGCTAGCATGACTAGATAAAACATGATCAGATAAAGCATGTTCTTTTTCAGCCTGCTGATAAGTAGCATGGCTCATTGAGAAGACATCTTGTTTTTCATCGAAGCTTGGTTGGGGAGCCGTTACATCATCAACAGATACACTTTGTGAGGGTTTAGAGTTAGAAAGGAGAGCTTCTAATGAGGAAACCTTCTGATTTAATAGCGAAATTTGATACTGCAACCGACCAGTTCGATTGATGGCAATGATAGCAAGTATCGGAGCTAGCACTAGCAGAAAAACTAATACGAGTCCTACTAGTATCCAAGTATCCACAAATAGGTTTCCTCATAATAAAATTCACAATTTAGAATCTGGAAAATAAAGACCACGATTACTGCTAGTGTAGATAGCATTGATCCCCTTGCCAACCAAATGTAATAAACTGTTACAAAATAATTCATTACACTCTACTTTTAGCTATACTCTGAACAAAAAAGAAGCAATACCCTCACCCGTTTTTTATGACTTATTAATACTCTCATTCGTTATTTTAGTAACTAAGAAAACCCTTAATCATCATTTAATGATAGTTTAATTCATGGAAAATAGATAATTGATTGAGTGTCTATTTTTCGATATTCATTTTCAGATACTTAACTAATTAATAATAAAAATTTTATTAGTACAATTATTTTTATTATGTTATTTATATAATATATTTATTTTAAAATATTTACTCTAATATTTATTATCCTTAAATGACTATAGCCACTTAAAGATAATATTAATTATTTTCTTTATTACACATTGATGAAATGTATAAATTTTTTAATTAGACTGAGATTAATCGCAAGGGAAAGTGTTAACTGTCATTTAACTGAATTTTTATGAAATAAGGCCTACCGCATAATATCGGGAGAATTTTTTAATGCTAACTCACATTATACTTGCTGCTTTAGGGCCCATTGTTCTTGGATTAGCCGTTGGTTGGCTATCGGGTAAATATGGGTTCATCAAACGAGAGTATTCCCAAGCTTTTGCTGACTTTGTTGTTAAAATAGCATTACCGTTTGCACTATTTCTTGCTGCTGCACAAGCACCACCCTCGGTATTACTCAATATTGACTATTTATTAGCATTGGCCGTAGGATTAATTGCAACATACGTGATTGGTTTTATTTTTGGTAAATTTATTTTTCGCCATAATAAAAAAGATGCAGCTATGCAAGCCTTGTCGGTATCTTTTCCTGATATGGCCTACTGTGGGCCACCTGTATTACTTGCAACTGTCGGGTCATCAGGCTTAATAGCAATGGTATTAGGTAACCTTATTTATACCGTTATTATTATTCCATTTACTCTCTTAATGATCAGCGGGTCACAACAAGGAAACAGTATCTTAAAATCTGTTGGTAAAGCCATTGCCCAACCCTTAGTTTTTCTTCCTATTCTAGGGGCAATACTGGCTATTTTGGGCGTTAAATTACCGGAGATATTACAAAATTCAGTCAATGAATTAGGGAAAACAGCAGGCGGAGTCGCCCTATTCTTCCTTGGATTACTCCTTTCTGGGATCAAACTGACAATTAGTAAGGAAATTGTATTTAACGTTTTTATTAAAAACTTTGTTCAAGCAGCCCTAATTTTAGGAACTGGACTCGCTTTAGGTTTACAAGATGATTTACTGAAAGCGGCATTTATTATTGGTGTATTACCCACCGCGACCGCAGTGCCCGCATTGGCCATTAGCAACCAAGCCTATACTGAAACCTCAGCAGGAACCGTGTTATTAAGTACATTAGCTGCCTTAATTTCGATTATTGGCGGTATCACTATCGTCGAGATGCTTTAATTTTCAATTAATGGTAGCCGATGTTTAGGCTACCATTACATTCTGCCGCCAAATTCTCTGTCGATTTAATCACCCATTATTTGCCAGATAGATCACAAAAAACGTATCATAGTGATAAATACTTTTCTTTTATACATCTGGGATACAAACAAAAAATGAAAATTAGTGATGAGTTAGCTTCTGCTATCGCTTCCGTTACCGAGGTCGCTGCAGTTGCTGCCTTCGATTGGGTGGGTAAACAAGATAAAAATGCTGCAGATAAAGCCGCGGTAGAAGCGATGAGAAATCGCCTAAATGAAATTGATTTTCATGGCAAAATTGTCATTGGTGAAGGTGAAATCGACGATGCTCCCATGCTATATATTGGTGAACAAGTTGGCAAACAATCTGGTTCTGTTGGATTAGATATTGCGGTAGATCCTATCGATGGAACTCGCATGGTCGCTTGCAATGAAAAAAATGCCATTGCCGTACTGGCGGCGGCACCAACAGGAACACTACTTCAAGCACCTGATATGTATATGGAAAAACTTGTTGTTGGGGCCGCAGCTAAAGGGGCCGTACACCTTGCCAATCCCCTAGAGAAAAATTTAGAGTTCCTTTCCTCTGCATTGAATAAACCAATCTCAAGTCTTTCAATCGCAGTGCTTGATAAACCTCGCCATCAACATATTATTAAGACTATCCGTAATTTTGGTGCAAATGTGATTACCATTCCTGATGGTGATGTACTCGCCTCATTACTGACTATCCTTCCTGAGCACCCAATTGATATGATGTATGGAACTGGCGGTGCTCCTGAAGGTATTATCAGTGCAGCCATCGCACGCGCTTTAGGTGGTGACATGCAAGCAAGGCTAGTTTCTCGAGATAAAGCTAAAGGAGATAGCGAAGAAAACAAACAACTCGCGGCACAAGAAGTTTTGCGTTGCCAACAAATGGGGTTAGAAATTGGTGAGGTTTTATCTTTAGACCAGATGGTCAGCACTTCTGATGTTATCTTTGCCGCCACAGCCATCACACCAACAATCTTGATGGATGGAGTATCAATAGATGCGTACAGCCGTATTTCGAATACCATTTTGGTTAATGGCCGTGACCGCTCGCTAAAACTGATTAATAACCGCTATTTTAATTAATACGTCTATTACCGTATGTCACATATATCAAAAGGGCTTCTTAGCCCTTTTGATTACTGCAACTTAAGATGAAAATTAACGCTCAAGAGTCATACGATTTAACATCGGAGCGGTTAAAACCATCAAAATTGCAATCACACCAGTCACTAAACCAATCTTCAAGAATACGTCACTATACACCGCCAAAGATTCGACTTTGCTGGTAAGTTCACCTTCTGGTGCCGCCGCCATTGAGGCAACATATCCCGCAATAAATGCAGCTGCTGAGTTGGTTAGGAACCATGCGCCCATAATGAAGCCCATTAAGCGTTGCGGAACTAACTGAGCCACCATCGCAAGCCCAAGGCCAGAGATCATCAGCTCACCAATGCTTTGGAAGCCGTAACAAATAATCAGCCATTCAACGGAAACAATACCGGCTTCATTTGCAAATTTAGCGCCTAGTGGTAAAACTAAGAATGCAGCTGAACATAGCAACATACCAATCGCAAACTTATGTGGCATTGGTAAGTTATCACCCATTTTATTATAAATCGCGGCTAAAATTGGGCTTCCAATCATAATCCATAATGGGTTCAGAGCTTGATATTGCGCAGGTTCAATAGAAAAACCAAGAACTTCATGTTCTACGTTATGTAATGCAAAGAAGTTTAATGAGGTAGGCATTTGACTATAAAGAACGAAGAATACTATCGCTTCAAGCATTAGAATCAATGCAACAATCATGCGACGGCGAGCCGTACCTTTTAGTGCTAATGTTTCTTTGATAAAGATAACTAAAATACCCAAAGAAATAATCGCTAATGCTGCACGTGCGATACCAAGGTTATGCAATAACCATGTAGAAATCGCAATTAATGCAATAACGCCTGCAACTGTAGCAACTAACCTTGAAATAACGACAGGTGCAAAGTCAGGCTTTGAGCCATGTTGAGAAACCCATTTTTTACACATATAGAAGTTAATCAATGTGATAATCAGGCCCACAACACTAAGAGAGAACGCAACATCCCAACCATAATGTTTCGCTAACCATGGCGTTGCAATCATTGAGAAAAATGAACCAATATTCACGGACATATAGTACATGGTAAATGCGCCATCTAACCGTGGGTCATCTTTTTCATAGCAGGTCGATAAGAGTGATGATGGATTCGCTTTAAATAAACCATTACCAACCGCAATAGTCGCCAAGCCAACATAGACCATCGACACATCATGCCCTGAGAAAGCAACAAATGCATACCCTGCAATCAGAGTGATTGTTCCAAGAACAATCACACGTTTTGTGCCAAGAACTTTATCCCCTAACCAGCCACCTACCGCAACAAAGCCATAAACTAACGCTGCGAACGCTGAGAAAAGTGTAATTGATTCTTTTTCTGACATACCCAGCACTTGGCTTAAGTATATTGGAAGGATCCCTTGAAGACCGTAGTAACCAAAACGTTCCCAGAGTTCGATAGAAAAAATAAGATAGAATGAGCGAGGTTGCTTAAACGCGTTAAGACTAACTTCCTCTTTGTTATTTGTTGTGGACACAAGTTACCTCTAGTACAACCTGTACATATGCAAAAAAACCACGGAACGCTCTATACGCTCTCGCATTGTTATGATCTCAAGAATTCAAAGTTGAAAAGATTCACTTTTGGTAGGAGGAGTATCATTCCCTGACCTCAAAATAAACAAAACTGTGTGTAGGCTTGTTTATGGATCTCAAACATAAATTCAATGAGTTAAAGCACATTTGATTATTTATTCAACATTAACCGGTAGATAACCCGCCAAGAACCCAATAATCAATTGAGCCATATACGGTATTTATGCACCAAAATTAAAGAATTAGCTAGTATTAATTACTACATCAATTGAATTTAATCGTGATTAACTTCAATTTTTTACAAAATTACCAAATTATTATCGATTACTAATTAGTCATTTGTTTATTAAATGTTAAGAACATTATTCTGCATTGAAACTATAATGTCGCGATTTATAACCTTATGATTTATTGCTGTAAGTATTATGTGAAACAAAAATCATCCATATCAAACAGACGCTTTTTATTTTACTGGTAGGAAAGACTTTAAAGGAGTGCGGTGAAAAGTACATGCAAACTGGAATTTTGGATAAAAAAAAGCCCAGTATTAAACTGGGCATAATGCATTCTACTCAAGGATCTTTTGCTAAATTCAAACTATCACTACGTAGATGCATTATTACATTACTTCATGTAAAGAAATGAATGATGAGGGTAAATATATGAATGTTTACGCAAGCAAACAGTATATAGATACTACTAAGAGTGGTTATAACGGAAAAAAGTTCATCTTTTTTTAAAGTTTTTTATGTGTTTTTTGCCCAATATGCTAATAGCAACAATTAACCATTTGATTTAGTAGAATTAATATAAAATATCTATCAATCGTTGCAGGAACTTACCTAACAAGATAACTTAGCCATTGAGCGCTTAGTCGAAAGGATGTCATGTGAAAAAAATATTTTTATTATTTTTTATCTTTATTAACGTATTTTCCCCCCAGGCTTTCGCAGAAGAGACCACTCCACTCATCAATGAAGAAGCGCTAATCGCACTTGCAGAACAAGGGCAAGCTGAAGCTCAATTTAATTTAGGAATGTTTTATCAGTCTCATCAACAGTTTGACCAGGCTTTACACTGGTACCTTCTCTCTGCCAATCAAGGGTTTACAAAAGCTCAAATTAACCTTGGCTTAATGTACCAGCAAGGAACCGGTGTTGCACTCGATGAAAAACAAATGCTCCATTGGATGCAAACTGCAGCCGAAAATGGTGACCCTATTGGCCAGATGAATATGGCCGAATACACCTTATACGGTCTTGATAATTTATTAGAGAAAAACCCAGAAGAAGCCGAACAGTGGCTAAAAAAAGCGGCTGAACAACATTTTCAACCTGCGATGCTCACCCTAGCCTATTGGTATGAAGAGGGAAAAGCCATCACAAAAGACCCACAAAAGGCACAAAAAATATACCTTGCTCTCGCTGAGAAAAACCACCCTCAAGCACTCTATTTATTGGGTTATCAAGCTGCAGTAGGTATGTATGATAAAACAAACTACCCCCTCGCCTTTCAATATTTTACCCGCGCAGCCGAATTAGGGTTTTCACCCGCTCAAAATAGCTTAGGTATGTTGTACTTAACTGGACAAGGCACTAAAAAAGATATCCAATCCGCCATAAAATGGCTAACCCAAGCGGCTGAACAAGGTGAAATGTCAGCTCAATTTAATGTTGCACTTATCTATGCACGCGGTGATGGTATCAAAGCTGACCAAGCGAAAGCATGTCATTGGTTTATAAAAGCTGCCCAGCAAAATAGTGCCGATGCGCAATATGCAGCAGGAGCTTGTTATCAATATGGCATGGGTGTTGAAACTGATGATAAAAAAGCCCTACGCTGGTATCAGCTTGCAGCGGCTAAAGGCCATGAAAGAGCTGAAAAGAAAGTGTTAATTTTAGAGCATCAACAGCAATAAATTCTATTTCTCATGCTTACTGTTGTACCACCAATATAAACAAGGTAAAGAAAATCTGCATTGGTAATAACCAATGCAGGGCGTCTATCGACATATACTATGAATACAAACACTCACAATTTGCTACGGTAAATCCGCTGCGGCCGGCCAACTTTACCATACTCAATTTCAGCTTCGATTTTATCCTTCGCTAAACAATACTCCAAATAACGTCTTGCTGTGGTACGACTGAGCTTGATTGTTTCAGCAATACTTTCTGCCGTAAACTGCACATCAGGCTCTGTGAATAAAGCGAGTATTTTTTCGAGTGTAATAATATCAATACCTGTTGGAAGTTCTTCCTTAGATTCCCCACGTGCATAGGTATTAAACATATCATCAATTTTACTTTGATTCGTTTTGCTGCTGTCTTGTAAAACAGATTTACGTTGAATATATCTATCCAACGTTTGACCTAAGCGCTCGTAGGCAATTGGCTTCACCAAATAATCAAAAACGCCTAAACGAATCGCTTCAGAGACTGTATCCATATCACTTGCAGCCGTAGTAAATACAATGTCTGCATTATTTCTTTCTTGTATTAATTCGTGAACCAGATCAATGCCTTTTCCATCAGGTAAATAGTTATCTAACAAGATCAGGTCTGGTTTCATGTATTCAACCATTTTTCTTGCTTCTGCAAGGTTACCAGCAAGCCAAACTTTGTCACATGCAGGATAGGCTTTTATATATTCACTGTGCATTTCGGCAAGCAGCAACTCATCTTCCACAATGAGGATTTTTATCTTAATCATTTTATATCTT
>NZ_JAMPRR010000003.1:0-314247 GCF_028483405.1 Providencia sp. PROV076 | reverse complement strand
TTCGGCTTTTAAGGCGTTTTCTAATGCAACTTGTTGCTCTGCTTGTTCCGTTTTCTTCGCCAGAGAAACTTGAATTTTTTCTGCTAATTGTTCTTTTTCTACCAACTGAGTTTGTAATTGCTGGTTTTGTAACTCTAATAATTTACTTTTTTCTTGCTGGGCGACTAAAGACGATGCAACACCATCTTTTTCACTTTTAACGGTCGCTAATTCATTTTCTTTCTGTTTCAACAGTTCTTTTTGCTGTAAAAGTTCAGCTGTCACTGATTTCATCAGCTCATCAGCGTTACCCGCGACTTGCAGTTGATTTTTAGATTCCAACTCTAATTTTGCAATATCCGCAGTTAGTTGCTCAATTTTCAAATTTGCAGCAGCAAATTGCTGTTCTTTATCTGCTAATTGCTGTTTAAGTTGGGCTTGTTCAACGACACTTTCATTTAATTGTTTTTCAAGTTGAGCAATCGTTTCTTGGGTTTGCTGATTTTCTTGACTCAATTGATCAAGACTATTTTGCTTTTGCTCAATTGTTTTTTGAGCATCCGCCAGTTTAGTCTTTAATGTGTCAATTAAAGATTGGTCATCTGATGAATTGACAATTGCCTGTAATTGCGCGATTTGCTCTTTACTTTTCAGAACGTCATCATTTAGTTTATCAATCTCAAATTGTTTTTCCGTAATTGTATGCGTTAATTGCGCGATACTCTTATTATGATTAATGAGTTCAGAAACGAGTTGTTCATCATTGAGCAAATGATTATAGGCAATAAGTTGGCCTACACCTTGAGCAATACCAAACTTATATAGATGTGCTAATTGCTGACGTTCAATTAATTGCGCCAATTGCTCAAGATAAGCAGAGGTATTAATACCTGTTGGCTTGGCAAATTTAGATGCATATAAGCCGAGTGGGTCAAGAACCAATTGATATTTTGCAAAATCTTTGGCTAGATAAGCAGGATCCCATTGATTGCTTTGGAAGAAATAAGGGTAAGACGACAACAAAATAGGGGATGCCCCATTTTCTGTCGTCACCGCACACACTTCAGAAAAAGTCGTTTTTTCCGGTTCAGCAGGCTCTGCCTTCGCAACATCTACTTTCTTTGTTGATGCCGCAGCAGATTTATTCTTCCCTGTAGCTTTGCCTTTCGTTCCTTTATTCGCTGCCGCAGATTTTTGTTTCTCTTTTGGAGCAGGAACAGTAGATAGCGAAGAAAAGATTTCATAACCCTGGTTTTGTGTATTAACTGGCAATTGTTGCTTTTGTTCTTGTACTTTGCCTTCTTTTTCCATTTGAAGATAAGTATCAAAATCATCAATTACATTGTTAAAGCGCTCTGCTTTTGGAGCATGACTAAAAAAAGTCGTAACAAGTGCCAGTGACACACAAAGCCTAAGGTTTATTCTCATAATCCACTAATTTTCTTCAATGTTGATTCGGTAGACAATACTGAGTTATAACGAACTTTTGCACACAATACTTTGGTTTTAGATTCTATCGCCATTTGTAATAATTCAATTGTGTCAGGGCTAGCAGTCCCTTCAACTTGTCGATATAGACGGTTGATTTCGCTAACTTCTTTAAATGAACCTACTAAGCGATTGTAATCTTTTGGTGAGAGTGTTTTGAGCGCGTTTAATTCTTTAACACACGTATTCAAATGAGCAAATGTTTGCTGATCAGCACCCGCTTCACCATAAGTTGTAGAAGCAACTGGTGTACGGTTAATTGCGTTGTTTAAAACTTTTTGAGATTCAGGATAAGAGTTATCAGCCTGGCCTGAATTGGTATCAACAGTCGATTGTGTTACCGGTTGAGTGGTACTTGTATTGACTACCTGTTTACTTGGGGTATTCGGTGTTGCTGTATTGTATGAGTCTGAGCCAAATGTACAACCTGAAAGAAGAGCTGTACCTGCTATAAGCAAAGATGCAACATAAAATTTATTTTTTAAAAACATATGGTTACCTTACCAGCACTTTTCTTCGCTATTATAATGATGTCAAAAAAACCTAGTGTAAGCTAAAAATTAGCTATTTTCTATAAGTCCGAATGTAGAAATAGAGTCATCTCATAAATTTAGATTAGCTTAACTTTAGTTTTAAAATTATTTTATTGCCACATTTTCATTAATTTTATGAGCTAATTCCCACTAGTCACCCTATAAAGGGATAATTCTACACCTTTGCCGTAATTTTTTATTATTTTATGTCAGAGAACGGTCGAGTTACTCTATAAACCTTGTAAGCGACCCAATTCTTTCCAAGTAAATTCTTATTTTAGTTCTGTCACCTGTAACAATTGTTAACAAATAAAATATTCACTCACAAAAAAATAAACCTTTTTCCATTTTTCAAGCTGCTAACACATTTTAAACTTGTGATATAACAATAAACGTCATCATACAAAAAATGAGTAACCTGCTTAATTCAATTCTACAGGCTAACAATAATTAAAAATTATAAATAGGATCAAGTTTTTATCAAAATACGTATTTATTGATGCTAAAAATGCGTAATAGAGCATAGCAGTTATCTGCCATAATTACTTATATTAAATTGATACGATTCGTAACTCAAATCTATTTTTAATAAAATACATTGATTACATAGCCATAATCACTAAAAAAACACTTTTCAGTGATTTTATTTCACCTTACTCATTTCGCGTCTAGTAAATAGTGTTTTATCTTATAACTAAAATGAACTGCTTGAATGAAACATAAGAGGAGTCAATATTGATAGCTTATAAATATTAATATATGCCCGGTATTAACCGGGCATAATGGCATTTAAGCTTTGCTAGGACGTAAAGCTGGGAATAAAATAACATCGCGAATAGTATGACTATTAGTGAATAACATCACCATACGGTCAATACCGATACCTAAACCTGCCGTTGGCGGCAAACCATGCTCTAATGCGGTAACATAGTCTTCATCATAGAACATTGCTTCGTCGTCGCCTTCATCTTTTTGACGAACTTGCTCTGCAAAACGTTCAGCTTGGTCTTCTGCATCGTTTAATTCCGAGAAACCGTTACCGATTTCACGACCACCAATGAAGAACTCAAAACGGTCAGTAATGAATGGGTTATCATCATTGCGACGCGCTAATGGTGAAACCTCAGCAGGATACTCAGTGATGAATGTCGGCTGGATTAAGTGGCTCTCTGCAACCTCTTCAAAGATTTCACACTGAATGCGGCCAAGCCCCCAGCTTTTCTCAATTTTGATACCAATTGATTGAGCAATTGCCACCGCTTTATCCATATCATCCAAATCAGCAACGTTGGTTTCAGGACGATATTTGCAAATCGCTTCTTTCATAGTGAGTTTGGTAAAAGGTTTACCAAAATCAAACTCTTGCTCACCATACTGAACAACCGTGTTACCTAAAACATTTTGTGTCAATGTACGGAACAAATCTTCTGTTAGCTTGATCAGATCACGGTAATCCGCATACGCCATGTACAGTTCCATCATGGTGAATTCTGGGTTATGACGTGGAGATAAGCCTTCGTTACGGAAGTTACGGTTGATTTCAAATACACGTTCAAAACCACCAACAACTAAGCGCTTCAAGTACAGTTCAGGCGCAATACGTAAGTACATATCGATATCTAATGCATTATGGTGAGTCACAAATGGACGCGCAGAAGCACCACCTGGAATGACTTGCATCATTGGGGTTTCGACTTCCATAAAACCGTAACCAACCATAAAATTACGCACTTCAGCAAGGATCTTAGAACGAACAATAAAAGTATGACGAGATTCATCATTCGCGATTAAGTCAAGGTAGCGCTGACGGTAACGTGTTTCTTGGTCTGATAAACCGTGGAATTTGTCAGGTAATGGGCGCAATGCTTTGGTCAATAAACGGACTTCATGACAATGAACAGTCAACTCACCTGTTTTGGTTTTAAATAAACGGCCTTTAGCGCCTAAAATATCGCCTAAGTCCCATTTTTTAAACTGTTCGTTATAGATGCCTTCCGCTAAATCATCACGGGAAACATAAATCTGAATACGCCCACCAACGTCTTGTAACGTTGCGAATGATGCTTTACCCATGATACGACGAGTCATCATACGGCCAGCAATCGACACTTCAATATTTAGGTCTTCAAGCTCTTCGGATGTTTTATCATCATATTGCGCATGAATTTTATCGGAAATATCTTCACGACGAAAATCATTTGGAAATGGAATACCCTTTTCACGCAGTGCCGCTAACTTTTCTTTACGGGCTTTAAGTTCGTTATTCAAATCAGGTGCTTGTTCAACACCTTGTTGTTCCTGAGACATTTTTTCCTCACAGGCCAGCTTTTAAACTAGCTTCAATGAATTTATCCAAATCACCATCCAGTACGGCTTGCGTGTTACGCGTTTCCACACCAGTACGTAAATCTTTTATTCTTGCATCATCAAGGACGTAAGAACGAATTTGGCTTCCCCAGCCAATATCGGACTTATTCTCTTCCATCGCTTGCTTGTCTGCATTTTTCTTCTGAATTTCCAGTTCGTATAACTTCGCTTTTAACTGGCGCATCGCTTGGTCTTTGTTTTTATGCTGTGAACGGTCATTTTGGCATTGCGTCACAATATTCGTTGGAATATGTGTGATACGAACCGCTGACTCTGTTTTGTTAACGTGCTGACCACCAGCACCAGAAGCACGGTATACATCAATACGTAAATCCGCTGGATTGATTTCGATATCAATATCATCATCAACTTCAGGATAAATAAACGCAGAACTAAAAGAAGTATGACGACGCCCACCTGAGTCAAATGGACTCTTACGGACTAAACGATGAACACCTGTTTCCGTTCTTAACCACCCGTAGGCATAGTCACCAATAATTTTGACCGTTGCCGATTTTAGCCCAGCAACATCACCATCAGACTCTTCGATAATCTCGGTTTTAAAGCCCTTTGACTCAGCCCAACGCAAGTACATGCGCAATAACATACTTGCCCAATCTTGCGCTTCAGTACCGCCAGAACCCGCTTGTAAGTCTATGTAGCAGTCTGCACTATCATATTCGCCTGAGAACATACGACGAAATTCAAGTTGCTCTAATTTGCCTTGTAATTGCTCTAACTCAGCTTCTGCTTCATTGAATGTGTCTTCATCATCCGCTTCAACCGCAAGCTCTAATAAACCTTCAACATCTTCAAGGCCTTGCGTCATCTGGTCAATTGTTTCAACAATTGCCTCAAGTGATGAACGTTCTTTACCAAGGGCTTGCGCTCTTTCGGGTTCATTCCAAACATCAGGCTGTTCAAGCTCAGCGTTGACTTCTTCTAAGCGTTCCTTCTTGGCATCATAGTCAAAGATACCCCCTCAGAACCACTGTCCGCTCAGACAGGTCCTGAATCTTACTTTTTATTGGGTTTATTTCAAACGTCATTTTTCAATATCTTATGGTTAGTCAAAAATATTTTTTTGTTCACAAACCGCTTAGTATAGCGGAATTTATCTCATGTTTATAGCGCCATAAAACGCTATTTCATCGTTATTCAGTGTGTTAATTACCCGTTTAATCCGGCCAAATATGTTCAATCATTAATTGTACGTTTTTTTGCCCTCGAAACTCGTTTACATCCAATTTAAAGGCTATTTTAGCTTTTTTGATACTATTATCTGGCCATCGGCGCACATCAATATTAAACATTATTGCATCTAACATTGGCCCGCCATTCACCGGCTCTAACATGAGTTTTAGATGACGCTCACCCACTAGCCTTTGCTGTAATAATTGGAATTCACCATCAAATACTGGCTCGGGGAATGATTGTCCCCAAGGGCCACTCTCTCGAATAAGTTCCGCTGTTTCTAAACAAAATTCATTGCGAGAAAGCTCACCATCACTCCATATCACTCCAGCAAGTTGTTCAGGCTGAATAAGTTCCCCCATCAATAGCTCAAAGTGATGTTTAAAAGCATCAAATTTATCCACTTCAAGCGTCAAACCTGCCGCCATCGCATGACCACCGAACTTCTGCATTAACCCCGGTTGTAAGGTATTCAAGCGTTCAAGTGCATCGCGCATGTGCACCCCTTGAATAGAGCGCCCTGAACCTTTTAATAAGCCATCACCAGCAGGGGCAAATGCAATAACCGGACGATGGTATTGTTCTTTGATCCTAGAAGCCAATATCCCTACAACGCCTTGATGCCATTCGGGGTGGTAAATGGCTAGGCCATTTGGTAACTGGTTTTCACCGTATTCGAATTGGTTAAAAAGCACGAGAGCTTCTTGCTGCATACCCGCTTCAATCTCACGGCGAGTTTGATTTAGCCCATCCAACTCATTTGCTAGTTCCCGCGCATAGGCCATATCGTCAGTCAGCAATAATTCAATGCTCACCGACATATCATCTAACCTACCTGCCGCATTTAATCTAGGACCAAGTGCAAAACCAAAATCATTTGCCACTAGCCTTGATAAATCCCGCTTGGAAACCTCAACGAGGGCTTTAATACCCGCGCAACAACGCCCCGCTCTAACACGATTAAGCCCTTGATGAACTAAAATACGGTTATTTACATCAAGAGGAACCACGTCTGCGACAGTTCCCAACGCAACCAAATCAAGGTATTCGGCTAAGTTAGGCTCTGCCACGCCTTGTTGCACAAACCAACCTTGCTGGCGTAAATACGCACGTAATGCCGACATTAAATAAAATGTGACACCAACTCCTGCTAATGATTTAGAGGCAAAGCCACACTCGTTTAAATTCGGGTTGATTATCGCATCCGCAGCAGGCAAAGTTTCCCCCGGCAGATGGTGATCAGTAATAATGACATTTATTCCATAATGGCTAGCTACTTCAACGCCTTCATGGGATGAAATGCCATTATCAACGGTAATAATGAGATTCGTTCCTTGGTTACGCGCTTCTTCAACCACCAAAGGCGTTAAACCATAACCATTTTCAAAGCGGTTCGGAACAATATAATTGATATTCCTATATCCCATTGATTTTAAGGCTCTAATAGCTAACGCAGTACTGGTTGCTCCGTCGGCATCAAAATCCCCAACAATGGTGATAGCCTCATGTTCATTTAAAGCACGATAAAGTAGCGGTAATGCCTTATCAATACCCGATAATGTCCGATAATCCAATAAATTGGCCGCTTTACGCTCTAACTGAGTGATATCGGTGACGCCTCGGTGTTGATAAATCCGTTGTAATAGTTCAGGCAAGCCAGGAAGTTGAGCAGCAGAACTTTGCTGCTGCCTTTGTTGTAAGAGTGTTTCTACATTCACAATAATTAACTATTTTTCGTTGAGTAATTGAACAAGGGCATCCGGTTTCATGTAGCCAGGTAGTAATTGCCCATCCGGTAGGATGATCGCTGGTGTTCCCGTCACTTTAAATAAATTACCCACACTCATATGTTTACTTAGGTCAATTTTGCAATCTTCAATCATGGCAATTTCCTCACCTTTAAACGCTTGAGTTAGCGCTTTTTGTGGTAGGCCATTACACCAGATAGACGCCATTTTTTTCCCTACGTCGCTGTCCGCACCTTGACGTGGATATGCAAGATAACGCACCGTGACACCTTGGCTATTTAGTTCACCAACAGATTCATGTAATTTTTTACAGTAACCACAGCTAATATCGGTAAAAACGGTCACAACATGCTTTTCCTGCGGCGCTTTAAAAACAATCATTTCACCTTTGAGCGCTTCTACTTTTTTCATTAATGGCTGATTACTGATATTAACCGGGTTTTTACCGCTCATATCATAAATTGGCCCTTGCAATAAATATTTGCCGTCATCAGTGATGTATACAACACCCGTTGATGTTTCAACAACATTCAGCCCAACAATGGGTGAAGGTTTAATCACTTCAACAACCATGTTGTATTTTTCCAACGTATCACGAATAACTTTTTCTTCCGTTGCCCCATAGACTGAGGAAGTCAACGTTGCAATACATGCAGCAGCCAATAATATCAATTTGCGTTTCATAAATAGTCCTTTAATCATGCATCACCCCCTTGGATGATGCTGCTCATGTAATACTCGTAACCGCTCAGTCGCTACATGAGTATAAATTTGTGTGGTTGATAGATCACTATGACCTAACAACATTTGTACCACGCGTAAGTCTGCCCCATGATTAAGTAAATGAGTTGCAAATGCGTGTCTTAAAACATGCGGTGAGAGTAGCTCGCTATCAATATGTGCAAGTACTGCGTAATATTTTATTCGGTGCCAAAACGTTTGCCGAGTCATTTTCGTGCCACGCTTACTCGGGAATAGAATATCGCTCGTTTTGCCATTTAATAAATCTGGGCGACCTTCATCAATATATTTCTCTAGCCAATATATTGCCTCTTCCCCCAAGGGAATCAATCTTTCTTTATCGCCTTTACCGACAACACGAATAACCCCCTGCCGCAAACTAATATCTGAAAAAGTTAAACCAATTAATTCAGAAACACGCAAACCACATGCATATAGCACTTCCAGCATCGCTTTGTCACGTAGCTCTAAAGCATCTTCGGTAGCAGGGGCATTCAATAAATCTTCAACTTGTCTTTCACTTAAATCTTTGGGCAAACGCTGCGGAATTTTGGGGGCAGCAATCACCGCTGAAGGGTCATCCAAACGGATTTTTTCCCGGTACAAATATTGAAACAACCGACGCATCGCACTTAATAAACGTGCTGAACTCGTTGCTTTATATCCACAATCAATGCGTTCAGCAAAAAAAGATTGTAGGTCAATTGATTGAACATTTTCTAAATGCAACTGATGTGCATCAAGCCATTTATCTAATAATTGAAGGTCATTACGATAAGAAGCCAATGTATTTTCGGCTAGATCTTGTTCAAGCCAAATTGTATCAAGGAATTGTTCAATTAATGGATTAAGTTGTTTTATTTCCACGACAGATAAGCTTCCTTTAGATAATACCACACGATTCTATTATGCCTGAATGTGGCTGCTTCTGTTACAATACATCTCTTGTGATGAAAACCATAGCTGGACATAGTAATAATATATATGAAAATAGGTCTTTTTTACGGTTCTAGTACCTGTTATACCGAAATGGTTGCAGAAAAAATACGTGATATTCTCGGCGATGATTTAGTCACACTTCATAACGTTAACGATACACCGCCGGCAGAAATGGAACAGTATGATGTTCTTATTTTGGGAATACCTACGTGGGATTTTGGTGAAATACAGGAAGATTGGCTTGAAATTTGGGAAGCGCTTCCCAATCTTAACCTCGCAAATAAAATTATTGCGATGTATGGGCTGGGTGACCAAATAGATTATGGCGAGTGGTTTCTTGATGCCCTTGGGATGCTCTACCACCAACTGAAACCAACCGGTGCTAAATTTGTTGGCTTCTGGCCGACTGAAGGCTATACCTTTGATAGCCCTAAACCACTCAATGACACCGGTGATATGTTTGTTGGCCTTGCATTAGATGAAGTCCACCAGTTTGAACAAACTGATGAGCGCATCGCACAGTGGTGTGTACAGATTTTTGAGGAAATTGAAGCGTTGTTATAATGCAAGTATGGCGCAAGCTTATATTAGCTTGCTTATTGATAACCCAAAGTGAGGGTTATCTACATACTCTCAGGCTACCCATGCGGTTTATCGCCAGTGATCTTGGTAGCCTAGATATCAGGGTATTGCAGTAATAACTGGTTTAAATTACGCCAATTCTCTTCTGACACAGCATCTTTCGCTATCCATAAATGAACCTTTTGCGGTTTACCTTGCAAAGCTTCTAGTGTCAGCAATACCCCATAACGGCTAAGCCAAGGCGCTTTCAGTATTCTCCACTCATTTTTCTTCCATTGAACCTTATTGCCATTAACCAGTACAGCAACCCCTTTTATTTTACTGATATTTTTCTGGCTCTTTGCCCAACTCGTAACGACAACCACTAATAGCGGCAACCATATCATTGAGTTATCAGGGGACCATGGAGCCAATAGTAAAAACATCCCAACAACCCCATGAACACAGGTTGAGAACAATTGAGTTTTCCATGAAATGGAGAGATTAGATTTCCACAGGACCACGATTTTTATTTTTTTCCTGAATCAGTTTAATCATACGAAAAAGTTCGTCATCATCTGGGCGACCATGATTCATTAACCAATTGAATAAATCAGGGTCCGCACATTCTAATAAACGGACAAATACCTGCTTATCGTGAGTTGTTAGGTCATCATATTCATACTCAAAAAACGGCATGATTGAAATATCTAATTCACGCATACCACGACGGCATGCCCAATGAATTCGCGCTTTATTCTCAATATCCATTCTACTACGGCCTTTTTTGCAGTTAACTGATTAGATTGATTATTTTCCATACTCTAACAGATTATCCGCTAAGAAAACATGTTATAGACTACATTGTTGTAATTTTAGTAGTAAAATACCGTTTTTCTACAAACAGATGATAAAAAACTATTAGATAATACAGCTTCATCATAATAACTACTTGCAATGTTATCTAGCTATTTTACCATTAGGCACCTTTATCTATCAAAGAACAACAGGTGAAATCATGACTAACCACATTGATAGTACACAGCAGTTTCCTCTCGGATCTCAGTCTTTACCACTCGTTTTGATTTCACTGGAAAACTGGGAACTTATTCATCTCCACGGTGCTGATGCAGAGAAATACCTGCAAGGCCAAGTGACCGCGGATATTGCCATACTCACTCAGTCACATGCATTAACAGCACACTGTGATCCCAAAGGTAAAATGTGGAGTGATCTCCGCTTATTCCATCACTTAGACGGTTATTCATATTTATTGAGAACCAGCGTTGCCGATTCACAACTTGCTGAGCTGAAAAAATATGCAGTTTTCTCAAAAGTCACCTTTGAAAAAAAACCGGACCTAAAATTAATCGGGGTCGCAGGTAAAGGTGCAAGAGAAGCGCTGGCAACATTATTTACTGCATTACCTGACGAGCAAAACCAAGTCATTACAGACGGTGCTTCCACAATATTGCATTTTGCATTACCCACAGAGCGTTTTTTGGTGATCACCAACGAAGAAACCGCACAAAAAATGGCTCAAACCTTAGACGCTATTCAAGTTAATGATGAACAATGGCTAGCCCTTGATATCGAAGCGGGTTTTGCCGTTATCGATCAAGCAAATAGTGCCCAACATTTACCTCAAGCCACTAATTTGCAAGCCCTACCTCACGGTATCAGCTTCAAGAAAGGCTGTTATACCGGGCAAGAAATGGTTGCACGTGCAAAATTCCGTGGTGCAAATAAACGCGCGATGTACACCTTGAAAGGCACAGGCACCACTATTCCTGTTATCGGCGAAGGTGTGGAATGGCAGCTTGGTGATAAATGGCGTCGCACAGGAACTGTTTTAGCAGCTATCCGCTTAGGTAGTGGTGAAATTTATGTACAGGTCATTATGAATAACGATATGGAAGCCGATAGCGTTTTCCGTGTTATGGGTGATGAGCAAAGTCACCTAACCATCGCACCATTACCTTATTCATTAGAAGAGAATTAATTGGAGTTTTTATGTCATCTGCATTAGGTAGCAAGCCCGTAGAGGTGGTTAATTTTGGGGCTTTTACCGAAGTCGTCCAATTTTTAATGGAATTAGATAAACTCAAAAGCGTTTATCGTAAAAATAAGTTATTGAACCGTGAACGCCAAGAAAATACGGCAGAGCACAGTTGGCAATTTGCGGTTGCAGCAATGAGTTTTGCACCTTATGTGCAAGGCATTAATATCGAACATGCGATAAAGCTTGCCCTTGTGCATGACATTGTTGAAATTGACGCAGGTGATGTATTGGTCTTTGATAATGCAGCTCGTGATGCTATTCATGAAGAAGAAGTTAAAGCCGCTAACCGTATCTTTAACTTGTTGCCTAGCCCACAAGCTGAAACCCTTTTAGCATTGTGGAATGAGTACGATGCATTAGAAACGCCAGAGTCTGTCTATGCAAATGCCATTGACCGAGCGATGCCAATGCTAATGAACTTGCACAATCAAGGACAAAGTTGGGTTGAAAATAATATCCGCCTTGAGCAAGTACTCAGTAAGTGTGATTATATCGAGCAAATTCTGCCTGAATTTTATCAGCAGTTAAAATTACAGTTAGAACTCGCCCAACAAAAAGGTTGGTTGTTGTAATTTTAGCCAAAAGCGGCTGAAAAGCCGCTTTATTTAACGTGTTACACTCATCTAATTTATATTGTCCGTGACAAGATATACTTTTCACTAATTCATTATTTTAATTTAAATAATAAACTACTTTATATTCTATATATAATTATTAATCTCGACTAATAAAGAAATATCAATATTAATAACTTGCTAATTATTAATATCACTCCTATCTTTATCATTGAACATTTGCCTGAGAGGTTTAAAATGCAAAAATTCAATGAATATTCAACCCCTTACCTTTTGCTACTAGATGTCCATTCACCCGCAATAATTCAATTCAATAAATCAACACATCAAACAATCCCAATTATCGAAGGACTCGGTGGAACTCCTGACGGCATTGCCATTGATCCTACTAATCGATTAATTTATTGGAGCAATATGGGGGATGATTATGACGCTGACGATGGCTCCATCAATGTGATGAATTTTGATGGCACAGGCAGAAAAATGCTATTAGGCAATGGAAAAGTAAGAACGCCAAAACAATTACACCTTGATTTAGTGAATCAACGATTATATTGGTGTGACCGTGAAGGCGGTATGGTTTCATCATGTCATGTCGATGGTTCTGATTTATTAATCCATGTAGTAAGGCCTCGAGATAAACACAATAACGTAGATATATTAGACCAGTGCGTTGGTATTACTGTTGATGTTGCAAATAACTGGCTCTACTGGACACAAAAAGGCACCGCTAAAGGCAATTTAGGCCGTACTTTTAGGGCACCATTAACACCTAAAACCCAGCAACCAGCCAATCAACGCACTGATATTCAATTGCTCCTTCAAGACCTACCCGAGCCTATTGATTTATTGCTTGATGAAGAAACCCATATTTTATATTGGACAGATAGAGGCGCTGAGCCCGATGGCAATAGCTTAAATTGTGCCAATATTGCTTCTGATGGATTGAGCCATTACAAAGTAATAAGCCGTGGTTTTAAAGAGGCGATTGGGCTCACATATGATAAATCAGCACAACTAATGTATATCGCCGACCTTAATGGGGGTGTTTACCAAGCCGTTATGGAAACAGGCGAAGTGGAAAAACTATATCAAGGTAAAAATTACACGGGTATTTCACAATATTCGGGCTAGAGATACCCATAATAAAGGCTTGATTTCAGTAAACTACCGAAATCAAGCCTAAAAACAGTTAATTCACACTATTTAATGAAAAGCGTGATTTATTCCTACATATAATCTTCAATCGGTACGCACGAGCAGTGTAAATGGCGGTCGCCATACACATCATCAAGGCGTTTAACCGCTGGCCAGTATTTATTCGCTTTCGTTTGTGCTGTCGGGAACACGGCAAGCTCACGGCTATAACGATGTGGCCACTCCCCGGCTAACTCTGTTTGCACATGAGGCGAATTCACGAGAGGGTTATCTTCGAGTGTCCATTGGCCTTTCACTACTTGGTCAATTTCATCGCGTATAGCTAACATCGCATCAATAAAACGGTCAATTTCCGTCATACTTTCAGACTCAGTCGGCTCAATCATTAATGTCCCTGCGACAGGGAAAGACATGGTTGGCGCATGGAAACCATAATCAATTAAACGCTTAGCAATGTCGAGCTCACTAATACCGGTGTCTTTCTTAATTGGGCGCAAGTCAACAATACATTCGTGAGCCACATAACCGTCTTGCCCTGTATATAAAATGTCATAACGACCAGAAAGACGCTTAGCAATATAGTTCGCATTTAAAATAGCCACTTGGCTAGCTTTACGTAAACCATAAGAGCCCATCATACGAATATACATCCAGCTAATTGGCAAAATTGATGCACTACCAAATGGAGCCGCAGATACCGCACCTTGGTCGGTTAACATTTCTTGCTCAACCACAGAATGCCCCGGTACGAACGGTGCCAAGTGTTTTTTCACACCAATAGGCCCCATACCTGGGCCACCACCGCCGTGAGGGATACAGAACGTTTTATGTAAATTCAGGTGAGAAACATCCGCACCAATAAAGCCCGGCGTTGTTAACCCAACCTGAGCATTCATATTTGCGCCGTCAAGGTATACTTGGCCACCATATTGGTGAATAATTTCACACACTTCACGAATACTTTCTTCATATACCCCATGTGTCGATGGGTAAGTTACCATCACACAAGAAAGTGCTTCGCTATGTTGCTGAGCTTTTTCACGTAAATCCGCTAAATCGATATTACCTTCATCATCACAACGCACTACCACCACTTCCATACCTGCCATATGCGCAGAGGCCGGGTTGGTACCGTGAGCAGAAGCCGGGATCAAACAAATATTTCGTTCCCCTTCATTGCGACTTTCATGATAACGACGAATAGCCAACAAACCTGCATATTCACCTTGTGCTCCTGAGTTAGGTTGCATACAAACCGCATCATAACCGGTCAATTGCACTAACCAATGAGAAAGCTGCTCTATCATTTGGTGATAACCTTGAGCCTGCTCAGGTGGGCAGAATGGGTGTAACTCGCCAAATTCAGGCCACGTAATTGGGATCATTTCCGCTGCCGCATTGAGCTTCATCGTACAAGAACCCAGTGGGATCATCGCTTGATTTAAGGCTAAATCTTTGCGCTCTAAACTATGCATATAGCGCATCATTTCGGTTTCACTATGGTAACGGTGAAAATTTGGATGCGCTAAAATTTCATCATTACGTAACATAGTGCTTGGGATCGCTTGCTCTGTCGCTGAAACCGATTGGTCTAGTTTTTCAAAATCCAACTTAGCTTCAATACCTGTGATCACCGCAAATAATTCATTTAAATCTTGGCGAGTCGTGATTTCACTAAACGTCACGCCAACTGCACCACGAATATCAGTGCGTAAATTCACTTTAGCTTTCTCAGCACGTGCTAGCACCGCTGTTTTGTCTGCCACTTCAATACATAATGTATCAAACCAGGTTTTATGACGTGAAGTAACCCCTGCGTCTGCTAATGCTTTGGCAAAAATAGAGCTGAAGCGATGGATACGCTCAGCGATCATTTTCAGCCCTTTTGGCCCATGGTAAACCGCATACATGGCGGCAATATTGGCTAACAACACTTGGGATGTACAAATATTCGAGTTCGCTTTTTCGCGACGAATATGTTGCTCACGAGTTTGCATCGCCATACGCAGCGCGGTATTACCTGCCGCATCCCGTGAAACGCCAATCAGACGTCCCGGCATCGCCCGCTTAAACTCATCACGACAAGCAAAGAATGCTGCATGTGGGCCACCGTAGCCCATTGGTACACCAAAACGTTGAGCTGAGCCGAATACAATGTCAGCGCCCTGCTTACCCGGAGCAGCTAACAGCACAAGAGCCATCATATCTGCAGCAACGCAGCTGACAATTTTGCGCTCTTTTAGCTGAGCAAATAGTGAACTGTAATCATGGACGTTACCTGTCGTACCGACCTGTTGAAGTAGCACACCGAAAACGCCTTCGTGTTCCAGTGCTTTCTCTGCGCTATCCACAATCACTTCAAAACCAAAAGTCCCCGCACGTGTGCGAACAACATCTAGGGTTTGCGGATGAACATCATCTGCAACAAAGAAGCGTTCTGCATCTTTCAGTTTGCTGATCCGTTTTGCCATCGCCATGGCTTCCGCTGCCGCAGTAGCTTCATCCAATAACGACGCAGAAGCGAGGTCTAAGCCGGTAAGGTCGATAGTGACCTGTTGAAAATTCAATAATGATTCTAAACGGCCTTGAGACACCTCCGGTTGATATGGCGTATAAGCGGTATACCAACCCGGGTTTTCTAATAAATTGCGCAAGATAACTGGCGGAAGCACTGCGGGTGCATAGCCCATACCAATATAGCTTTTGTAGCGCTTATTGAGTGATGCTATCGCTTTTAATTCAGCTAAAGCTTCTTGCTCAGTTGCTCCACCACCCACTCTTGGCGGTTCTGCAAGCAAAATGGCTTTGGGGACAATTTTGTCCATCAAGGTATCTAATGACGTTGCACCCACGGTGTCTAACATGGTTTTTAATTGTTGTTCTGATGAACCAATGTGGCGCGAAATGAATTCTGAACGGTTTTCTAATTGACTCAGTGACATCGACATATCTGTGTTCCCATCCTTTGTCTGCTATGCATAAGTTGTAGGGCGGCTATTACGGAACTTGCGAGATAACGCTTAAAATCAATGATATTGTTTCTTGTTTCTTGTTTCTTGTTTCTTGTTTCTTGTTTCTTGTTTCTTGTTTCTTGTTTCTTGTTTCTTACTAATTATATTTGTTCAACCCTCTAAATAGTTCATCTTGTGACTAGGGCGAATGAGCGAAGCCAACACCGCCACAAGATGAAATATGACGAGGTTGTGGCTAGGCGGCAAGCAAATGAGACCCTAGGAGCATACATCAGTATGTGACTAGGGCGAGAGAGCGAAGCCAACACCGCCACAACACAAAATATGACGAATAAACTATTCTTCGGCTTCGATCATAGAAGTATACCCCGCCGCATCAATCAAATCCGCCAGCTCTGCGGTATCCGACGCCTTAATACGGAAAATCCAACCTTCTTGATACGGTTGTTCATTCACGAGCTCTGGTGCGTCATTCAACTCGCTATTAACCGCCACAATTTCGCCACTCAGTGGTGCGTAAATATCGGATGCCGCTTTAACTGATTCGACGACTGCAACGTCATCGCCTGCACTTACCGCAGTACCCACTTCGGGTAAATCAACAAACACCATGTCACCCAACGTCTCTTGCGCATGTTCGGTGATACCAACTGTAAATTCACCATTACCTTCATCGCGCAGCCACTCATGTTCACGGGTGTACATTAATTCTTTAGGTGTATTGCTCATCACTAGCCTCTCAATTTTTAAATTTATTAATTAGATTCGCCCAAATTACACTAAGCAGTTACCTTCACGGACAAAGCCCGGTTTAACGACTTCAACTGGCATTTCTCTTTGTCTGATTTCAACAATTGCTTTGTCTTGAATTCCGTTCGGGACACGCGCTAACGCAATACTAAAACCTAGGGTTGGCGAGAAAGAGCCACTGGTTATCACCCCTTCTTGTAGTTTCCCCAGTTCATCAGTAAAGCGGACAACTTGCCCTGCACGCAGTATACCTTTTTCACGCATCACAATACCGACAAGTTTTTCAGTACCTTGTTCGCGTAATTTTTCCAATGCTTCACGGCCAATAAATTGGCGATCTTCGGGTTTCCAAGCTACCGTCCATCCCATATTCGCGGCTAATGGCGAGATTGTTTCATCCATATCTTGCCCATATAGGTTCATACCAGCTTCAAGGCGCAAAGTATCCCGTGCCCCTAAGCCCGCTGGGTGAACCCCTGCCTTGAGCAACTTATGCCAAAATTCAATGACTTGCTCTTTAGGCATGGCAATTTCATAACCTTTTTCACCCGTATACCCAGTGGTTGCAATGAATAAATCCCCAGTTTGAACACCATAAAAGGGTTTCATTCCTTCGATGGCGCTGTTTTGTTCCGAACTGAGTAACGAATGAACCTTTTCTGGAGCTTGCGGCCCTTGAACAGCCAGTAACGCTAAATCATCGCGGACACGAATTTCAACCGCATAACCTTTAGCATGCTGTTCAATCCAAGCTAGGTCTTTATCACGTGTTGCTGAGTTTACAACGAGGCGATAAAAGTCATCAGCAAAGTAATACACAATCAGGTCATCAATAACACCACCAGAAGCATTCAGCATACCTGTATATAAAGCTTTACCTTGTTCTGTGAGTTTATTGATATCGTTGGCGAGAAGGTAACGCAGAAAGTCACGACAGCCTTCGCCGTGTAAATCGACAATAGTCATATGGGAAACATCAAACATCCCTGCTTCGGTTCTGACAAAATTATGTTCATTGATCTGTGAACCATAATGCAACGGCATCATCCAACCATGAAAATCGACCATTTTTGCACCGCAGGCTATATGTTCATCATATAGTGTTGTTTGCTTTACCATGAATACCCTCTTTACATTATTAATATGACAGGGTGATTGCGTGGTGAAAATTACCCATCTACAACAAAATACCTTGGTAATTTTAACCCAACGCAAACGATAACTTTTTAAAAACCTACCACTGTTTGCTGTTCTATCCTATAAAAAAAAATAGGGCTACCATTCCTCTGTATTACTGATTGCGCTCTGATTTTACCAGCGCTTTTTGTTAAATAATTGAGAATGATCACTCAAAATCCTTACATACAGGGTCAAATGGCGCAAAATATAACCAAAAACAGAATTTGAATGATAGCTCTGCCAATAAAACCCATCACAGCAATATAAATAAAACTAATGCGAAAAATGAATGTAATTAGTTTTTTTCAGTCATGAAGGAAAGGGAAAGTTCCGCTTTTTATACTAAAACGTAATAATAAGAATTATTTTTATGCAGAGTTCAATAATGACGCTCTGTATTTTGATATAAGAAAAAGGCACAATTTTATGAACTGTGCCTTTTGAGAAAAGGATTTAGAGGGTGTCTTCGACTTGTAACTGTTCCAACCACTTAGGCATATCAAATAGCCCCATCGCATGGTTTAATAATTGCGGTTTAACCCCCGGCAAACTGTCCGCTAAGACAAGCCCAATATCACGGAGCAATTTCTTCGCAGGGTTATTACCATCAAACAACTCACGGAACCCTTGCATACCCGCTAACATCAGTGCTGCACTGTGTTTACGGCTGCGCTCGTAATCACGCAAGTATAAATATTGACCAAAATCTTTACCTTCACGGTGCAAACGTTTAATTTCACCGATTAGCATGGCGACATCCATAAACCCAAGGTTAACCCCTTGGCCTGCTAATGGATGGATGGTATGTGCCGCATCCCCTAACAGCGCTAAACGTTGAGCCGCAAATTGCCTTGCATAGCGCCCCGTAAGAGGAATAGTTAATCGGTCACTTTCAACTTGGCAAAGGCCAAGGTGAACATCAAGCGAAACCGCCAGTTCTTTATTAAAATCAGCAGGTTCTAAAGACTTGCGCCTTGCTGCTTCAGTAGCCGGTTGAGACCAGACAATCGAACAAAGATGTGGGTCACTTAATGGTAAAAATGCCAAAATACTTTCGCCATCAAAAGCTTGGCGAGCAACGCCTTCGTGAGGTTTTTCAGTTCGGATCGTAGCAACTAACGCGGTATGTTCATAATCCCAAAAGGTTAATGGGATATCTGCATGGCTACGCAACCACGAGTTTGCCCCGTCAGCCCCCACAATTAACCGCGCTGTTAACATGTTTTCATCATCTAATGTAATGAAAACATCGTTTTCCCCCCACACCACTTTTTTAATCGTTGCGGGGGCTAATAATGTCACATCGCGAAGTTGCGATGCTTTTTGCCATAGGGCATCACGTACAACATTGTTCTCAACAATATGCCCTAAATGCGTTAGGTTACGTTCTTGAGCAGTAAACGTAATTCGCCCAAAACTGTCGTTATCCCAAACTTCCATGCCATTATAAGCAGAAGCTCGCATTCCTTTAATGGTTGACCATACACCTAAGTGGGTCAGTAACTTCTCACTTGCCGCATTAATGGCAGATACCCTTAATGCATGTGGCTCTGCTGCACTGAATGGCACCTGCGGTGGATGATTTTCAATGACCGCAACACGTAGCCCACTCCCCTCAAGCCCACAAGCGAGCGCTAACCCAACCATACCACCACCGGCGATAACCACATCAAATGATTGCATATTTTTTATTCCTCTTTATTTCGTGGTTATTGGTGTGCAACCCAGCCCAATGTTTGGCGAGCCAAAACATCACGAGCTGGTGGCAACATTTCCATTGCCATTAAACCTAAGTTACGCCCGACAATAAGCGGTAAACAGCGATTCGCAAATAAACGAACCAAACCGTCGGTTATCGTAACCGTTTTGTCTCTATCTTGTACCCGAGCTTGCTGGTATTGGCTTAGTAGCGAATAACGACCGATATCTTGCCCCTTCGCGTTTGCCTCTACCACAATATGAGCCAATTGCATCACGTCACGGATACCTAAATTAAAGCCTTGCCCCGCAATAGGATGCAGGGTCTGAGCAGCGTTCCCCACTAACACGACTCGGTGACTAACTGGGTTAAGCGCTTTACGTAATACCAGCGGATAACAATGACGCTTACCGGCCATGACGATTTCGCCTAGCCGCCAGCCGAACGCTTGCTGTAACTTACTAATAAATGTTTCATCATCCCACGCATTGATGTCTTCGGCCTGCTCCTGATGATGGCACCATACTAAAGAACTGCGCCCTTGTGACATGGGTAATAATGCCAAAGGACCGAATTCAGTAAAGCGCTCAAAGGCTTGGCCTTTTGGGTCAATGGCAGTTTTCACATTGGCAATAATGGCCACTTGCCCATAATCGTCCTGTTGCCATTGCATATGGCAGGCTTTGCCAATCGCAGAATGGCTGCCATCCGCAGCAATCAGTAATTCTCCTGTCACCTTATCTCCATTATCCAAGGTGACCGTAACGGCATCTTGTTCACGATGAACATTTTCTACTTTTGCAGGGCAATAAAGAGTGACTCCGGGCGCTTTACGTAACAATGAAAACAGACGGGCGCCCGCTTCGTGTAGTTCAATAACATTGCCTAGAGCATCGATATGATAATCATCGGCAGCGATATTCACAAAACCAGCATGGCCTCTATCAGACACATGAACATGATTAATGGGGGTCACGCAATCCGCTAAAGCGGACCAAACGCCTATTTTTGCTAATGACTGGCAAGTACCGTGGGCTAACGCAATCGCACGTGCGTCGAATCCCGGATGTTTGCCATCAGGCAAAGCGGCCTCGATTAGTGAAACCGATAATTTTCCTTGGCTAAGGGATGATATCGCCAGTGCTAATGTTGCACCCGCCATACCGCCCCCCACGATGATCACATTCATGCGTTGTTTATTACCTTTCTATGATGACTGATATCTACCCTAAATTGTGCGTTGCAGCCGCCATTAGAGCTTCAATTTCATCAGGGTCTTTCACGACTAAATCCGTTAAGTTTTCATTTCCGTTTTCGGTGATCACAATATCATCTTCGATACGTACACCAATACCGCGATATTGTGGCGGCACATCTGCATCTGGAGCAATATATAAACCAGGCTCGACAGTTAATACCATCCCCACTTCAAGTATACGGTCTCGGTCTGTGCCGTAAAAACCTACGTCATGTACATCTAACCCTAACCAATGACTTAAACCATGCATAAAGAATGGATGATATGCTTTGTTTTCGATCAATTGATCCACATCGCCTTGTAAAATTCCAAGTGCGACCAGGCCTTCAGTTTTGATACGAACAATTTCACGAGTCACTTCATGGATACTGGTTCCCGGACGATATAGCGCTAACGCGGTATTTAACGCCTTAAGGACGATATCGTAAATTTCTCGTTGTGCTTGGCTAAATTTGCCATTAACAGGGAAAGTCCGTGTGATATCCCCTGCATAACCTTCAAACTCTGCACCCGCATCAATTAAGACTAATTCGCCATCCTTCATTAGGCTCTCATTTTCGGTGTAATGCAAAATACAGGCATTTTCACCACTACCTACAATGGAGTTGTACGAAGGAAAACGTGCACCATGGCGAGTAAATTCATGTTCTAACTCACCACAAAGTTGGTATTCATACATATTCGGTCGGCAAGTTTCCATAGCTCTGACGTGTGCTAGAGCAGAAATTCGCCCAGCCATACGCAGGGTATTAATTTCTTCTTCCGACTTAAATAAACGCATTTCATGGACAATCGGCCGCCAATCGACCAATGTTTGTGGCGCTCGTAAGTTACGACGGCTACCTTTACGTAGAATATCTAAGGCATCAAATACCAATTTATCGGCATAGGCAAACTCACCTTGTGCATGATAAACCACGTCGAGGCCATTTAGTAATTGATAAAGTTGCTCTTCTATTTCATTGAAAGGTAACGCTTTATCAACACCTAATTTTTCAGGTGCGGCGTCTTGCCCAAGGCGGCGACCAAACCAAATCTCAGCAGTTAAATCACGGACACGGTTAAAAAGAACAGTATGGCTATGTTTCTCATCGCTTTTAATCAGGACTAATACAGCTTCTGGCTCACTAAACCCCGTTAAATAAAGAAAATCGCTGTGTTGACGATATGGGTATTCGCAATCCGCATTACGTTGCGCTGGCGGCGCAGAGAAAATAATTGCTGCACTGCCTGATTGCATTTGAGCCAATAATGCATTGCGACGAGAAATAAATTCCTGTTTATTCATACCGTTTTTGCCTTATTATCAGAATAATTAGATTGCTGAATATATTGCTTGTGTTTAACCAATCACATAGCAACATACACTGGCGAAATGACTTAAATCTGGATACATCACGCTTTCAAGCACTTAATTTATCAATAATAAAATATTGATTGATAAAGTTAAGTGCTTTGAAAACTCACATTAATAGAAATTAATGAAGAACCGGTTTATCATTTTCCACGGCTGTTGGGCCTTTAGTCGGCTCAATCAACGCAATGTAACATAATTGCACCGCCACCCTGACATACTCAACCACTTCTTCTAACGCTTGCTCAAGTTCTTCTTGGTCTTCGTCTTCGTCATAACCAAGCATACCAATATTGCGTAAATCTGTGATAACTTCGCTTATCTCTTTTTTATCAGCCAGTTTCGGTTGTGTAACCCCGACACCTAATAAAAAGTGATTTACCCAGCCAGCTAGCGCATCAGCATGGTCAAAAACAGAAGCGTCTTCGTCAGGAAATAGCATAGTAAATGCAAATTCGCTGTCATCAAGTGCTTCGAATGTGGTATCGAAGAGCTCTCGCAGTGGCTGCGAAACCGTTTGTGGAAACGCTAAGCCATCGTTAGCAAGGTCATGGACCAACGTTTGCCAGCTATGGTCACGGCCCCCGCCACAGATCAACCCAGTTATTAGACCATGGATCTCCGCAGCAGTAAGTGCGATTGAGTGCTGTTGCAGTAATTTGTCCAGTGATTCATAGTTTGGTAAAGATTTTTGTATAGACATCTGAATTCGTCATGTTAGCTTATGATTCGTGATATGCTACCATCAAGGATAGCCGCTAGACCAGTATGCTTTTGTCTTATCTATTAATTGCGCCAAATATGATGTATTTACGGCGAGTATTATTCAGTATGGAGGTATAATGTCCGCACAACCTGTCGACATCCAGATTTTCGGGCGCTCAATGCGAGTCAATTGCCCAGCAGAACAAAAAGAAGCCCTTCTTGAGTCGGCTAAAGAATTAGAACAACGCTTGCAAAATCTGAAAGATAGAAGCGGTGTGACCAACACGGAACAACTTATTTTTATTGTAGCATTGAACGTCTGTCACGAATTAGCACAAGAAAAGACAAAAACGCGTGATTATGCTTATAATATGGAAGAGAAAATAAAAATGTTGCAGCTCACAATCGAACAAGCGTTGCACGATCAGGTGAAAATTACTGAGAGGCAGGTATTGCCCCTAGAGTAAATCTGCTTATTAATCAGACACTAGTAGAAAAAAATATACAAAATTAAGGTTGCATTTTAAATCTAGTTTCGTACAATGAAATCACTGAGTAACGATAAGTTCTCAAACCAAATTTCTCTGAGATGCGCGTGAGTGGGCGAGTCCCCTGAGCCGATATTTCAACTAAACAGAATGTGGTTATGGCGCTGGTGAGCATGCCTGATTCGCTCAGGAAGCCTAAAGGTTGCTAAACTGCGTTCACCTTGAACCAAGGGTTCAAGGGTTACAGCCTACAACGGCATCTTGGAGACCCCCAATTAAGTTCCTGCTTATTTTTCATTTGTTTCCTACATAACCTCTCATCTTGCGATATACTTTAAGTAATTTACTTTCTTGGTTAACTGTTTTTTATCGCATATACAACAGGTTATCACATGCAAGACTCCCTCTCGACCCAACGCCAGCAGGTACGTCAAACAATCCGTCAAGCACGTCGTCAATTAAGCGCTCAGCAGCAATATGACGCAGCGGAACAACTCATGCATAATGCATTAAGCCACCCAAAAATTGCACAAGCCAACACTATTGCTTTGTTTCTTTCTTTTGATGGCGAAATTGACACAAGGCCACTCATTCATGCGCTCTGGGCTGAAGGTAAACAAGTCTATCTCCCTGTTTTGCACCCCTTTAGTCGCCACCATTTATTGTTTCTTCACTATCGCCCCGATAGCCAACTCGTTAAAAATCGATTTAATATTGATGAGCCACCGCTTGATGTCAGAGATGTGCTACCACTCGAAAAATTGGATATCATGCTTATCCCATTAGTGGCATTTGATACTCAAGGGCAACGGTTAGGGATGGGAGGTGGGTTTTATGATAGAACGCTTGCTAATTGGCAACAAACCGGGTTTTATCCCATTGGCCTTGCCCATAATTGCCAGCAAGTAGAAAAACTCCCTATAGCTCATTGGGATATTCCTTTACCCGAAATTATTACGCCGCAAAAAATATGGCGCTGGTCATAAACACCCGCGCCATCATTTCACACACTTTTTAGCGTAACTTAGAACAGTAAACGCGCACGAATGGTTCCAGGTAAATCTTTTAATTTCTGGAGTGCTTCATCTGTTTGGTTTGGCGTTTGCATTAATACATCAATAACCACATAACCTACGTTGCCTGATGTACGTAAGTACTGGCCGACAACGTTAATGTTATTTTCCGTGAAGACTTGGTTGATGCTATTCAAAATACCTGGACGGTTTTCATGAATATGCAAGAAACGGTTGGTATCTTCAGTATGCACTGGCAAAGAAACTTCAGGGAAGTTAACCGCAGATAATGTTGAACCATTATCTGAATACTTAGCCAGTTTACTTGCCACTTCTAACCCAATATTTTCTTGAGCTTCTTCTGTCGAGCCCCCAATGTGCGGTGTTAAAATCACATTGTCGAACTTAATCAATTCAGAGATAAATGGGTCATTAGGGTCATTGTTCGCAGCGGGTTCACTTGGGAATACATCCACCGCAGCACCTGATAAATGCTTGCTTTCCAACGCGGCTGCCAGTGAAGGGATATCCACGACTGTTCCACGTGATGCGTTAATGAATATAGAGCCAGGCTTCATACGGTCGAATTGTTCTTTAGCAAACATATTCTTCGTACTTGGGGTTTCAGGCACATGTAAGCTAACCACATCGCTCATGTTCAGAAGTTCAGTTAAAGAACGAACTTGAGTTGCATTACCTAAAGGCAGTTTGTTTTCAATATCATAGAAGAAAACATTCATACCGATACCTTCAGCTAAGATCCCTAACTGAGTACCAATGTGGCCATATCCAACAATCCCAAGACGCTTACCACGCGCTTCAAAACAGCCTTTAGCTTGTTTTTCCCAAATACCGCGGTGTGCTTGCATATTGGCTTCAGGAATACGACGTAGTAAAAGTAATAATTGGCCTAATACCATTTCTGCAACGGAACGTGTATTTGAAAATGGTGCGTTAAATACAGGGATACCGCGTTTTGCCGCAGCATCTAAATCAACTTGGTTGGTGCCAATACAAAAGCAACCCACTGCAACGAGTTTTTCTGCTGCAGCGAAAATTTCTTCAGTAAGATGAGTACGGGAACGGATACCTACAAAACGTGCATCTTTAATCGCTTCTTTTAATTCTTCGTCGGATAACGCACTTTTGTGATATTCAATGTTGGTGTAGCCCGCGGCTTTTAAGTTATCAACCGCACTTTGGTGCACACCTTCTAGCAGTAAAAATTTAATTTTGTCTTTTTGCAAAGATACCTTAACCATTTCCCTACCCTATCGTGAACGTACTTAAGATTTATAACAGATGAACCTATGTGTTTGCCTAACATAGCTCAAGAGAGATAACATCCATCTACCTTGAGCTATGAAGCGTATACCAACATAGCAAAAAATAGCGCAGTAGCAATACAACCGTTTGCTTAATGGATGCTAAAAAGCGCGAAGAAAAAGAAGTAAAATGGTAGAAAATCAGGGGTGGTAACACAAAATAAGGATTTTTCCTGTACAATACCTATTTGTGTGAGATATATCACCAAAATAGCCAGACATTAAAAAAAATAAAATAAATTTCAAATTGATGATATTTATAAAACTGGTTAATTAATTTAGCTTCTATCAAATCATAGACTAATGACAAAATACCAGTAAAACAAAAAAACCAGCGGGTATAACTCCACTGGCTTATTGGAATAATTAAATATGATATAGATTATAACTTGATGGTTTTAACGCCTTCGTTTGCAGTCCCCATCAATACAACATCAGCACCGCGATTGGCGAATAACCCAACGGTCACAACCCCCGCAATCCCATTAATCGTATTTTCTAATGCCACAGGGTCAACGATATTTAAATTATGGACATCTAAAATCACATTGCCGTTGTCTGTAATCACATTTTGACGGTACTCTGGCGTACCACCCAGTTTAACCAATTCACGTGCCACATAGCTACGCGCCATTGGGATCACTTCAACAGGCAGTGGGAATTTACCTAGTACATCAACTAACTTAGATTGGTCAACGATACAGACAAAGGTTTTTGCAATTGCGGAAACAATTTTTTCACGTGTTAAAGCCGCACCACCGCCTTTGATCATATTCATATGGTGGTCAACTTCATCAGCGCCATCAACATAAACATCTAATGAATCCACTTCATTACAATCAAATACTGTAATACCCAGTGATTTTAATTTTTGAGTTGATGCTTCTGAGCTTGATACCGCACCTTCTATTTGGCCTTTCATTGTGGCTAATGCATCAATGAATTGTGAAGCCGTTGAACCCGTTCCAACACCAACAATAGTGCCCGGTTTTACGTAATCAAGTGCTGCCCAACCTACCGCTTTTTTTAATTCGTCCTGAGTCATACTCATGCCTTTTAAGATTTAATTGAGTCGTGATTAAGGTTATTAATAACTAGTATATACCGGACACCCAATAAGTTGCAGCTTTGTTCGCTGTATTTATGTCACGGTTCTTGGGATTTACGCCACAACAATAATATTTTTAAGTGTTGCGTGTAAAAATATGGCATAGTGCTTGGTAGAATAACAACAAGGAGATTTTTTTGATGAAGCGCCCTGACTATCGCGCATTACAAGCACTGGATGCCGTTATCCGTGAACGCGGCTTTGAGCGTGCGGCTCAAAAGCTCTGCATCACGCAATCTGCTGTGTCACAACGTATAAAGCAGTTAGAAAACCTGTTTGGGCAACCACTACTTGTGCGTACCGTTCCGCCGCACCCAACTGAACAAGGGCAAAAACTGCTAGCACTGCTTCATCAAGTTGAATTATTAGAAGAGCAATGGTTAGGTGATGAAAATAGTGGCTCAACCCCGTTGTTACTCTCACTTGCCGTCAACGCTGACAGCTTGGCAACTTGGTTTCTTCCTGCTCTAAACCCTGTATTAGGCAATAGCCCTATTCGGCTAAACATTCAGGTTGAAGATGAAACTCGGACTCAAGAACGTTTAAGACGCGGCGAGGTGGTCGGCGCTATCAGTATTCAACCCCAAGCCTTACCGGGTTGTTTAGTCGATAAACTTGGCGCACTGGACTATATTTTTGTTGCGTCACCTGGCTTTGCGGCAAAATACTTCCCTGATGGTGTGACTCGTTCTTCGTTATTAAAAGCACCTGCGGTTGCTTTCGACCATCTAGACGATATGCACCAAGCCTTCGTACAACAAAACTTTGGTTTGTCACCGGGCAGTGTTCCATGCCATATCGTGAACTCCTCGGAAGCCTTTGTGCAGTTAGCGAAACAAGGTTCTACCTGCTGTATGATCCCACATTTGCAGATAGCCAGTGAATTAGCGAATGGTGAATTGGTTGATTTAACCCCGGGGTTATGTCAGCGACGGATGCTTTACTGGCACCGCTTCGCACCTGAAAGCCGTACAATGAAAAATGTGACTGACGCCCTATTAAAAACGGGGCGCCAGATGTTAAAACAAGAAGATGAACCCGCAAAAAGCTAGCGTTTTAATTCAAATACCACATCGACTTGGTCATTAAAATCAATACTCTGTTGTTCGTAGGTCTCATCAATCTTGAGGTCTTGAGCAACAGAGGCTTTCATCGCCCCACCATAATTTCTTGCAGCCATTGGGTATGGCACCGCAGCTGGCGCATTATAGTTAATGCTATACACAGGACCTAACTGGACATTAAAGCCTTTTGCTAAGATATTGGCTTGTTCTGTCGCATTTTTAATCGCTTGAGACCGTGCTTCATCACGATACTGTTGCGGGTTAGCCACACCAAACTGTACTGAGTTGATTTCATTGAGACCTGCGGCTAAAGCACCATCTAACAAGACATTAAGTTGGTCTAATTTCTTCACTTCCACTTCAACAGAACGTGTTGCCGTGTAGCCTTCGATGGTTGATTTTTGCTTCACGCTACTGTAATCATATTTAGGCTGAGTTCGCACATTTGCCGCGTTGATATCTTCTTTTTCAATGCCATTTTTCTTAAGAAACTCAAAATACTCTGCAACTCTCTTATCGACGCCAGCTTTCGCAGCTGCCGCATCTTTTGCAGTGACTGTCACAAGAATGTTCAGCGTCGCCATATCTGGAGTCGCTTTCACTATTGCATTACCCGAAGTTGTAATGTGTGGGCCATTGGGTAACGGATCAGCCAAAGACATGGTAGGAACCGCAGCACCTGCTACCATCGCAGCTAAAACTAAAGATTTTAATTTCACAGAACCTCCCAAGAAAATTATTTATCGCTAAAAAAGGGATAATTGGTAATAAACTATCCCTGAGCTCAATTTAACAGTAACACATGAAACAAAAAGTACAGTCAGAATAATGAGAAATTGAACTTTATTGCTTGTCTGTTGAAGATATATTGTTATTGAGAAATCAAACCGAGTCCCTTAAGCCCCTGTATCGCAAGTTGAAATGCAATAAACCACATCACACTCCCCACGAAAATGTTAATAATGCGCTGTGAACGCGGTTTATTTAACACGGGTGAAAACCAAGCAGCAAGTATCGCCAATGCAAAGAACCACACAAATGACGCCGTTAGTGCTCCAGCCGTAAACCAAGGTCGTAACTGGTTTTCTAACTGTCCACCGACACTACCTAGAACCACAAAGGTGTCTAAATAAACATGAGGATTCAGCCAAGTGACGGCAAACAGTGTAACAATCACTTTCCACCTTGTGATAGCCCGGCTTTCCGTTTGAAGTATGACCTCATCAGGGCTGAGCGCTGTACGAAACGCACCATAGCCATACCACATAAGAAATGCTACGCCAGCCCACGTGATCAATTGCATTAATATTTCAGACTGGCTGAGTAAAGCACTGCCACCAAACACACCTGCGATAATTAAAACGGTATCACTTAAAGCGCATAATAATGCACTCATTAAATGAAACTGCTTTCGGCTTCCTTGCTGTAAGACAAATGCGTTCTGTGGTCCTAAAGGTAATATCATTGCAGCACCTAATAGCGCACCCTGTAAATAGATCGAAAACATGTATTAATTCCAATTTTTTATTCAATTAATATGCATGAATATTAGCGATAAAAAGTTATTAGTGGAAATGATTAAGTCTAATAGGTCATAAGTATCACTTATAACCAAAAATGCATCGGTAAGAAAAATATCGGGGTGGAAATATAGGAGTGAGAAATGAATAAGAGCCCATCGAAGACAGGCTCTTATTTTCAGTGAAACTGCTGAATATGACTTTCTAAATATTACTCTGCAGCATCTTGCTTGATAGGCGCATTTTGCTTATGAACATGAACATCCATTTGTGGGAATGGGATACCAATATTATGTTTGTCCAGAGCGCGCTTAAACTCTTCTAGCAAATCCCAATATACAGGCCATGCATCACCATTAGTGGTCCAAAAACGCACTAAATAATTTAATGATGATGGAGCCATATCATGTAAACGGATAGTGACGCCTTTAGCATGCTGAATACGGCTATCCGCAGCGACGATATCACCTAATACTTTTTTCACCACATCAATATCAGAATCATAAGCAACACCCACAATAATATCTTGACGGCGATTAGGTTCACGACTGGTATTAATGATGTTATCAGCAATTATCTTCCCATTAGGAATAACAATAATACGGTCATCTGCGGTTCTTAACGTCGTTGAAAATATTTGTACATTTTGCACTGTGCCTTCAACAGCACCGATTGAAACATACTCCCCCGCTTTTAGTGGCCTAAATACCACCAGCAACACACCTGCCGCAAAGTTACCCAGCGAGTTTTGTAATGCTAAGCCAACAGCTAAACCGGCCGCACCCATTACCGCGATCACAGAAGCAGTTTGTACGCCAATTTTCCCTAATACCGCAATGAAGGTGAATGCAACAATGGTATAACGTGCTATCGCTGATAAAAAGTCACTGACTGTTGAATCAATACCTTTCATGGTCATCACGCGATGTAAACCACGCCCAACCCATTTTGCAATCATCATCCCGACAATCAAGATAACAATTGCAGACACGATATTCACAGCATACTGAACTAACAGATCTTGGTTTGCCACAAACCAATTCGTTGCATCATTCAACGCGCCTGTAACATCATCAGTATTCATATATATATACCCTTTAGGATCCAATTATCAATATTAACCCCAACCAGTAAATCTTTAAAAAAACGTTTAATGGCTGGCCGTACATTGCAAATAATAGCGATGATTTATTAAAACACAAAACAAATCACTAAATAAAATTATTCTATCTATTTTCTATAACAAAAATTCGATAATCCTTTAGCATTAATAAGAAGTCATCAGTGCCGCAAAATGCAACACTTTCATTATCATAATAACTCATTCCTTCTTCCAACCCTTCAGTTTCAAATGATAATTGGTTGGCGCGGATCATCACTTCTTCATCATCAAGCAACAATGTATATTCGTGGCCAATAAGCTCCCATTGTTTTTCACTGCCTTTGATTTTTTCGTAATTTTCTTCAATAGCATCTAACAGACTAAGGTCATTTTTGACCTCTTCATTAAGCCAATATCCAATAGCCTCATGATCCATCGAGAATTTAGCGGAGATAGCTCCGGTGATATCTTGGAAAAATTGGTAGTCCATATGCAGTCCCTCTACTCTTGCGTTATTGACGCTAGTATAACGCGAGTCAAACTGCTTTGTTGAGAGGTATTACCAACAGAAAAAATAAAATTGAGTAATGACGTGCAAAAGCATATTGAACAACAAGGTATAAAAATTATCGAAGGGCCGGTGAATCGGACTGGTGCTACTGGAGGAATTAGATCTATTTACTTACATGATGTCGATTTAAATTTAATCGAAATTTCTGAATATATTTAGCGAATACACCCAATTAAAAAAGGCCCCTAACATTAGGAGCCTCCATGATTAATATTACCTTGTTACACGGCTGTTTGGAAAATCACGCCATCCGCTTTTTCGGTATATTGTGATAACTGGTCAAAGTTCAAGTAACGGTAGGTATCCGCTGCTGTTTCATCGACCTTATCCATAAATTGCAGATACTCTGCTGGTGTTGGTAAACGACCTAATAAAGAGGCTACCGCTGCCAGTTCTGCTGATGCGAGGTAAACATTCGCACCTGTCCCTAAACGGTTCGGGAAGTTACGCGTTGAAGTGGAAACGACCGTCGCTCCATCAGCTACACGTGCTTGGTTACCCATACACAGTGAACACCCTGGAACTTCAATACGCGCACCACTCTTACCAAAGACGCTGTAGTAACCTTCTTCAGTTAATTGTGCTGCGTCCATCTTAGTTGGTGGCGCAACCCATAAACGCGTTGGTAATTGGCCTTTGTGGGAATCCAATAACTTACCTGCTGCACGGAAGTGGCCAATGTTTGTCATACAAGAACCGATGAAGACTTCATCAATTTTCTCGTTTTGAACATCAGACAATAAACGAGCGTCATCTGGGTCGTTTGGTGCACACAGAATTGGCTCTTTGATATCATTCAGGTCAATTTCAATTACTGCTGCGTATTCCGCATCTGCATCACCTTCTAGCAGTTGTGGATCCGCTAACCAGTTTTCCATCCCTTTGATACGGCGTTCAATAGTACGACGATCACCATAGCCTTCTGCTATCATCCATTTTAATAGAACGATATTCGATTGCAGGTATTCGATAATTGGCGCTTTATCTAATTTGATAGTACAACCCGCTGCTGAACGCTCTGCTGACGCATCCGCTAATTCAAACGCTTGTTCAACTTTCAGCTCAGGCAAACCTTCGATTTCTAAGATACGGCCAGAGAAAATGTTTTTCTTACCTTTTTTCTCTACGGTCAGTAAACCATCTTTGATTGCATACAGTGGGATTGCATGAACAAGGTCACGTAATGTGATACCCGGCTGCATTTCACCTTTAAAGCGAACCAGTACTGACTCAGGCATATCCAGAGGCATTACCCCTGTTGCTGCAGCAAATGCGACCAAACCAGAACCCGCAGGGAATGAAATACCAATTGGGAAGCGCGTATGTGAGTCACCACCTGTACCGACGGTATCAGGTAATAGCATACGGTTTAACCAAGAGTGAATAATACCATCGCCTGGACGCAGAGAAACACCACCACGGTTCATGATGAAATCAGGTAAGGTATGGTGCGTTGTGACGTCAACAGGCTTTGGATACGCAGCAGTGTGGCAGAATGACTGCATAACCAAATCTGCAGAGAAACCAAGACAAGCCAAGTCTTTCAGCTCATCACGGGTCATTGGGCCAGTTGTATCTTGTGAACCTACAGAGGTCATTTTTGGCTCACAGTATTCACCAGGGCGAATACCTGGGCGACCGCAAGCACGACCAACCATTTTTTGTGCTAATGAGAAACCACGGTTGCTTTGTGCAACGGATTTCGCGTGACGGAATACATCTGTTGCTTCTAAGCCCAGAGATTCACGTGCTTTGCTGGTTAAACCACGGCCGATAATCAGTGGAATACGACCACCCGCACGGACTTCGTCAATCAGTACATCTGTTTTTAATTCGAATGTTTCGAGTAGCTCACCCGTTTCATGGTTACGCACTTCACCTTTAAATGGATAGATGTCAATCACATCCCCCATATTCAGTTTAGAAACGTCCACTTCAATTGGTAATGCGCCCGCATCTTCCATTGTATTAAAGAAGATGGGTGCAATTTTGCCGCCCAATACTACCCCACCGCCACGTTTATTTGGCACAAATGGGATATCGTCACCCATAAACCATAGCACGGAGTTAGTCGCTGATTTACGAGAAGAACCAGTACCGACAACGTCACCCACGTAAGCTAGTGGGAAACCTTTCTTATTCAGCGCATCAATTTGCTTGATTGGGCCAACATTACCCGCATCGTCTGGTTCAATACCATCGCGTGCGTTTTTCAGCATTGCTAATGCGTGTAATGGGATATCTGGACGTGACCATGCATCAGGAGCTGGCGATAAGTCATCTGTGTTAGTTTCACCAGTCACTTTGAACACAGTTACGGTCATTTTTTCAGCTAACGCAGGGCGCTCTTTGAACCACTCGGCATTTGCCCATGATTCAATAACTTGTTTCGCGTGAACATTTCCCGCTTTCGCTTTTTCTTCTACGTCGTAGAAGTTATCAAACATCAGTAAGGTGTGGGAAAGTGCTTTAGCGGCGATTGGCGCAAGTTTTTCGTCATCCAACGCTTCAATTAGTGCATGGATGTTATATCCGCCCTGCATAGTCCCTAGCAGTTCAATGGCTTTTTCAGGGGAGATAAGAGAAGAGGAAGTTTCGCCTTTAGCTATCGCGGCTAAAAATCCAGCTTTTACGTACGCTGCTTCGTCAACACCAGGGGGGACGCGGTTGGTCAGCAGGTCTAACAGGAAATCTTCTTCACCTTTGGGTGGGTTTTTGAGTAACTCTACCAGTGCAGCTACTTGTGACGCATCTAATGGCTTAGGGACAATCCCTTGAGCGGCACGCTCGGCTACGTGCTTACGGTATTCTTCTAGCACGACGTTCTCCTCGCTTCATTGTAATTTGTATACCCGGCTGTCTGCACCATACTGACAAAATTATCATCCGGTGCCAGGTCAGAGGAATTTGCTCGCATAATCTCAATGGCGGTAAAATTATGCCCAGCTTCGGGCGATCAGCATAGCAGAATTTAAACGTAATGTTAATTCATTCACAAGAAAGCAACATTTAACTACTAACTTTACGCCTTAACACTTCATTACTGGTTATTTTTCAGCTTAAGATACTATTAATCATCGTAAAACGCCGAAAAAACCATACTTTTTATAATGCATTTTAAAATTTAAAGCACCCTAATTAGTGCCTTTTTTCATCAGCTATCACAAATTATATTTTTTATCGCAATTTTATTTATATTACTAATTGATAAGGTAAATCATTGCGATTGGTTTTAATCCTTTTAAAGGTTTTAATGGATTTTACCGCCCTTTTAAACCAATTAAATTGCCAAACGGGTCTTCAAGTTGGCACATTCGGTTGTTACCATCTATTAACATTGGCCCGCGGTACAGTTTTGCCCCTAGTTGAGTGAAATGCTCAAAAGCCAAATCAAAATTATCGACTTGCCAATACAATACCGTTCCCTTTTTACCCTCACTAACTTTTTCATCCGCTTGCACCACTTCTATCGTGAAGTCTCCGACATGTAATAAGGTGAAATCAAAATCAGGCAAGTATTCTGCCTTTGCTTGTGGAAAAGCTTGCTGATACCAAGCCAAACCCGCTTGAACATCGGGTACGTGGATTAAAATTGCAGTGGGTTTTAGTTCCATAGCGCTTTCTTATTAATAGGTATTATTTTGTTTTAGCTTACACCAATGATTGAAAGTTAGTAAATGTAGATAAGGTATAAACAATGGCCAAACCAGCGATTGCTTACGCCTTGAGCATCATCAAGTCAGATCATTTTGCGTGTTTTTCTGATAAATAACGAAGAATGGCTGATATATTTTTTAAGTTATATTTTACGAGCAGTTCATTTTCTTTAGCTTTACATAACATCTCATAATCAGCTTCTAACTGCCCAACATCTAACTGAGCCGGCTCATTGTAAATATCATAAATAGATTCAGAAGGTACATTCCAATAAAAATCTGCATCTAAGTCTATATTATCCATTCCCTGTACTTTCATTTCTTTGAAAATGGCTACTATAGCCTCTTCCAGTAGACTCAGTTCTATTTTCATATTTTAACCTTTACCATTCTTAATTTCATTTATGTTCTTTTCAAATGTTTCAATTTATATTTCTAAACATTTAGTTAGTCATCAATAATATTAATTTCTTTATCAATTAACCGACCAAAATCTTCACTTTGTGAAATTACTGTGATGGTTTTCTGTATTAATTCCTCAATACTAGCTTGGAGCTGTTCTGGAATTAAACATTCAACATCGTCCAATTCGCAACCTAGGTTAATTATCCCTATTAATTTTTCATCTGAACCCATTTGTTCGAGTAGTTTAGCCAAATAAGGTTTGAAAACAAATCCTTCTGCCTCATCAATCGATATCAAATTTTTATCTAATGCAGTTAATACACCTAAAGTTAATAAGCTTATAAATTTGCTCGTCTGTTTATCACTAATACTATAATTAAGCCTAGTCACCTCTTACTCCAACCACATTTAATTTTCACATTAATGACTCTGCCACTTTGGTTCCCCCACGCTAAAAATGGAGGAACCAACCTGCTTATGCGGAAATTAAACTAAAGGTTCTAAACGTAAAAGATGATCTTTAGCTTTCTCTATCAATAATAAAAATTCACTGTAATTAAATTCTAAAAAATCCGAGTCAGGATAAATAATAATTTTTACCTCTTTCTTATCTTCAGACAGTGAAATTTCCCCCCACTGAACATCATTAAAAGAGAGCTCAGCATATAAATCATCTCGGCTTAAAGAACTTCCAACACTGTATTCCAACATAAAATCCCCCCATCAATCATTTGCAAACATTATGGCTCTCTAAAACCAATAAATTTCTTACCATCTATACTAAATCTTAATACCCGACCATCAGGTGATTTAGCATCAATCACTTCAATTCTTTTCCTATTTTCATAAATAGTTCTAGGTCTTATTATTACATTTGGATTATCTAATATTTCATCGATTAATGCTCTAGCTTCCTGATTCAATACTGAAGCTTTTTGGTTGGAATATGAGTATGCAGATCCTTCCCTACCCCCATGCTTTTGGAGCGATCTGCCAGCATTTGTTAAACCATTGCGATTGATTTCTGATGCTGCTTGCTTTAGTTCTTCTTTAGAAGGAAGATCATTATTTTTTATAGAGAACTCATCAGGTTCCCACCCCTCCGGTCCTCCTGCCCCAGAGCCCCCTACCTCTACTTTATCTGAATTTGATAACTCTTTCCCAACATTTGGATTTTTTGCTGTTTTATCTAAATCATTTGAGCAACTCATGCCAAAAGAGCAATCAAACGTTTCCGCTAGGCCATCGCGAATATTACCTAATGCCTTTTCGATACCTTTTGCAATACTGCTATCTGCTGTTTGTGTTACTTGTGAATTTGAACCAACGCCATGAGGTAATGTAGGAACATTCGGTGTGGGAACGGCAAATACACTACTTTGGGCTATTTTCAGCTTATTTAATTCATTTACATTAAACTGAATTTTATCCGTAATATTTTTATGTTGTCTCTTAATTTCGAGCAATTGATTTCTAGCATCACGGTCAGCTCGCTTATTAACCGCATCTATATATAGATCTATATTATCAAAAGGAAACCTCGGTATACCCGGTATATTATCGTCAAAATCATCTGCGAGGAGCCTGTCTCTATCTTCAATTGTGCGAAATTTAAAGGTTGCTGAAATTTTTAATTTTGAGGAGTCTGAAGATTGAAAATGCCATTTGTACGTACATGGATATTTTTGTGGATCAATGATAAATTTCCAGCCAGGCGATTTTTCAATCTCCGCAATATCCTTTCTCAATATAATTAAATCATTTTCAATTAATGTTTGTTTAGATTTTAAATTATCCTTAATTTTAATCGAAGGATTTTTAAAAATGTCGACTTTGTGATTATTAACATCATCATGAATGTCAGTTAGTTTTATATTATCATAAAGATTTTCATGTAAAATACATTTTAATTTTTCATACCTCCCAGTTAAATCAATATCTTCATGAGCATTATCATAATTATTAAAATAATCATTAAGATGTTCTCTTGGATTGTTTCCCCATACAGTTATTGTACCTAGATGTGTCACATCATCCATAAACTAACTTCCTTATTAGTTATCAATAAAAAATAGAATAAAGAAATTAGAATTTAATATTTTTATAGTCAACTAACTGTTATTATTAATAAACATTCTATTATTTAAAATTAAATACACATTACTTATAAAATGATTAATATTGATTTTAATAAATAATTGGATAAAAGCATGTGATTAATTGTTTATATTCACAAAAACAAAAAAAAGCCAACGTGTTTCCACATTGGCTTCAATTCGCTTTGCTGATAAACAGCATACTAGAGATACTGTTTATCTATGCGATTAAAGAAAATTATTTTTTCTTTTTCGCTTTAGCGTTTGGTAAATCAGTAATGCTACCTTCGTAAATCTCAGCAGCCATACCGATTGATTCGTACAGTGTTGGGTGAGCATGGATAGTTAATGCTAAGTCTTCTGCATCACAACCCATTTCAATTGCTAAGCCGATTTCGCCCAGTAATTCACCACCGTTCACACCGACAACAGCCCCACCGATAACACGGTTAGATTGTTTGTCGAAAATCAGTTTAGTCATACCTTCTGAGCAGTCAGATGCAATTGCACGGCCTGACGCAGCCCATGGGAAAGTTGCAACTTCATAGCTGATATTTTGTTCTTTCGCTTCTTTCTCAGTTAAACCAACCCATGCAACTTCTGGCTCAGTATAGGCGATGGATGGAATAACTTTCGGGTCAAAGTAATGTTTCAGACCAGAGATAACCTCTGCGGCAACGTGACCTTCGTGAACACCTTTGTGAGCCAACATTGGTTGACCAACGATATCACCAATAGCGAAGATGTGTGGAACGTTAGTGCGCATTTGTTTATCCACACGGATAAAGCCACGGTCATCAACTTCAACGCCTGCTTTGCCTGCATCCAAGTTTTTACCGTTAGGAACACGACCGATTGCCACTAATACTGCATCATAACGTTGTGGTTCTGCAGAAGCTTTTTTACCTTCCATAGAAACGTAGATACCGTCTTCTTTCGCTTCAACTGCCGTTACTTTAGTTTCTAACAGCAGATTGAATTTTTTACTGATTTGTTTGGTGAATACTTTAACCACATCTTTGTCAGCCGCTGGGATGACTTGGTCAAACATTTCAACCACATCGATTTGAGAACCCAGTGCATGATACACAGTCCCCATTTCTAAACCGATGATACCCCCACCCATAACCAGCAGACGCTCAGGAACTTCAGTCAGTTCTAATGCATCTGTTGAATCCCAAATACGCGGGTCTTCATGTGGAATGAATGGTAATTGAATAGGACGGGAACCCGCAGCAATGATTGCGTTATCGAAATTGATAGTTGTGCTACCATTTTCGCCTTCAACAACCAGCGTGTTGGCACCTGTGAATTTACCGAAACCGTTAACTACGGTAACTTTACGGCCTTTAGCCATACCAGCCAGACCACCCGTCAGCTGATTAATGACTTTTTCTTTCCATAAGCGAACTTTGGAAATGTCAGTTTTTGGCTCACCAAAAACGATACCGTGTTCTGCTAAAGCTTTTGCTTCTTCGATCACTTTTGCAACATGCAATAACGCTTTAGAAGGAATACAACCAACGTTTAAACAAACACCACCAAGGGTTGAATAACGTTCTACTAAAACAGTTTCTAAACCTAAGTCAGCGCAACGGAAAGCCGCAGAATAACCTGCAGGGCCTGCACCAAGCACAACGACTTGGGCTTTAATTTCAGTACTCATCATGACCTCTTTTTGTTTTGTCCAGCGGTACTGCTGAATAAACGATCTTCCACTGGAAAAGTACACACCGAGAGCAGTTTACAGAATTGTTAACACCCTGAAAAGGCTCATTTCGTGATGTAACTCCCAACCTTTCGTAGCGGCAGCAAAAAATTCTGCCCCAGCCTAAATAAAACAGACCGGCTTATTCGCCGGTCTTATTATTTACATCACTAAACGGCGAATATCGCTCATTAATTGCCCTACTAGGGTGATGAAGCGAGCTCCATCAGCACCATCGATTACACGATGGTCGAAGGACAGTGACATTGGCAGGATCAAGCGAGGAACAAACTCGCTACCATTCCAAACAGGTTTCATTGAAGAACGTGACAGCCCCATAATTGCAACTTCTGGTGCGTTCACGATTGGTGCAAAACCAGTTGTTCCGATACCACCAAGGCTTGAAATCGTGAAGCAGCCACCTTGCATATCAGACGCAGTCAATTTACCTGCACGCGCTTTCTTAGAAACTTCCATCAGTTCGCGAGATAACTCTAAAATGCCTTTTTTGTTTACGTCTTTGAAGACAGGAACAACTAAGCCATTTGGTGTATCTACCGCAATACCGATGTTGATATATTTTTTCAGGAACAGGCGCTGCGCATCTTCAGAAATAGAGCTATTAAAGCGCGGCATTTCTTCCAGAGCACGAGCAACCGCTTTCATGACAAAAACTAATGGTGTGATTTTCACATCCAGTTTTTTCTTTTCAGCTTCTTTATTTTGTTGCTTACGGAATTCTTCAACTTCAGTGGTATCCACTTCTTCCATCAGCGTAACGTGAGGGATCATTACCCAGTTACGGCTCAGGTTAGCACCAGAGATTTTTTGGATACGACCCAGTTCAACTTCTTCAACTTCACCAAATTTGCTGTAGTCCACTTTCGGCCATGGCAGCATACCAGGTAAACCGCCACCTGCTGCTGCAGGAGCTTCCGCACGTTTTACGGCATCTTTCACGTAAGCTTGAACGTCTTCACGCAGGATACGGCCTTTACGGCCTGTGCCTTTAACTTTCGCTAAGTTAACACCAAATTCACGCGCTAAGCGGCGAATAACTGGTGTTGCATGGATGTATGCATCGTTTTCAACAAATTCAGTTTTGCTGTCAGTTGTTTTTGCTGGCGCTGCTGGTGCTGGAGTGGCCGCAGGAGCCGGAGCAGATGACTGAGCTACTGGAGCCGCTGCTGGAGCTGCACCTGCCACTTCAAAGGTCATGATCAGCGAGCCAGTTTTCACTTTATCGCCAGTCGCAATCTTAATTTCTTTAACGGTTCCAGCAAATGGCGCAGGAACTTCCATTGAGGCTTTGTCGCCTTCAACGGTAATGATTGATTGTTCTGCAGAAACGGTGTCACCCACTTTTACCATCACTTCAGTGACTTCAACTTCATCACCACCGATATCTGGTACGTTGACATCTTTAACCGCTGAAGCAGCTGGCGCTGATGGCGCTGCAGCTTGAGCAGCCGGAGCCGCTACAGGAGCCGCGCCTGCAACTTCAAAGACCATAATCAGTGAGCCAGTTTTCACTTTATCACCGGTTGCAATTTTAATTTCTTTAACGGTTCCCGCAAATGGTGCAGGAACTTCCATTGAGGCTTTATCGCCTTCAACAGTGATTAAAGATTGCTCAGCCGTAACCGTGTCACCAACTTTAACCATAATTTCAGTAACTTCAACTTCATCGCCACCGATATCTGGTACAGCAACATCTTTCGATACCGCTGCGCTTGGTGCTGCCGCTGGAGCTGCTGGGGCTTCTGCAGGAGCTGGCGCTGCTGCACCCGCCTCCGCTTCGAATACCATGATTAATTTGCCTGTTGTCACTTTATCACCAACAGCAATTTTAATTTCTTTTACCACACCCGCTTGTGGAGATGGGACTTCCATAGAAGCTTTATCACCTTCAACGGTAATAAGCGATTGCTCAGCTTCTACTTTGTCGCCAACTTTAACCATCACTTCGGTGACTTCAACTTCATCAGCACCGATATCAGGCACTTGGATTTCAATAGACATTGATTTTTACCTCTTATGCCAAACGTGGGTTAACTTTATCTGGGTTGATGTTGTATTTTTTAATCGCTTCTTCAACGACTTTTACATCAATCTCACCACGTTTAGCTAATTCACCTAACGCTGCAACAATCACATAGGATGTATCCACTTCAAAGTGGTGACGCAGGTTTTCACGACTGTCTGAACGACCGAAACCATCTGTACCCAGAACGCGGTAATCACTTGCAGGAACATAAGTACGAACTTGTTCTGCAAACAGTTTCATGTAGTCAGTTGATGCGACTGCTGGTGCATCGTTCATAACTTGTGCAATATAAGGAACACGTGGTGCCTCAGATGGGTGCAGCATGTTCCAACGCTCACAATCTTGACCATCACGTGCCAATTCAGTGAATGAAGTCACGCTATAGACATCAGAACCGATTCCATATTCAGCAGACAGAATATCCGCTGCTTCACGCACGTGGCGCATCATCGAACCTGAACCTAATAGCTGAACTTTACCTTTGCTACCTTCAACAGAAGCCAGTTTATAGATACCTTTACGGATACCTTCTTCTACGCCTTCTGGCATTGCTGGCATGTGGTAGTTTTCATTCAGCGTCGTGATGTAGTAATAAACGTTTTCTTGTTTCTCACCGTACATACGCTCTAAGCCGTCTTGCATGATCACCGCAACTTCGTAAGCGAAAGCTGGGTCATAAGAAATACAGTTAGGAATAGTCAGTGATTGAATATGGCTATGGCCATCTTCATGCTGTAGACCTTCACCATTCAGTGTTGTACGGCCTGAAGTACCACCAATTAAGAAACCACGTGCTTGTTGGTCACCCGCTGCCCACATCAAGTCGCCAATACGTTGGAAACCAAACATTGAGTAGTAGATATAGAATGGGATCATCGGCAGGTTGTTAGTGCTGTATGATGTCGCAGCCGCTAACCAAGAAGAACCCGCACCCAGCTCATTGATACCTTCTTGCAGAATTTGACCTTTAGAGTCTTCTTTATAGTAAGCAACTTGCTCACGATCTTGCGGAGTATATTGCTGACCTTTAGGACTATAGATACCGATTTGACGGAATAGACCTTCCATACCAAATGTACGCGCTTCATCAGCGATGATTGGTACTAAACGTTCTTTAATCGATTTGTTTTTCAACATGACGTTCAACGCACGAACGAACGCGATAGTTGTTGAAATTTCTTTAGATTGTTCTTCCAATAATTGGCTGAAATCTGCCAGTGCAGGAATATCTAATTTTTCATCAAAGGTTGAACGACGAGCTGGCAAATAACCACCTAACGCTTGACGGCGTTCATGTAGATATTTGTACTCTTCGGAATCTTTTTCAAACGTAATGTATGGCAGTTTTTCAATTTGCTCATCAGCAACAGGCACATTGAACTGATCACGGAAATGACGAACGCCATCCATGTTCATTTTCTTCACTTGGTGAGCAATGTTTTTACCTTCTGCAGTTTCACCCATACCATAACCTTTAATGGTTTGCGCTAGAATAACAGTCGGTTTGCCTTTAGTTTCTTTGGCTTTTTGGAATGCAGCATACACTTTCTTCGGATCGTGACCACCACGGTTCAGAGCCCAAATCTCATCATCAGTCATATCTTTAACTAATGCTGCAGTTTCTGGGTAACGATTAAAGAAGTGTTCACGAACGTATGCACCGTCACGTGATTTAAAGGTTTGGTAATCGCCATCTAAGGTTTCGTTCATCAGTTGAACAAGTTTACCGCTCGTATCTTTACGCAGTAATTCATCCCAACGGTCGCCCCACATAACTTTGATAACTTGCCAGCCAGCACCATTAAAGATACCTTCTAGTTCATTAACAATTTTACCATTACCAGTAACTGGGCCATCTAAACGTTGCAGGTTACAGTTGATAACAAAAACTAAGTTATCTAATTTATCGCGAGTTGCGATAGTAATTGCACCTTTAGATTCTGGCTCATCCATCTCACCATCACCAAGGAATGCATATACACGCTGAGCTGATGTATCTTTCAGCCCACGGTTATCAAGGTATTTCAGGAATTTAGCTTGATAGATAGCATTAATTGGCCCCAGCCCCATTGACACTGTCGGGAACTGCCAGAAGTCAGGCATTAATTTAGGGTGTGGATAAGAAGACAGACCATTTCCACCAATTTCTTGACGGAAGTTGTTCATTTGCTCTTCAGTTAAGCGGCCTTCCAAGAACGCACGTGCGTAAATACCAGGAGAGATATGACCTTGGAAGAAGACTAAATCTCCGCCGTCATTGTTATTATGTGCACGGAAGAAGTGGTTAAAGCACACTTCATATAAAGTTGCTGATGACTGGAAAGAAGCCATGTGGCCACCCAGTTCTAAGTCTTTTTTGGAAGCGCGTAAAACAGTCATCACTGCGTTCCAACGAATTGCAGAGCGAATACGGCGCTCTAAATCCATGTTACCAGGGTATGCCGGCTCATCTTCAACAGCTATTGTGTTGATGTAATCAGAATGACCAGATGCACCAGCGGCAATATTAACACCGCCTTTACGTGCTTCGCTTAATACCTGTTCGATAATAAACTGAGCACGATCAACACCTTCTTCACGGATGACCGATTCAATCGCCTGTAGCCAGTCGCGAGTTTCAATCGGATCCACGTCATTTTTTAACATATCTGACATGGTGTATTCCTTATCTGTTATCTATTTTATATGTTTATGTGGAGCCTATCTTCCTGCTATTTTCCTCATTGCTGTAAAACAGCAGGAAGATAGGCCCTGATGTAGTTGCCGCTTTAACTCTTAATTAGAGTACTCACAATAATATAGACGCAGCAGTCAGGATCTATATTATTAATTCAAATCAGGATGTTGCTGTAACCGACGTAAAGAACGTTCTCTGCGAGTTTGCTCTCGGCTAATATCCAACAGTAGATCTTCGATAAAGGCTAAATGACGATGAGAAGCTTCACGTGCTTTTTCAGGTTCTCTTGCCATTATAGCGGCAAAAATCTGTGCTCGATGTTCACTAACTGCTTTATACATTTCTTTACGGGTATATAAGAACTCGAAATTCTGACGAATATTTTGTTCTAACATCGGGATCATACAACGCAAAAGGTGTAATAAAACGACATTATGAGCAGCTTCAGTCACAATGAGTTGATATTGTAATACTGCGTCTGACTCTGCTTCTAGCCCGCCATTTTCTTGCGCTGTCTTAATTAATTCATAGCTTTGGCGAATCCGTTCAAGATCCTCATCTGTGCCACGAAGTGCTGCATAATAAGCTGCAATACCTTCAAGGGCATGGCGAGTTTCAAGGAGATCAAATTGAGATTCAGGATTGCCTTCAAGTAGCTGAGCCAAAGGGTCACTAAAGCTTTGCCACATTTTCTTTTGTACGAAGGTTCCGCCACCTTGGCGGCGAGATAAAAGGCCTTTCGCCTCTAACGTTTGAATTGCTTCACGCACTGATGGTCGAGATACGTCAAACTGCTTTGCAAGTTCGCGTTCAGGGGGCAGCTTTTCGCCAGGGCGTAATGTCCCTTCGAAAATAAGATGTTCGAGACGCTGCTCTATTACATCTGATAACTTTGGTTGGCGAATTTTACCGTAAGTCATAATCTGCCATATTCATAAGTGAGTAACTATTGATTACGTATTACCCAGTGTTAATTGGTAATACCAATTTATTTATGGGTTAATAAAGTAACAAAGTATTCACTATCTGTCCATAAAGACCTTGCGCTAAATCATAAAATCCTGCAAATCTTAACAATTTTTTTTAAAATTTAGCATGAATTGATAACCTAATATGTAATTTAGCATGACATATTTTAACATTAAAAACGATTTTTTATGCTAAAATGCAAAAACTGAACCGTTAAAGCAATCAATTAAGTGAGTTTAAATTCATAATTAGTGAATTTAAAAACAAACAAACCCCTTAATAGCAATTTTTACTCCCCAAGACTGCAAACGTGTTAATTTTATGTTAACAAAACAGTTCAACCCAAACTTAACTAAAATTTATTTGATAGATTTACATTCAAGCCTATCCATTACCTTAGAATAAAATTGATGTAGAAAATAAAATAGCGCTGTAATGTTTCAATTTATTGATGAACAAAAAAATGCAATAATGTTTCGATTGATGAGGAACTACAAATATTTCGTAGTAATCCCTTAATTCGTTGCAACCCCTTAGATATTTAAATCAATATCAAAGTTCAGTTAGGCGATAAGTAAGTAGGATGCCCACATCCGACTTCACACGAATAGATAACGTGTATTAAAGCTTTATTAGCAATACTATGGCTAAGGCATCCCGAATTAATTAGATCAATTACCCATTCTTATCAATAAAACGCATAGACAAATCCATGGCTTTAATATGCTTGGTTAACGCACCAACAGAAATAAAATCAATCCCTGTTTCTGCGAATTCTTTTATCGTTGCTAATGTGACATCACCGGAAACTTCAAGTGCGGCTTTTCCTGCGGTTAACACGACAGCTTCTTTCATCATAACTGGAGTAAAGTTATCTAACATAATGATATCAGCTTGCGCTTTCAGGGCTCGTAATAGCTCATCTAAGCTTTCAACTTCAATTTCAATTGGGACATCAGGATGTGCGTTACGTGCTAGTTCAACAGCTCGTTCAACTGAACCGGCCGATATAATGTGGTTTTCTTTTATTAAGTAAGCATCAGATAAACCTAGGCGATGGTTAAACCCTCCCCCCATCAATACTGCATATTTTAAAGCGGTCCTTAAGCCTGGGATAGTTTTACGTGTATCAAGTAACTTCGCTCTTGTACCTGTGATTTGTTTTACATATTCAGCAGTTATACTTGAAACAGAAGAAAGCGTTTGAATAAAATTCAAAGCCGTGCGCTCACCAGTTAATAAAATTTGTGATGGGCCATGCATCTCACAAAGAACTTGATTAGGAGCCACGGTTTCACCATCTTGAACCTTCCAATCAATTTTGACTTGCCCGCCAAGTTGAAGAAAGACTTCATCTAACCATTGCTTACCGCAAAAAACACCTTGTTCACGAGTAATAATTCGAGCACTCGCTTGCCTATCCGCATTTAACAACTGACCAGTAATATCCTTTTTATAATCAACAGATTGACCTAAGTCCTCTTTCAAAGCCACACTGACCATAAAAGGAATATCAATCTGTAACCGCTCAAAAAGTTTTTCGCGTCTTTGTTGTTCATCATATCGCCGTATAGTCATTTTTAACTCCAAAATATACACTCGCTTCGTTTCATCTATGCTAATCTTTCCGTTTGCAGATAACGAGTGCTAACAAAAAAGAAAAGAGAATACTATGGATAACGATATGAAAATACATAATGGTTGGCTAAATAATGTGACTCATATCCCTTCTCCACATCATGATGAGCGCCCCACTAATGCCATACCTTCTCTTCTAGTCATTCATAATATCAGCCTTCCACCGGGTCAATTTGGTGGCCCTTATATAAATCAATTATTTACAGGGACTTTAAACCCTGATGAACATCCATTTTTTAATGAAATTAAACACCTTCGTGTTTCAGCTCATTGCCTAATACGCCGTGATGGTACAATTATTCAATATGTCCCTTTTCATTTACGAGCTTGGCATGCAGGCCAGTCTTCTTACCAGGGCCATGAAAAATGTAACGATTTCTCTATTGGTATTGAACTAGAAGGTACTGATTTTGATCCATTTACAGAAGAACAGTATCAGTCCCTAACTTATTTAACTAATTTGCTTACAATTGAATACCCACTAATTAAAAATAATATTACTGGTCACAGTGATATCGCCCCTGGCCGTAAAACAGATCCTGGTCCATTCTTTGATTGGCTATATTATAAGAATAAGTTAAAGAATTATTAGTTTAATAATTATTAGCGGATAATATCCATATTAAAATTATCCGCTAATGCAATATAGATACATTTATTTTCACCTAATTCATCCTAAAACCCCAGCTTCTATTTTATTCTTGTTATTTATTGCGAAGCTGCTCGAAGAAAAATGCAACCTAACCTACATTTCAATAAACATTTACAAATTGCTTCGCACTCTCTTTTTTAACCTCTAATTTCAAATTAAAAATCTAATTATGATAAAGCCTCACTTAACAACGGAGGTTTTATTTATGAATCAACAAGGCTTTTCACTCATTGAAATTATGGTAGTCATTGCAATCATATCAATTTTAAGTGCTATTGCGATCCCTGGCTATCAAAGCTATATGCAAAAAGCAGCGATTACTGATGTGCTCCAAACCATCATCCCTTATAAAAACAGTGTAGAAATATGTAGTTTTAACCGGGGTAGTTTATCACAATGCAACGGAGGCAATGATGATATCCCTACCAATATAACCGGGAGATATATTAGTAAAATAGAGGTTAAATCAGGCGTTATTACATTTTCCACAGATAAATCACTAGCAGGCTTAAAGGTTACATTGACACCAACCATTCCATCCTTAAATACTCCCTTTAATTGGGCAGTTGCTTGTGAAAACAAAAATAATATCAAATTAAAGTCATTGTGCGAAAAAACCTTTGTATTTTAATTGGAAATATACATATGAATATAGCTAGAAACGATCAATTCATTTATAAAGAACTTAAGAATCTATGTGATAGGAATTACATTATAATCATCGACTATAATCAAAAACGGTTATCTATAGCTGTAGTTAAAAAGCCGGATGATAATTTAATAGCCACATTAAAATTTATTGCCAGTGTCCCTGTATGCTATGACATTTGGCCGAAAGAAAAAATAGACCATTATTTCAATAATACAACACATGAAATAAAAGAGGAGGAGACACATTATCAACCAAAAGAACCCGAGCCATTAAATACTTCATCCCCTGCGATTAACTTTGTGGATGAATTACTAAAAACAGCGGTTCATAAACGTTCATCGGATATACACCTTGAACCGACTAAGCATGGGTTGAAAATTAGATTACGAGTCGATGGAAAACTATATTTTATTCCTTCTCCTCCTTATGAGATTAATAGTGAAGTTATTGCTCGTATAAAAATACTCGCAAAAATGAATATTGCGGAAAAAAGACTTCCACAAGATGGCCAAATGAGTTGGTACTTTGACGGGCAAAATTATAGCATTCGTCTTTCAAGTATTCCGACAATTCACGGTGAAAAATTAGTCCTACGTATTTTGAATACACAATTAAAATATTCTTTAGAGCACATAGGGATGTGCTCTTCCCTTCTTGATTCATTAAAAGAATATTTAAATCGACCACAAGGGCTAATCTTAGTTACAGGGCCCACAGGAAGCGGTAAAACAGTAACTCTTTATAGTTACCTAGAATATTTAAATCAGTCCTCAAGAAATATAACAACCATTGAGGACCCAATTGAAATTCCACTACAAGGAATTAATCAAACCCAAGTTAATGAAAAATACAAACTTAATTTCTCTTTTATTTTAAGAGCACTTCTGCGACAAGACCCGGATGTCATTATGATCGGTGAAATTCGTGATGAAGAAACAGCCAAAATAGCGACTAGAGCAGCTCAAACTGGCCATCTAGTTTTGTCTACATTACACACAAATTGTACATTCAGTGCAATAGAGAGAATGAACCAACTAGGGATAGAAAATAGCCAACTAAAATCTTGTCTCAAAATGGTCATTGCACAAAGACTGGTACGAAAACTTTGCCCTCACTGCAAAGAAGCAATACCTAAGAAAACCAAACTACACGCTAACCATATAATAAATGAATGGTCCGCAAAAGGGTGTGAACTCTGTTTTTCTGGCTTTATGGGGAGAACCGCAGTTTATGAATATATCGACCATAAAAGCATCTGTGAAATACTCACAAAGAATACACTTGAGAGTCCAAATAATTTTATTAGTCTTTTTAATGCAGGTATAGAACTTGTTGAAATGGGTGAAACAACTCTTCAAGAAATCTATTCCATTATCGGAAATGGAGTGAGTTAACATGTTTATTTATTCATATAGCGCCATTGATTTTAACGATCAACTAACACATAGTACGCTAATAGCGAAGAGTAAAAAGCAGGCTTTCATCCACATATCTGAAAGGAACTTAATTCCTATACACATAAAGCTAAAAACAATATTCACTTTAGACAAAAACAACATTAATTATAGAATTCATTTTTTTCATCAGTTATCTTTATTATCCTCATCCGGTATTAATCTTGTGCAATGTTTGAAAATATTACAGACCAACTGCCAACTCCCCTTTTGGATTGATATTATTGAGAACTCAATAATTCATATTGAAAAAGGAGAAAAACTCTCACAGTACTTACAAAAATACCCAATAATCTTTGATGACACAGTAATAAGTATTATTACCATTGCAGAGAAAACAGGTCAATATGAGGAAAGCTTTAGTACAATCAACAAAATTTTAGAGCATAATAATAGAACATCACTACTTATCAACAAGTCAATACGATACCCAATAATCCTTTCTGTATTCTCAATAATATTATTATTCATTATGATGTTCTATGTCGTCCCCCAATTTGAGAGTATCTATGAAAATGTTACACATGAATTACCTCTCATCACAAAAATAATAACCTTTATCTCTAACTCCCTACGAGATTATTCCTCCTATTTATTTATTACTTTACTATTTGCATCCTTTATAGCATTTAAATTTAAGATGAAAATATTAGTTTTATTGAAAAAAACAATCATGCACCTACCCATATTCAAAAAATCATTACAGTTTCATAATTTAAGCCTATATTTCTTAACGATGCACTCAACTATTAACGTAGGATTGTCATTATCTGAATGCTTAAAATGTACAATTCAAACTATCAGCAATCCTCAATACCAAAAAGACTGTAAATACGTACATATGTCGGTACATAGAGGAGAATTACTGTCCTGTGCAATGAAGCAAACCAAATTTTTCCCTGATTTATCTGTACAGCTAATGTCTATTGCCGAAGAATCTGGAAAAATACACTATTTCTCAAATTATTTATTCAAATATTATTCAGAGCAATATGTTTTTATTACAGAAAGAAACTTAAAAAATCTTGAACCTATTTTACTCCTTTTAATTGCTATACTGGTAGGAATGATCATGTTAGCAATGTATCTACCGATATTTAACTTAGGAAATGTTATAACTGAGTTATAAATAATTTTATGTAGATATGAATATGGTATTTCACCTTAAATATTTTATATAAAAATTTGTTTTTTAACCTATTCATCGTAATATTACTTTGGATGAAGACAAATGATTTATTTCAGTGTAATCTATTTTTTTTCAACGAGTAAATGAATAATCATATGCCTTATATAGTTGCTTTAACTGGTGGTATTGGAAGTGGTAAAACAACCGTTGCAAATGAATTTGCTAAACTTGGAGTCCCCCTAGTTGATGCAGATGTGATTGCTCGGCAGGTTGTTGAGCCAAATACCCCTGCCTTAGAAAGCATTACACGCCACTTTGGTAAGGGTGTTATTCTTCCGAACGGAGAGCTAAATAGACAACGCTTAAGGGAAATTATTTTTTCCAAGCCCGATGAAAAAAAATGGCTGAATGCTTTGCTTCATCCATTGATCCAGCAAGAAACACAAAAGCAATTTCAGCAAATAAATTACCCTTATGTGTTATGGGTAGTCCCTTTATTAATTGAAAATAATATTCATCATTTGGCCGATAGGGTATTAGTTGTTGATGTTACTACTGAAGAGCAAATTCAGCGTACATTAAAAAGAGATAAGACCAGTTTAGAACAAGTTACTAATATACTTAATGCACAAGTTAGCCGTGAAAAACGACTTAATTATGCCAATGATATAATAACAAACCATTCTCATGATACGGATCTCTCAGGCAAGGTCGCTGCTTTTCATAACCAGTACTTAACGCTAGCAAAAATAAAAAAATAGGAATTAAAATGGGCGAATTAATTGCAACAAATTTTATTACTTATGAATACCCAATGAATGAAAAAATTCGTTCGTGGCTCCGCCTTGAAACACTTTTATCTCAAATTTATGAGCTAAGTAATATTACTTCCTACTCTACTGGTATTGCCTTTTTCCGTTCTGTTTCAGAACTAATTGAAATTCTAGATAGAGGAGAGGTACGTTCTGAGCTCATGAAAGAGCTCGAAAAACAACGGATCCAGTTAGCGAATTGGGCCGAAGCGCCTAATGCCGATAACCAATTAATTTCTACATTGCTTGAACAATTATCTGAAACAATCTCCAAATTAATGTCAGCCCCACGTTTTGGCCACCATTTACGAACAGATAAAATTATCAGTATGGTACGTCAACGTTTAAGCATCCCTGGTGGCTGCTGTAGTTTTGATCCCCCCACACTACAGCTTTGGTTGAACATTTCACAGATCGAGCGAAATAAGTCCATCAATGGATGGTTACAAAGCCTCGACCCACTGAAGAATGCATTAAACACCGTTCTTACATTAATTCGACAAAGTGGAAATTTTGAGATAAAAGAATCTCATAATGGTTTCTATCAAGATAATGTCGAGGGTAAAGAGTTACTACGCATCAAATTATCCATTGAACATCTCATTTACCCGCAAATTTCAGGCCATAAAACACGATTTGCCTTACGCTTTCTACATATCGACAGTGAGAATGGTATACTTCCAGATGTTATTAATTTTGAGTTATCCTGTTGCTAGCTAGAGATATATATTTATGAGTGAAATCATTGAAGTAAATTGCCCTACATGTAAAAAGATCGTTGTTTGGAATGAAAATAGCCCTTTCCGGCCATTTTGCAGTAAACGTTGTCAACTTATTGACCTTGGTGAGTGGGCTAGTGAAGAGAAACGAATTGCTAGCCAAGGGGATATATCTGACAGCGATGATTGGAGCGAACAACCAGATAAATAATACGTTAAGTCGCGACAGCATAAAATTAAGTGGAAAATATATCATTGTGTATTTTCCACTTAATATCAATATCAGCTATTATGTTGATCACTTCTCTGCGTTAATAAATCAACAATGATACGATTTGCTGGAGGGAATTCATTTGCAATAAGATCATGTTGATAAACCCAACGCGAGTCTTGCCCTTCTTTACCATACGGTTCATTTTCCCACGAAGAAACTATGAAAAAATAGAGTGTAATGAAACGATCATCAAACTCATGATCAACGCGATGAAATAACTCGCTCTTAGTCACTATAATTCCAACTTCTTCTTCAAGCTCACGAACTAATGCTGCTTCAGGAGATTCATTAGTTTCAAGTTTTCCGCCAGGAAACTCCCAAAAACCAGCCATGTGTGAGCCTTCAGGCCGTTTAGTAATAAAAATTTTTTCCTGAGAATTACGAATGATCCCAGCTGCGATATGTAAATGTTTTTTTTCCATAATTTTTTCATCAAAAAGGCGGGTTACCCCGCCTTTTCTTTATATTAGAGTTAATGATGAACTAGTTTAAGCGACCGTGACATTGCTTATATTTTTTACCTGAACCACAAGGACAAGGATCATTACGACCAATTTTATGACCTTGAGTTGCAATTTTAGCTTCATTTTCAGTCATTAAAGATTCAGCACCTGCTTCATGGCTTAATTGTTGCCTTTTCGCTAAACGCTCAGCTTCTTCACGACGCTGTTGCTCTAATGCTTCAACCTCTTCAGGTAAACGAACTTGTACCTTAGATAAAGTGCTAATGACTTCATATTTCAAGGCTTCAAGCATGTTAGCAAACATGCTGAAAGATTCACGTTTGTATTCTTGCTTAGGATCTTTTTGCGCATAACCACGCAAATGAATACCTTGTCGTAAGTAATCCATTGACGCTAAGTGCTCTTTCCATAACGTGTCTAATGTTTGCAACATGACACCTTTTTCGAAATTACGCATCGCTTCTGCGCCAACAATTTCTTCTTTACGACCATAAACTTCAATCGCTTTTGCCATAATGCGTTCACGCAATGTTTCTTCGTGTAACTCAGGCTCTTTGTCTAACCACTCTTTGATTGGTAAATCGAGGTCAAAATCATTGACTAAACGCTGATGTAAACCTTCAATATCCCACATTTCTTCAAGTGATTGAGGTGGAATATAGGCATCCATAGTTGTGGTTAACACATCCTCACGAATGCTATCAACCGTTTCTTTAATATCACCGCCATCAAGTAATTCATTACGTTGAGTATAAATAGCACGACGCTGGTCACTTGCAACATCATCATATTCAAGTAACTGTTTACGAATATCAAAGTTGCGGCTTTCAACTTTACGCTGTGCGTTAGCGATAGCCTTAGTCACCCATGGGTGCTCGATAGCTTCACCCGGTTTCATACCTAACTTTTTCATCATTCCAGTAACGCGGTCTGAGGCAAAAATACGCATCAGCGCATCTTCCATAGATAGGTAAAAACGAGATGAACCCGCATCCCCTTGACGACCCGCACGACCACGTAACTGGTTATCGATACGACGTGACTCATGACGCTCTGTACCGATAATATGCAAACCACCCGCCGCTAATACTGCATCATGGCGTACTTTCCAGTTTGCTTTGATCTCATCAATTTGCTCTTGGGTTGGCTCTTCTAATGCTGCAACCTCAGTTTGCCAGCTACCACCTAACATAATGTCAGTACCACGACCTGCCATGTTAGTTGCGATCGTCACGGCAGCAGCTTGACCTGCATTCGCGATGATATCCGCTTCCATTGCGTGGAATTTAGCATTCAAAACATTATGAGCAATTTTGGCTTTTTTCAATGCATTAGAAATCAATTCAGATTTCTCGATAGAAATCGTACCAACAAGAACTGGTTGTCCATTGGCGGTTCTTTCGCGAATATCTTCAATAATTGCTGCAAACTTATCAGTTTCGTTCATATAAACGAGATCAGGTAAGTCTTTACGAACCATTGGGCGGTTAGTTGGGATAACAATTGTATCGAGTTTATAAATTGAACTAAATTCAAATGCTTCGGTATCTGCAGTCCCCGTCATACCTGCAAGTTTTTCATATAAACGGAAATAATTCTGGAAAGTAATAGAAGCTAAGGTTTGATTTTCATTTTGAATTTCAACCCCTTCTTTCGCTTCAACTGCTTGGTGTAAACCGTCAGACCAACGACGTCCTTCCATTGTACGGCCGGTGTGTTCATCAACAATGACGATTTGGCCATCTTTTACAATATAATCAACGTCTAAGGTAAACAACGCATGTGCACGCAAACCTGCCATTACATGGTGCATTAACATGATGTTAGAAGGCGAATATAGGGACTCACCTTCATCCATTAAACCTTCTTTTACCAGAAGCTCTTCGATTAATACCAGCCCACGTTCAGTTATGGTCACTTGACGTGCTTTTTCATCAACAGAGAAGTGGCCTTCCCCTTGGAAAGTGTCTGAATCTTCTTTCTCTTGACGTTGTAGATGTGGAATAAGTTTATCTACTTTTTGGTACAATTCAGAGCTGTCTTCTGCAGGGCCTGAAATAATCAGCGGTGTACGTGCTTCATCGATAAGAATGGAGTCGACCTCATCCACCAATGCATAATGCAATTTGCGTTGAACACGCTCTTCAGGGCTAAATGCCATGTTGTCGCGTAAGTAGTCGAAACCAAATTCATTATTCGTACCGTAAGTGATATCTGCCGCGTACGCTTCACGTTTTGCAGGAGGAGCCATACCTGGCAGGTTGATACCTACCGTTAGGCCTAAAAATTCAAATAATGGACGGTTATTTTCAGCATCACGTTTGGCTAAGTAGTCATTCACCGTAACTACGTGAACTCCTTTACCACTTAACGCGTTGATATAAGCGGGCAATGTTGCCGTTAATGTTTTACCTTCCCCTGTACGCATTTCAGCAATACAGCGTTCATTCAGTACCATCCCACCGATAAGCTGTACATCAAAGTGGCGCATACCAAATACACGTTTACTGGCTTCACGAACAGTTGCAAATGCTTCAGGAATGATGCTTTCTAAGCTTTCACCTTTCGTTAAACGTTCACGAAACTCCACCGTTTTTGCTTTTAGCTCATCATCAGATAATTTTTCGAAGTCTGGCTCAAGGCGGTTAATTTTTTCAACTTCTTTACGTAAGCGGCGTAGCGTGCGGTCATTACGACTACCAAAAACTTTGGTTAAAATCTTTGTTAACATGTTTTAATCTCTAATAATCAATTAATTACTTTAAATTTTAATAAATTTTATGACATAAAACAGCGCAGCAATAAGCTGGCTTGTCATGAATGAAGATTAGGCTGTTAACGGACCGGCACGAATACCGTGAACTTGGGCAATCCAAATTGCAGGTTGGTAGGCAATAATATGAGGATAGTTATAATGACTAAATTGGATAACACTTTCATCCCACTGAAGTGAGCGCTGTGCTAACATGGCATACAGCGTATCTAACATCAATTGTGGAACAATAAGCTGTTCAGTCTCTTTTGTTGCAGCGTTTACATCATCGTCTTCCGTTGCCGAAAAAGCAAAAGTTAGCTGCCGAATGACATTCCTTACCGCATGTTGCTGCCAGTAATTTACTGAATAAGATGACGATGATGACGAAGAGCGTTGGGAATTCTGTTGAGCAAATAAATTGTCAAAAGCATTAACAGCTTGGTTTTGGCGATTAACTGGTGAAGAGTTAACCTGTGTATGTTGAGACTCTGATAACGCATTTAAAATTGTAGGCAAGCCGACACCCGTGGCAACCACACCTAATAACAGGTGGGACCAAAAGTATTTTCTACCAAGTTGTCGCCAAAAATTTAAAATGCCCATCAAACTCTTATATAATAAATAAGTGACAAAATTATTATTTGTAATTCGTTGTTTCATTCTCAGCTGGAGCTAAAAATGAGAGATAGTCATCCACAAGCACTTTTTGATGTTCTTGAAGGATCATTGGCAACATCATCGAACACTTTACAAACTATTCAGCGTAATGCAAAAGCAATTATCAAACTGAATCGGGCTGTAAAAGGGTTACTACCGGCTGAAATTAAACCCATGTGCCGTGTTGCAAACTACCGTAATAATATTATGGTCATTGAAGTGGCAAATGCCAGTTGGATGACCCGACTTAATTACGAAAAAATCAATCTTCTTTCTGCATTAAGAACATCTATTCTACCATCTTTATCCTCTATCGACATCAGAATCAATCCCGATCTTGTGCGAAAATCGAAGCAAAATAGCTCAGTAACTAAGCAAACAGCTTCAAAAAGTCAAAAAATGAACGAACGTCAGATAAGCACACAAACAGCGCAAACACTTTTGAAATTAGCGGAAAATAGCCCGAAAGGATTAAAAGAAAGGTTTGAGCGGCTGGCTGCACTAGCCGGAGAGAGTACTAGTGCAACCAACAGAAAAGGCTAGCTTCGATTAACTTTCGAAGGTAGCTGCATAATCAAGTATTATGCAAACACCGTTGAAGGTGCTTTGAATGCGACAGGCAATTGAGCTTCGTCTTCAAATGTGACGAGGTCCCAAGCAGATTCTTTCGCTAAAACTGCTTGTAACAGCTTGTTATTCAATGCATGACCTGACTTAAACGCAGTGAATGCGCCAATAATGTTGTGCCCACACATGAATAAATCACCAATTGCATCTAACATTTTGTGACGAACGAATTCATCTTCAAAACGTAAACCATCTTCGTTAAGAACTTTATAGTCATCAACAACGATGGCGCAGTCGAAACTACCGCCTAAGCATAAGCCTTTTGATTGCAGATATTCAATATCACGCATAAAGCCAAAAGTACGCGCACGGCTAATTTGATTTACAAATGATTCCGCTGAGAAATCAAGTGAGTAGCGTTGTGTGCTACTATCAATTGCTGGGTGTTGAAAATCAATTGTGAAATCAAGGCTAAACCCATTATAAGGTCGCATTTCAGCCCATTTATCACCATCTTCAACGCGTACAGTTTCTTTTATACGTAAAAATTTCTTCGCACAATTTAACTCTTCAATACCGCCATCAAGCAGTAAGAATACAAATGGTGCTGCACTGCCATCCATAATAGGGATTTCAGGCGCATTGACTTCAATAACAATGTTATCGATACCTAACCCTGCTAAGGCAGCATTCAAATGCTCAACAGTCGAAATACGCACGTTATCTTCATTAACTAAGCATGTACATAACATGGTGTCACGAACTGATTTTGCATCTGCCGGAAAATCAACCGGTGGATTAAGGTCAGTACGACGGTAGATGACCCCGGTATTGGCCGGCGCTGGACGTAATGTCAGCGTAACTTTCTTGCCGGTATGTAAACCAACACCAGTCGCTGTAATAATACGTTTTAGTGTCCGTTGTTTGATCATCGTATTTTTCTCGCAATGTTATAAGTCCTACTGATCATCATACAAGATAATCAGTAGGAAATTTTAGCACAAAAAGCGGAGAAACCAATATAAATAAAATTAATCGGCCTGCTTACGCAAGAACGCAGGAATATCAAGATAATCTGGTTCTTTGTTTGTTTGCGTATTTTGGTCGTTAACTGCTTTAGCAGCTGGTTTCTCTTCTGTTAATGAAGACATGCTATTTTGCATTTGCTGATAGCGTTGCTCCATTGACGCCTGCTGAGACATTTTGTTGCTAACTAAAGTAATTTCTGGACGTTTGTCCATACCAATACCTGTAGCAACAACAGTGACACGCAGTTCTTCGTGCATTTCTGGGTCAAGAGATGTACCGATTACCACTGTTGCATTATCAGATGCGAAGGCACGAATAGTGTTACCTACCGTTTCAAACTCATCTAAACGCAGGTCGAAGCCAGCCGTGATGTTAACTAATACACCACGTGCACCAGACAGGTCGATATCTTCAAGAAGTGGACTAGAAATAGCCATTTCTGCCGCTTCTTCTGCTCTATCTTCACCACGAGCAACACCTGACCCCATCATCGCGTAGCCCATTTCTGACATCACAGTACGTACGTCAGCAAAGTCTACGTTCATTAAACCTGGGCGAGTAATCAGTTCAGCGATACCTTGTACTGCACCTTTTAGTACGTCATTTGCCGCACCGAAAGCATCCAGTAATGAGATACCACGACCAAGTACTTTTAATAATTTATCATTTGGGATAGTGATCAGTGAGTCAACATGTTTTGACAACTCAGTGATACCCGCTTCTGCGAATGCCATGCGTTTTTTCCCTTCGAAATTGAAAGGTTTAGTCACAACAGCAACTGTCAGAATACCCAATTCTTTGGCAACTTCGGCAACAACCGGAGCTGCGCCAGTCCCTGTGCCACCGCCCATACCGGCTGCGATAAAGACCATATCTGCGCCATCTAAAGCATTACGCAGCGCTTCACGGTCCTCTTCAGCGGCATTACGGCCAACTTCAGGGTTTGCACCTGCACCCAGACCTTTGGTAATACCTGTACCGATCTGGATAGTTTGTCCAACTGCGGTTTTACGCAGCGCTTGTGCATCTGTATTGACAGCGAAGAATTCGACGCCTTCAATACGTTCACGCACCATGTGTTCAACGGCATTTCCGCCGCCGCCGCCAACGCCGATGACTTTAATCACCGCATCGTTGGTTAGCTCCATTGGTTCAAACATAATGTCTCTCCGTTTTGTGCTTACTACTTTCGAAGCTAATAATATGCTTCTTTATCAAAATTAAAATTCTTTTCTCAGCCAACTGGTTATTTTACTAAACCATCCGCTAACTGATGCACGTTTTTCTACTTCGGTATCATCGCCTAAGTGACTTTCTTTACCGTAATGCAGAAGCCCTACTGCTGTTGAGTAATATGGCTCCTGCGCATAATCCGTTAACCCTGTGATATTGAGCGGTGTACCAATTCGCACTTGCGTATGAAACACTTTTTGCGCACATTCGACTAGACCGTCAATTTGTGCGGCTCCACCCGTCAACACGATACCAGCTGCCAAATGGTGTTTGACACCTTGTTGACGCAACTGTTCCTGTAAATTTAAAATTTCTTCATTTACTAAGTTTAACAGCTCAGTATACCGTGGCTCGATAACTTCTGCTAAGGTTTGACGCTGTAAACTTCGTGGTGGTCGCCCACCAACACTTGGCACTTCGACAGTTTCATCTTTACTAACGATAGAACCGACTGCACAACCATGACGCACTTTAATGGCTTCGGCATCACTTGGAGGTGTTCCAAACGCATACGCGATGTCACTTGTCACCACGTTACCTGCATAAGGGATCACTTTCGTATGACGCAAAGCCCCACCAGTATAAACCGCCATATCCATAGTACCGCCGCCAATATCGACGACACATACACCTAATTCACGCTCATCTTCCGTCAAAACGCTATAACTTGCAGCGAGACCAGCAAAAATAAGCTGATCAACTTTTAACCCACAACGTTCAACGGCTTTAACAATATTTTTCGCCATATCGTTATGGCAGGTAATCAAATGAACTTTAGCTTGCATACGTACACCCGATAAACCAACTGGGTTTTTAATCCCTTCTTGGTAATCTATTGCAAATTCTTGCGGTATCACGTGCAAAATTCTGTGTTCATCACGAACACGCACTGATTTTGCTGTATGCACAACACTGTCAACATCTTCTTGCGTCACTTCTTCTTCTGAAACTGGCACCATACCAATTTCATTTTGGCAACTGACGTGCTTACCCGATAGTGCAAGGTAAACCGATGAAATTTGGCAGTCGGCCATAAGTTCCGCCTGATCAATGGCTCTTTGTACACATTTTACCACTGATTCAAGGTCGTTTACGCCACCTTTGTCCATTCCACGAGATGGACAACTTCCCACCCCAATAATATTAACCATACCATCGGGCAGAATTTCGCCAACAAGGGCTGATACCTTGGAAGTTCCAATTTCAAGGCCTACCACTAATTTTCTGTCCGTTGCTTTAATCATTTTTTCTGCCTAATTTTTGTTATTAGTCATCGTTTTTATTGTAACTCCGGTGGAGCATCGACCAAGAGTGGCGCCCAGCCCACCGCAGCACCACTGGAATAACGTAAGTCAACATAGTCAACACGTTTATCCGTTGTTTGCTGCAAAAGCGGATACAGTTCAAGGAACCTATTTAACCGCTCTGACACTTCTTTCTTACCTAATTCAATTCTAACATCGTTGTCTAAAATAATTTGCCATGCGTGTCTGGCTGTCATCGATAGTGATTTTAGTTTTAGGTTATGTGCCGCTAATGTGTTCTTAAAGATAGAATATTCTTTGAGAACCTCTTTCTGGCTACCTTGTGGCCCATAAAGCAACACATAGTCCCCTTTACCATTTTCGCTAACCGGCAAATTAAATACTCGGCCTTGTTCATCCACCATGTTTTGATCATTCCACCTAGCGAATGGGCGGTATTCAACAATATGAATTTTCAATTCATCTGGCCATTGTTTACGCACTGTCACTTGGCGTACCCATGGCATCATACTTATTTGGTTCTGGATAGCGTTGACATCGACGGTCATAAACGTTCCCGGCTGCCCTAACGCTAAAATGGCCTTTCTGACATCATCATTTTTGGTGTAATGGCGTTCACCCGTTAACACCAATTTAGACATCGGCAACCTGTCAGCATCTTTCATCCAAGTCATCACCATCCAACCACTCCAGATGATAGTGCCAACCACAAATAGAAAGAAAAATAACCCACCTAAAAACGCACCATTACTTGGCCCTGAACGCGGGTCCTCGTCGTTCTTCTGATTATGATGCCTAACATTTAGTGCTGCTTGTGACATATCAACGAGCCAATTTCAAAATTTGTACAACTAACTGTGAAAAACTCATCCCCGCTTGACGAGCTGCCATCGGTACTAAGCTATGGCTTGTCATACCTGGCGATGTATTAACTTCCAGCAGATAAAATTGACCATCGTTATCTTGCATTACATCAACTCGTCCCCAACCTTCGCAGCCAACAACTTGGTATGCTTTCAGCGCTAAGTCTGTGAGTTCAGACTCGAGCTGTTCACCTAGGCCACTTGGGCAAAAGTATTGGGTTTCATCAGATAAATATTTCGCTTCGTAATCATAAAAAATACCCGGTGGTTGAATACGAATTGACGGCAGAGCGTTATCTCCCAACACTGCAACCGTGAACTCAGGGCCACTCAACCATTTTTCAATTAACAATGTTTCATCAAATTGAAACGCGAGCTCCAATGCAGCAGGCAATGCCTCTAAGCTATCAACTTTACTCATGCCAACACTTGAGCCTTCTAGGCTCGGCTTCACAATGAGCGGTAACCCTAGCAATTGTACTTTAGCAACAATTTGTTCACGAGAAGCCTGCTTATACTGCTGCTTTGTTAAGTAAACATATGGCGATACACTTAGCCCTGCACCTTGCCATAATTGTTTTGTTCTCAGCTTATCCATGCTAAGTGCACAAGCCATAACACCACTGCCGGTATAAGGCAGATTTAATGTTTCTAGCAGCCCTTGCAATGTCCCGTCTTCACCACCACGGCCATGTAATGCAATAAAAACTTTATTGAAACCTGCATCTTTCAGTGTTTCTACAGGGAAATCTTGGGGGTCAATAGGATGAGCATCAATGCCTGCTTGGCGTAACCCCGCCAGCACAGCATTTCCTGACTGAAGTGAAACCTCACGTTCAGCGGATGAGCCCCCTAATAGAACCGCAACTTTCTCTGTCATTTTTATTCCTCAACCATCGGTGGCTGTAATTTTGCTTCTGCCAAGTTTTTGGCTATTTTACCAATATTTCCTGCGCCTTGAACTAAAATTAAATCATTTTCATCAAGAGTTTGAGCTAAAATATGTGGAATTTGTTCAGTATCTGCTACATAAATAGGATCAATCTGACCGCGGCCACGAATTGTTCTACATAATGAGCGGCTATCTGCACCCGGTACATGCTTTTCACCCGCTGAATATACATCTAGCATTAGCAGCACATCTACCTGCCCTAAAACATTAACAAAATCATCGTATAAGTCACGAGTACGAGTATAACGGTGCGGTTGGAATACCATAACAATGCGTTTATCTGGCCAACCTGCTCTCGCTGCTTTAATCGTTGCGTCAACTTCTGTTGGGTGGTGACCATAGTCATCGACTAGCATCACTTCCCCCTCTTTACCATTCACATTACGCAGAGGGAAATTCCCTAGGAAATCAAAGCGACGACCCGTACCTTGAAATTCAACTAGTGCAGATAAAATATGAAGGTCATCAATACCTTCTTCAGTTGCAACAGCAACGGCAGCTGTCGCATTGAGGGCATTGTGACGTCCCGGTGCATTTAGAACTACCGTCAGTTCTGGCATATTTTCACGGGCAATGGTGAAAAAGCCTTGATTTCCTTTTTGCTCATATTGGGTGATACGCACATCAGCGTCTTCACTAAAACCATAAGTGGTAATGTAACGACCAATTTTTGGTAGTAACGAGCGGATCACAGGGTCATCAATACACATCACTGCACGCCCGTAAAATGGCAGATTGTGCAAGAAATTAATGAACGTATTCGTTAAATTATCGAAGTCGCCTTGGTAAGTATCCATATGGTCTGCTTCAATATTTGTCACAACGGCAACTAACGGTTGCAAATGTAAGAACGAAGCATCGCTTTCATCAGCTTCTGCTATCAAGTAGCGGCTACTACCTAAACGCGCGTGTGTTCCTGCTGATTTAACTAAGCCCCCATTCACAAATGTAGGGTCAAGGCCTGCTTGTGCATAAATCCCAGAAATCATTGCTGTGGTGGTGGTTTTCCCGTGGGTACCTGCAACGGCAATACCATGACGGTAACGCATTAATTCAGCTAACATTTCTGCACGGCGAATAACTGGAATACGCAATTCTTTGGCGGCTTGAATTTCAGGGTTCTCGCTTGAAATCGCTGTTGATACGACGACAACGCTCGCATTTTCAACGTTCTCTGGGCGGTGATTAAAGTAAATCGTTGCGCCTAATGCGGTTAATTGTTGTGTCACTGCATTGGGTGCTAAATCTGAACCGCTAATTTCATAGCCTTCATTTGCCAACACTTCAGCGATACCACCCATGCCAGCACCGCCGATGCCGACAAAATGGATGTGCCTGACTCTTCTCATTTCTGGCACTGATGTTCTTAATTTCGCTAATTGTTGTGTATTCACTATATTTCTTCGCTTCTAATTAATTCGGTATCAATTATGGCTAATATTATTTAGCCACTTCACAAATCACGGCAGCAACTCGTTCTGTTGCATCAGTAATTGCACAGCTATGCGCTTTTTCAGCCATTGAGAGTAATTCGTTTCTATCCCATTGCTCTAATAAGCTCGCCACAGCATCTGCGGTAAATTGTGACTGTTCTAAAATTTTAGCCGCCCCTGCTTTTTCTAGCGGTAATGCATTCCAATACTGCTGACGGTCTTTATGTTGAAAAGGAACAAAAATAGCCGGTAAACCTGCGGCTGCAATTTCACTTACTGTTAGTGCACCAGACCGACAGACGACAATATCTGCCCATGCGTAAGCTTGCGCCATATCATCAATAAATTCAGTAACTTTATACTCGGAATTGCCTGAAACTTGCATATGCTCATTATACAATGCTTCTGTTGATTCCTTACTGCCTTTTCCCGCTTGATGCCAGATATTTAACTGTTTGCCTACTTTTTCAGCAACAAGAGGCATCACTTGATTCAAAACCCGTGCCCCTTGGCTACCACCAACGACTAATACGCGTACAGCGCCTTCTCGGCCTGCTAAACGTACCTGGGGTGCCGGTAGTGCTAAAACATCTTCACGTACCGGGTTCCCGACAACTGGTGCGTCAGGAAATGCGCCCGGAAAGGCTTGTAACACTCTTTTTGCGATCCGCGATAACCATTTATTCGTTAAACCCGCGATTCCATTTTGTTCATGAAGCACAACGGGTACACCGCATTGCCATGCCGCAATACCACCAGGACCTGAAACATAGCCCCCCATGCCTAATACTGCATCTGGCTGATAACGCTTGATAATCGTTTTTGCTTGGCGGATAGCTTTATAAATACGCCATGGTGCCCCCAGTTGTGCGGCAATACCTTTACCCCTGAGTCCCGAAATTTGAATGAATTCAATATCGATACCATGCTTAGGGACTAATGTGGCTTCCATTCGGTCAGCCGTACCTAACCAACGGATCTCCCAGCCTTGAGCCTGCAAATAATGAGCCACAGCTAACCCCGGAAAAACATGCCCTCCGGTTCCACCTGCCATGACGAGTAATTTCTTTGCCTGACTCATTTAGTGCTCCTTACAAACGCCTGCGCTTTTTCAAGGCGTGTTTCAAAATCAATTCTCAGTAATATCGCAATGGCGGCAGCCATCACCAGTAAACTCGAACCACCATAACTAATTAACGGCAGTGTTAAACCTTTTGTTGGTAACATGCCTGATGCGGCACCGACGTTAACCAAAGCTTGGAAGGTAAACCAAATACCAATTGAACAAGCCAAATAACCACCGAATAATTGGTTCGACATCAATGCGCGACGGCCAATCATCATTGCCCTAAATGCCAGCATAAAGACCATCAGCAGAACCAATACAACGCCAAAGTACCCGAGCTCTTCGGCTAAAACTGAGAAAATAAAGTCAGTATGTGCTTCTGGCAAGTATTCCAATTTTTGTACTGAATTTCCTAACCCTTGCCCAAACATTTCACCACGACCAAAGGCCATTAAAGATTGGGTTAGCTGATAACCACTGCCAAACGGGTCATCCCACGGGTTCAAAAACGACGTCACTCGACGTAAGCGGTACGGCTCGAACCAAATCAAAGCCAATACCCCCACCGCACAAGCGGCAATACCAATAATAAAGGGAGCTAACCTTGCTCCCGCTAAAAACAACAACCCCAGAGTGGTTACCACTAATACGATAACGGTCCCTAAGTCAGGTTGTAATAAAAGCAATGACGCCATCACAATCAAAATACACATCGGTTTGATAAAGCCAAGAAAACGGGTTCTGACTTCATCAGACTTACGCACTAAATAACTGGACACGTAACAGAATAACGTAAATTTCGAAATTTCTGCCGGTTGAATTTTAACCAAACCGATATCTATCCAGCGAGATGCCCCGTTAACTGAACTCCCAGCCACCAGTACCACGACGAGCATGCCAAGTGAAACCATCAACAATACGAAGTTGTACTTTTCCCAAACCGCCATCGGAATACGCATGACACCTAGGGCTAAAATAAACGCGATGACGATATACACCACATCACGTTTAGCAAAATAAAAAGGATCTTCCGTTAAGCGCTGGCCAACTGGCATGGAGGCGGATGTGACCATAATAAAACCCACCGCGGCTAAACCGAATGCCAACCACACCAATGTACGGTCGTAAAGCGTTGAGCCTGAAATCACGCCATTTTTTTCACCAATGACCCAATTTTTTAAACGCATCGCACCCGGTATCGTCATTAACCTAGCTCCTGGGCTAATTGAGCAAAGACAGTCCCACGCTGCTCAAAACTTTTAAACTGATCCAAGCTGGCACATGCAGGGGATAACAACACCATGTCCCCCGCTTTTAATTGTGGCGCAATTTGGCGTAAGCTTTGTTCCATAGTTTCAGTCAATACGGATTTTTCAGGTGCCATATCGGCTAATGCTTTCCCATCACGACCAAAACAGTATAGACGGTAGTTATCCGCAGCAATATATTGTTTTAATGGTGAAAAATCAGCTGACTTACCATCACCACCCAATAATAAATAGATATTGCCATCCACATGTAACCCATTTAACGCCGCTTCCGTACTTCCAACGTTTGTGGCTTTAGAGTCATTAATCCAGCGCACACCGTTGTTGAATAACACTAACTCGAAGCGATGTGCTAGCCCCGTATATTCTTTCAAGACTTGAAGGCATGCAGGGCGAGGAACATTTACGGCATCCGCCAATGCTAACGCGGCTAACCCATTGAGATAATTATGTTGACCCGTTAGGTGCATTTCGTTGACATCGAGCAGCTCTTTTCCTTTCGCCACTAACACCCGTTTTTGAGTATCAAAGAAATAATCACCACTATTTAAGCCAAAGCTAATGCATTCGCCCAATGTATGGTTCGTAGGTAAGGTCAGCGCATCTTGTACGTTAACAATGCAGTTTTGAGCATTGTGATAAATTTTTAATTTCGCTTCACGGTACTGGTCTAAACCTAATGGATATCTATCCATATGATCTTCACTAATATTTAAGACCGTCGCAGCGGTCGCTTCTAGGCTTGATGTGGTTTCTAGTTGGAAGCTTGAAAGCTCTAAAACGTATAAACGATGCCCTGCATTGAGTAATGAAAGCGCAGGCGTACCAATATTTCCACCAACACCAACTGAAATACCCGCTACTTTCGCCATTTCACCCACCAATGACGTGACGGTACTTTTACCATTTGAACCGGTAATGGCGACAATCGGTGCATCCGCTTCACGGCAAAACAGTTCGATATCACCCACAATTTCGATGCCGTTTTCTGCCGCTTGCTGTAACTGAGGCGTTGCCAACGCAATTCCTGGACTAGCAACAATTAAATCGGCTGCTTGTAGCCAGCTATTATTCAAGCTACCGCTATGGCATTCCACACTTGCTGGGAGTTTGTCTACACCTGGCGGCACTGCACGGGTATCCATAACACGGGGTACAACACCACGTGCCAAGAAAAAGTGAACGCAAGATAGGCCGGTAATCCCCAGCCCAATAATGACTACGTTCTTACCCTGATAATCGACCATATTAACGCACCTTCAAGGTTGCCAGCCCAATCAGGACTAACATTAGCGAGATAATCCAGAAACGCACGATAACACGTGGCTCTGGCCAACCCTTCAATTCATAATGGTGGTGAATTGGTGCCATACGGAAAATACGTTGTCCGCGCAATTTAAATGAACCGACTTGTAAAATAACTGACAGCGTCTCAACGACGAACACACCGCCCATAATCACTAATAAAAACTCTTGGCGCAGTAATACCGCAATAGTCCCTAGAGCACCACCAAGCGCCAATGAGCCAACATCCCCCATAAATACTTGCGCTGGATAAGTGTTAAACCATAAGAAGCCTAACCCTGCTCCAACAATGGCAGTACAGACAATCACTAATTCACCTGCATGGGGTAAGAATGGAATATGTAAGTAACTGGCAAAATTGACGTTACCTGTTGCCCATGCCACTAATGCAAAACCTGCTGCAACAAATACCGTTGGCATGATAGCTAAGCCATCCAAACCATCGGTTAGGTTTACGGCGTTACTGGTTCCAACAATCACAAAATACGTCAGCAAAATATACAGCATGCCCAGTTGTGGCATTACGTCTTTGAAAAATGGCACAACTAACTGAGTTGCCGGAGTATCTTTACCAATCGCGTACATGGAAAAGGCAACAATTAACGCAATCACGGATTGCCAGAAATATTTCCAACGGGCGATTAAACCTCGAGTATCTTTGCGTACCACTTTACGGTAATCATCAACAAAACCGACAATACCATACCCAACGAGCACAAGCAGAACACACCAAACGTAAGGGTTGTCTAAGCGAGCCCATAGCAACGTTGAAACGGTGATTGAAAATAAAATCAATAACCCGCCCATGGTTGGGGTTCCACGCTTACTAAAGTGAGACTCAGGGCCTTCGTTACGAACGACTTGACCAATTTGCATTTTTTGTAGGTAAGCAATTAAATGAGGCCCCATCCACAATGCAATAGCGAGTGCTGTCAGCAAACCGACAATGGCCCTGAACGTCAAATAAGAGAAGACGTTCAGAACAGAAAACTTGTGGACCAACATTTCGGCAAGCCAGACTAACATTCGAAGCACTCCTTCAATGCATTCACCACATCTTCCATCGCGGAGCTGCGTGAACCTTTAACTAAAATAGAAACAACGTCCTTCTGCTGTGCTAGCGGAATTAGTCGGGTTAATAAATCTGCTTTCACTGTGAAATGCTCACCACACTCACTAAATTGGCTGATCAACTCACTTAATTGACCAACACTGAATACTTTGTCTAAGCCAGCCTGCTTAGCGGCAACACCAACACGCTGATGGCAATCTTCTGCATAATCGCCCAGCTCCCCCATATCCCCAACCACCAAGATGCGGTAGCCCGGCATTTTTTCAAGGACATGAATTGCCGCAATCATCGAGCCATCATTCGCGTTATAAGTGTCGTCTAATACCACTTTGTGCTCACTCAAGCGCACTGGATATAAACGCCCTGGTACTGCTTGTGTTTTTGCTAAGCCGTTTTTGATGTCTTCTAGGCTAGCGCCAACTGAAATCGCCAATGCACTCGCTGCTAATACATTCGCGATATTATGTAGCCCTGGTAATGGCAAAGTGATATCAACGCTTCCAACAGGGGTATGTAACACAAAATCCGTAGTCAGCTGTTTCACTTGGATATCAGAAGGATAGAAATCCGCTTTTGCTTGTGGCGTTAGCGAGTAATGCCACACTGTTTGGCGTGGCTGAAACTGCCATTTTTCACTGTAGCTATCAAGGTTAACAATCGCGGTTCCTTCTTCAGGAACGCCTTGATAAATTTCACCTTTCGCTTTAGCAACCCCTTCAGGTGAACCAAAGCCCGCTAAGTGCGCAGCAAATAAATTGTTAACTAACGCCGCTTCTGGTTTAACAATATTGGTTGTGTAGGCGATTTCATTTGGGTGATTAGCACCCATTTCTATCACCGCGAAGTCATCATCATGGGTTAAACGAAATAGTGTCAAAGGCACACCAATATCGTTGTTTAAATTACCGGCAGTATATAAAGTTTTACCGCGCTCAGATAATATGGATGCGGTCATTTCTTTGACCGATGTTTTGCCTGAAGACCCCGTCAAACCAACAATTCGAGCTCTACTTTGCTGACGAACCCATGCTGCTAATTGGCCCATCGCAATACGCGTGTCTTTCACGATGATTTGAGGGCAATCCACTTCCAGTTTGCGCTCAACGAGTAATGCTTTCGCTCCCAAAACCACCACTTGCTGTACAAAATCATGGGCGTCGAAGCGTTCACCTTTTAAAGCAATAAAGAGACAATTTTCAGCAATTTTGCGGCTATCCGTACTCACTGCGCTAATCAAGAGCGTTGTATCTGCAACAGATTCAACCTGCCCTTGAGTTACTTGCGCCAATTGAGCGAGTGTTAGCGAGATCATGCGATTACCCCCAACAGACGTGCTACCGTTAAACGGTCTGAGTAATCTAATTTACGATTGCCAATAATTTGATAATCTTCATGACCTTTACCAGCGATCACAATCACATCATCAGGAGATGCTTGTAAAATGGTGTTTGTCACGGCTTCTGGGCGACCCGGAATGGCCAAAGCACGGCTTGAGTCTAATAAGCCCGCCATGATGTCGTTGATAATATCAATTGGGTCTTCGCTGCGTGGGTTATCGTCAGTGATAACGATTTTATCTGCATACTCTTCTGCGGCTGCTCCCATTAGAGGGCGCTTGCCTTTGTCACGGTCACCACCGCACCCAAATACGCACCAAAGTTGCCCTTTACAATGCAAACGCGCTGCCGCTAAGGCTTTTTCTAACGCATCTGGTGTATGTGCATAGTCGACAACAACGGTCGGTTTGTTTGGTGCACTGAACACTTCCATTCGACCGCAAACGGGTGACAATGAAGAGGCCGCCGCAAGCAGTTTATCCAATGGATACTCCATCATTAGCAAGGTTGCCATTGCAACTAATAAGTTGCTGACATTAAATGCCCCCATCAGTGGGCTTTCAAATGCGCCTTTGCCCCAAGTGGAGTCAAAATGAATGGTCGCGCCCTTGTCGTGGTATTCCACTTCAGTGGCTTTCAACCATGGTCCTTGCCAGTCTGCTGGGATACGGTTTTCCATCGTAACAGCGCAGGCTTGTGGTAAACGTTGTAGCCATTTCAAGCCAATAACATCATCTGCATTAATGATTTGCGATTTTGCATTATGTGTAGAAAACAATAGCCATTTCGCGGCTTCATAACTCTCCATGTCACCATGATAGTCAAGGTGATCACGGCTTAAATTAGTAAACACAACGGCATCGAACTGTAAAGCGGCAACACGACCTTGCACTAAGCCATGAGAAGACACTTCCATCGCGGTTAATGTCGCTTTTTGGTTTAATAACTGAGTCAATTCAAGTTGGATATCTACCGCAGAGCCTGTGGTGTTTTCGCTTGGTGATACATGGCCTAATAAGCCATTACCCACAGTTCCCATTACAGCGCTAGTTTCCCCTAGTCCATGAGCCCACTGAGCAATTAATTGTGTCGTGGTTGTTTTGCCATTAGTACCGGTCACGCCAACAAGTTTCATATTTGCTGATGGCTGCTGATAAAACTCACCCGCAAGAGCTGATAAACGGTTATTCAGGTCATTTAAATAAATAACAGGTACACCGTGAACAAAACGAATTTCGCCTTCAACGGCTTCACCTTCTGCTTCCGCTATCACAGCGGAAACCCCTTGAGCAATCGCTTGAGGAATATAGTGTCGCCCATCCGATTGATGGCCTTTTATTGCAATAAACAGATCGCCCGCGGCAGCCTTTCGGCTGTCTAGCGTCATCTCACGTAGTGAGATTGGAGTTGTGCTCACACCAAAGGGTGAGAGTAGATCACAAAGATTACGATCTGCCACTTTTAACCTCTTTTTGACTATTTACAATTTCATTTTGTTCATTTGGTTGCAATGCATCAGGTTCAACGTTCATCAACCGTAAAACGCCGCCCATAATCGAACCAAATATCGGTGCAGATACTGCACCACCATAATAACTACCCGCGCTTGGCTCATTAATAAGCACCACTAACGCATAGCGTGGATTGCTCGCAGGAGCAACACCAGCAGCGTAAGCTAAATATTTATTAATATAACGCCCTTCAGGACCCACTTTTTTCGCAGTCCCTGTTTTAATCGCAATACGGTAGCCTTTAATTGCCGCTCGTGCTCCCCCGCCTCCGGGTAAAGCCACGCTTTCCATCATATGAACCACTGTTCGCATGATTGGTTCAGGAAAAACGCGTGTTCCTGACACAGGAGGATCAACTTTTGTGATGGATAGCGGCCGATAAATACCAAAACTACCAATGGTTGCGTAGGCTCGCGCTAACTGTAACGGTGTTACCATTTGCCCGTAGCCAAAAGAAAAGGTGGCCCTATCTAAATCAGACCACCGTGTTTTTTTACTTGGAAAGATGCCACTACTTTCCCCGACTAACCCCAGATTAGTCGGCTTGCCAAACCCAAAGCGGCTATACACATCCACCAGCTCAGTGGCAGGCATCGCTAACGCAAGTTTTGAAACACCTACGTTACTCGACTTCTGTAAAATCCCAGTAATTGTTAGCTCTGCATACCGTGCTACGTCTTTGATTTCATGGCCGCTAATACGATATGGATAAGTATTAATTACTGAGTTTTCTTTAATAATTCTGTTATGTAGCGCACTCATTACCACCATCGGTTTTACCGTCGAACCCGGTTCGAAAATATCCGTAATGGCGCGGTTACGCATTGCATCCATTGATGTACCGGTTAAGTTATTTGGGTTGTAGGATGGGCTATTCGCCATAGCTAAAATTTCACCGGTATGAACATCCACTAAAATTGCCACACCCGATTCAGCTTTGTTTTCCTGCACACCACGTGTTAGTTCACGGTAAACAATCGATTGAATTCGTTCATCAATACTTAATGTCAAATTATGCGCAGCTTGGCTGTCAATAGACGAAATCGTTTCAATCACTCGCCCATTACGGTCTTTGCGGACTGTACGTTCGCCCGGCGCACCTTTTAACCAACGGTCAAAGCTTTTTTCAACCCCTTCAATCCCTTCACCATCAATGTTTGTTACTCCCAATAAGTGAGCGGTAACTGGGCCTGATGGGTAATAACGACGAGATTCTTTGCGTAAGTAAATACCCGGTATTTTTAATTTTTTAACGTAATCACCAATAGAGGGGTTAACTTGGCGCGCTAAATACACAAAACGGCCTCTTGGATTGGCCGATATTTTGCTCGTAATTTGTTCTAGTGGAATTTCAAGTGCGTCTGCCAGTGCTTTCCAGTGTTCGTCATTGCTGATCCCCCCTTTTTCAAACACCTCTTTGGGGTCTGCCCAAATCGCATTGACAGGCACACTTACCGCCAGTTGCCGCCCTTCTCGGTCGCTGATCATACCTCGAGAGGTTGCAACTTCTTGCACTCGTAAAGAGCGCATATCGCCTTCTTTCACCAGTTTCTCTGGCGCAATAATTTGCAGATAAGCCACCCGAGTTAGCAACCCTGCTAACGCCAAGACAATGCATCCGCACAGCAAAATAAAGCGCCAGCGGACAAAGCTGGTGCTTTCTTCTTGTTTCTTATTTTTCGCTGTTTTTGGTGCTTTCATTAGGAACCTTTTTTATTGCTTAGAAACAATAATTTTTTCTTGTGATGGTTCAACTTGTACCATCTGTAATTTTTCAACCGATAAACGTTCTATTCGGCTATGGCTCGCAAGGGCATTTTCTTCAAGGATCAGATTGCGCCATTCGATATCTAATAAGTCTTTTTCTTCATACAATTTATCTTTTGCGGCCGTTAACAAACGCGTTTCATGTGCGGTAGTCACGACAAAAACGGCACTAATTATAATTGCAGACAATAAAATCAAAGGAACGATGCCATAACGAAATAAATCACGCCCAATGACGCGTGCTAGGCTGTGCCTTTCTGGAACCATTATTCCGCCGCCTTTTCAGCAAACCGCAACACAGAACTCCGTGCGCGTGGATTTTCGTCAATTTCGTTTTCAGAAGGTTTCATCTTGCCTAGGTCACGTAACTGCGCTGCGCCTAATGCTTTAATCTGCGTTTCAGTTAGCGGAATACCTGCTGGTACTGATGGCCCTTTACTGTTTTTGCGGATAAACCGCTTTACTAACCTGTCTTCCAAAGAATGGAAGCTGATAACCGATAAACGACCTTGTGGAGCTAAAACGTTCATTGCGCCTTCTAGCGCTTTTTCTATCTCTTCCAATTCACTGTTGATATAAATCCGTATGGCTTGGAAGCTACGCGTCGCTGGGTGTTTGTGCCGATCTTTCATCGGGCTAACTTTTGCGATTAATTCAGCCAGGTGCCGTGTGCGTGTTAATGGCTCTTCTTCTGGGTTATGGTTACGCTCAACAATCGCTCTCGCAATTCGTTTCGCAAAACGCTCTTCACCAAAAGTTTTTAAAACCCAAGCAATGTCATCCGCTTCTGCGTCCATCAACCATTGCTGTGCAGATTGCCCTTTGGTTGGGTCCATTCGCATATCTAACGGCCCGTCACGCATAAATGAAAAGCCACGCTCTGGGTCATCTAACTGCGGTGAAGAGACGCCTAAATCCAGCAATACACCATCAATTTGCCCAACTAAACCTTCTTCTTCCACATACTCTGCAATCGCAGAAAATGGGCCGTGTTTAATCATAAAACGAGGGCCATCAATTGCTTGAGCTGCTTTTATCGCTTCTGGGTCACGGTCAATGGCGATCAACCGCCCTTGTTCGCCAAGCTGGCTTAATATCAGCCTTGAATGGCCCCCACGCCCAAATGTGCCATCGATATAGATACCGTTAGGTTTAATGTTTAAGCCGTTCACGGCTTCATCCAGTAATACTGTTACGTGTTTAAATTGCTGTTGCGTCATTATTAAAGTGACAAATCCTGTAAGCGGGCTGAAAGTGGTTCATTGGTAAGGCGCTCAGCGGCAATGTCATCTTCCACTTGCTGATACCAAGTTTGTTCATCCCAAAGTTCAAATTTATTAATCTGGCCAACCAACATGACCTCTTTTGTTAGCCCTGCATGCTGACGCAATGTATTGGCTAACAAAAGACGCCCCGCGTTGTCCATTTGACATTCACTTGCATGGCCCAGTAACAGCCGTTGCACGCGTCGTTCCGCTGGGTTCATCGTCGATAACCGAGAAAGCTTTTCTTCGATAATCTCCCACTCCGGTAAGGTATAAAGCAGTAGGCACGGCTGGTGAAGGTCAATGGTACAGACCATTTGCCCTTTCGATTCCTCGTTCAGCATACCTCGGTAACGAGTCGGCACGGTTAGACGCCCTTTGCTGTCGAGATTAACCAGTGTTGCCCCACGAAACATACCCGATTATACCCCTTTTATTTTCAACTCACCCACTTTACCCCACAATTCACCACATATAAAGTTTACGAATGGTATGAAAACGTTGTCAAGCCAGTCGCACTCAGCTTTAGCTTTATTTACAGAACAATTCAGAAAAAATAAGGATAGGTAAAATATAACTTGGAAAGAAAATGGGAAATAACAGGTTGATATAATTAATATATTTTATAGAGTGCAACTTAAATAAGCGTGATCACTATAGATTGCTGCAAAATCATACAAATCATCATAAATTCAACTTATGTCTCATTTTTAATCAGTATATCTTGTACCGGTAATTTACTTTTATTGAGTCCTCAAATAATCGTTAATATCTAGTGATGATAAAATCACCCCGAAAGAAAAATAAAATCATTAAATATCAACACAATAAATAACTGTTTTAATAAACAGTATTCAATTTTAAATATTTATCGCACGAATCAATAATACACCCACAATAAATTTGTATTAATTTCATAATCCAATTTAGCTTTCATTTTAAAATCAGCAATAAATATATTAAGATAAATCCTAAAGTTAAATATTTACCTATTTTTAGCCTATAAAAAAAAAGCCCCTACAAGATAGGGGCCGTTATATTACTCATTATTGTGACTAACATCACTCATTATCGTGTAAATATTCACTATTCGATTAAAGTTAGGCCTGTTTTATTACTGCTTACGACCTAAGCTTCCGCGGCGACATAAATCACGACGAATACGAGTAATACCCGCTTCTGGTTTTTGCTTTTCATCAAGGCTGGCAAGAACCAGTTCTAAGATACGTTCAGCGATATCTCTATGGCGCTGTGCAAGGGACAACACTGGGCATTCAAGAAAATCTAATAGCTCGTTATCACCAAATGTGGCAATAACCATGTGCTCAGGTAAACGACCACTGCGCTTCAACGCAACATCCAAGACACCTTGTAGTAAGGAAAATGATGTTGTAAATAACGCGTCTGGCATCTCATTACCGCTATCCAGCCAATGCGCAAACACCTCTGCGGCTGAATCGCGTTCATAGCTATTTGCATACAGGTAATCAATCTTGCGCGGGTCTTCATTCCACGCCTTACGGAAACCTTGTTCGCGTAGATAACTGACTGACAGTTCAGGTAACGCCCCTAAATACAACACTGACTCAGCTTTAAATTTGCGTAATTCTGCTGAAATCATGAAAGCATCTTCTTGGTCATCACCAACGACACTAATAAAGTGTTCTTTTTCAAGGGCTCTATCAAGTGCGATAATCGGTAACGAACGGTTCGCCCAACGCTGATAAAACGGGTGCTCTGGCGGTAATGCTGTCGAGACAATAATCGCATCAACTTGCCGCTGTAAAAGGTGCTCAACACAACGAATTTCATTGTCGGGTTGGTCTTCCGAGCATGCTATCAGCAATTGATAACCACGTTGACGCGCCTGCCTTTCAAGGTAATTTGCTATACGGGTATAGCTAGTATTCTCCAAGTCAGGGATCACTAACCCAATCGAACGGGTGCGCCCTGCTCGTAGCCCCGCAGCAACTGCATTTGGATGGTAATTGTGTTCTCTGACGACTGCCATCACTTTTTCTACAGTTTTATCGCTGACTCGATACTGCTTGGCCTTGCCGTTGATCACATAACTAGCCGTTGTGCGGGAAACACCCGCTAGACGGGCTATCTCATCCAGTTTCACGTTAACCTCTTTACAATTTTGGGAATAGCCCCGAGTCATTCGGGGCCTTAAACGCGTTTATTCTACCTTCGGATGATAAATTTTTCATCGCATAATTTTATCACCGCGTGAAACACCGACGATCCCTGAGCGTACAACTTCAACAATTTCAGCAACACCACGTACTGATTCGATGAAAGCATCCAGTTTTTCGCTTGTTCCCGCTAGCTGAACGGTATAAAGCGTTGGAGTGACGTCAACAATTTGTCCACGGAAAATATCCGCACAACGCTTCACTTCGTCACGCCCATATCCAGAGGCTTGTAGCTTCACTAACATGATTTCACGTTCGATATGTGCTGACGCCGTCAGCTCACTGACACGCAACACATCAACCAATTTATGCAGTTGTTTCTCAATTTGCTCAAGAACCTTTGCATCCCCTTTCGTTTGGATAGTCATACGTGACAAGGTTGGGTCATCTGTTGGTGCAACGGTCAAACTTTCAATATTATAACCACGCTGAGAAAACAGACCGATGACACGGGACAAAGCACCTGATTCATTTTCTAATAAAACGGATAAAATACGACGCATGATCAGGTCCTCTCTGTTTTGCTCAACCACATTTCATCCATTGCACCACCACGGATCTGCATTGGATAAACGTGCTCAGTTTCATCAATATTGACATCAACGAAGACTAATCGCTGATTTTCATTCACTTCAACAAGGGCTTGTTTTAGTTTTTCTTCCAGTTCATCAGGTGTTGATATTGAAATACCAACGTGGCCATACGCTTGCGCTAACTTGATGAAATCAGGCAATGACTGCATGTAGGATTGTGAGTGACGGCCTTGATAAATCATATCCTGCCACTGCTTTACCATACCTAAGAAACCGTTGTTTAAATTGAGAACCAAAACCGGTAAGCCATATTGCAGAGCGGTTGAAAGCTCTTGGATGTTCATCTGGATGCTGCCATCCCCCGTCACACAGACAACGGTTGATTTTGGATGCGCTAATTTCACCCCTAATGCGGCAGGCAAACCAAATCCCATCGTTCCAAGCCCTCCTGAGTTTATCCAATGGCGAGGTTTATCAAAGGGATAATACAATGCAGCAAACATTTGGTGCTGCCCAACGTCAGACGTCACATAGGCTTCACCTTTTGTTAAACGGTAAATCATTTCAATGGCTTGTTGTGGTTTAACTTTGGTTTGGCTTGTTTCGTAGCGTAAGCATTGTTTACTACGCCATTGTTCAATTTCTTTCCACCATGAGGTGAGTGCTTGGCTATCTTGTTTAGCTGAAGCTTGGTCTAACTGACCTAACATTTGCTTTAATGTGAGTTTCGCATCACCCACGATTGGGATATCCGCATTAACTGTTTTTGAAATAGACGTTGGGTCAACATCAATTTGAATGACTGTCGCATTTGGGCAGTATTTTTCTAAATTGTTCGTTGTTCTATCATCAAAACGAACCCCAACGGCAAAAATCACATCAGAGTTGTGCATAACCTTGTTGGCTTCGTATGTTCCATGCATTCCAAGCATCCCGACAGACTGCTTGTGAGTTTCTGGGAAAGCCCCTAATCCCATTAAGGTTGATACCACTGGTAATTGCAGTTTTTCTGCCAACTCAATAAGTTCAGCAGAGCAATTCGCGTTAATCGCACCCCCGCCAATATAGAAAACTGGTTTTTTTGCCGAAACCAATTTGGTTAATGCTTTTTTGATTTGCCCTTTGTGACCTTGCAACGTTGGGTTATAAGAACGCAAAGAAACGTTTTCGGGATAACGGTAAGCAAACTTTAAGGCAGGGTTAACGGTGTCTTTAGGGAAATCAATCACTACAGGACCGGGGCGCCCACTTGCCGCAATATAAAAAGCCTTCTTAATAGTTTCAGGAATTTCTTCTGCGCTTTTAATTAAAAAACTGTGTTTAACTATTGGCCTTGAGATCCCAACCATGTCGCACTCTTGGAACGCATCATTACCAATTAGCGAGCTTGCGACCTGCCCCGATAACACCACCATCGGTACAGAATCCATATACGCGGTCGCAATACCAGTAATAGCATTCGTTGCCCCAGGGCCGGATGTCACTAACACGACCCCCACATCCCCTGTTGAACGTGCATAACCATCAGCCATATGCACCGCAGCCTGTTCATGACGCACTAATATGTGTTCTACCCCGCCAACTGTATGAAGTGCATCATAAATATCTAATACTGCACCGCCTGGATAACCAAACACGTGCTTTACTCCTTGGTCAATCAACGATTTGACGACCATTTCCGCTCCCGACAACATCTCCATGAGTTTGCCCCCAGACATTATTTGCAAGTGAAGAGGTATGATCTACCCCTTTATTTTTATCATTTAAATTATGAAATTCGTGCTATTAACATATCGCTCTGGCTGAAACGAAGCAAACACCATTTCAGTGCAAGGATCACGAAACTTTCACATCATCTTGAACATGGGTATTTGATAGATAAATTGACTGCAGATAAAAATAATGGGAGGAAAAATGACTGGTATGAATGAAAATACAGTGCCAATTTAATTAGTTGGCACCGTTAAAATTGTGATATTAAGCGATTATCTGAATAAATTGATAAAAATAGAACAAAAACAAGGCCCAGCCTACCCATAATACGGGTAAGCCAGGTTACTTAAGTTATAAATTATTCTTTGTACATTGATTCAATTTCTAATTGATAGCGCTCAGAAATAATTTTACGTCGCAGCTTTAAAGTCGGTGTTAATTCGCCTTTTTCCATTGAAAAAGTTGTGGGTAACAAAGTAAAGCGCTTAACTTGGTGGAAGTTTTCGATATTTTTCTGTAAATCTCTTAAACGGTTTTCAAATAATGCCACAATATTCGAGTCTTTTAAGAGTTCTAAACGATCCCGATATTTCAAATTTATTGAGTTCGCATATTCTTCTAGGCTCTCATAGCAAGGTACGATCAGCGCTGAAACAAACTTGCGTGCATCAGCAATGACTGCAATGTGTTCAATAAACTTGTCTTGCCCTAATACGCCTTCAATCATTTGTGGTGCAATATATTTTCCGTTAGACGTTTTCATTAAATCTTTTAGTCTATCTGTAATATATAAATTGCCTTGTTCGTCAATTTTCCCTGCATCACCCGTTTTAAGCCAGCCATCTGCTGTAAACGTATCTAAGGTTTCAATCGGGCGGTTGTAATAGCCTTTCATAACCACCGGCCCTTTCACTTGTATTTCATCGTCCCTGCCAATACGCACTGAAACAGAAGATAGCGGTGTACCAATCGAGCCTAATGGGTATTTGCCCTCTTCCCAGCAAGATACCGTGGCGCAGGTCTCTGACATACCATAGCCATATTTGATGTTTACCCCTGCGGAAAGGAAAAACGCAATCACATCGTCATCTAGACGAGCGCCTGCGGCTGGCATGAAGCGAATTCGTCCACCTAACCCTTCACGAATTTTATTGAGAACCAGTTTATCGGCTATCGGGAAAATAGCGCGGTTAACAAAAGAGGGTTTGCGGCCTTTGGCTAAGGCTTTCACACGCTGCTTGCCAAGAGATATTGCGCAGCGAAATAGCGCTCTACGCACTAGAGGCGCTTTTGCTACTTTACTTTGTATTGCTGAATAAACTTTTTCATAAAAACGAGGAACCGCACACATCACTGTTGGTTTTATCTCAGCTAACGCTTCCCGGACCTGATTCGTGTCCGTTAAATAAACGTTTAGTGCGCCGACGTGCATAACGTAAAAGCTCCACGCACGTTCAAAAACATGTGAAAGTGGTAAGAAACTTAAAGAGACATCATCCGCAGTTAGTTGTAATCGTTCGTCATGGAGATACAGTTGCGCAGCCATGTTGTAGTAATCCAACATAACGCCTTTTGGTTCTCCGGTGGTGCCTGATGTATAGATGATGGTGAATAAATCACTGAGATTATGTGCAGCGATGCGTTCATCAAGTTCTGCTTGGTATGTCGCTTGTGATTGCGCCATAAAGGTGGATAAATGCAATGTGTCGATTGAGATATCAGCTAACTCAACATTGTCATTCATCACAACAATCGTCGTTAATTGAGGGCAAAGAGCGGGTAATTGGCATGCAACTTGATATTGCGCATCGTCCCCAACAAACAGCACTCTAATATTCGCGTCATTAATAATATACGCGGCTTGCTCGATACTGCTAGTTGCATAAAGTGGCACCGTGACTGCCCTAATTTGTAGCGCGGCAAAGTCAACCAATGACCAGTTCATACTGTTATGGGCAAATAACCCAATATTTTCTTGTGCGATAACGTTTAATGCTAAGAGACGCAGAGAAATCGCTGATGTACGATCGCCTACCTCACCCCACGTTAATGAGCTTCGTTGCCCGTTATCCCATTGACTGAAAGCTATCCGGTTCGCTGATTCGTGTGCAGTGACCCTGCTACGTAAGCGATTAACCAAGTGGTATGGATATAGATTTTCAGTAATCAAAGTGTATTCCCTATAAGTCATTATCGATATAAGTTACCCGGCACATTCACAAGCACTTAACCATTCTTATTATTTCAGCTTACAAGTGTTAGCTGAATATTCGCAGTGTATCGACTAAAGAGATGCGTGAAAAGCATTTATATGTAAATTTTTTGCAAATGTTATGTCTGCAACAAAACACATCATAGGGCTAACTATAATGAGTTAATTACCTTATTGGTGTGTATATTTATAAGTGCGTCTGCAAGAACATAGAGATTGTAAGCCTTAACAAAATGACTATTTATTTTTCATCATGTCTAGGACAGCCTACAACCTCTCACAATGTTTAAATAGGCGTTCTACGCTGCTGCGGCTTGTTCAGGGAGTTCTTCAATCAATTGGTTAAATTGAGATTTCATCCATTGATGGCCTTTATCTCTAACCGTTGATTCATGCCACGTTAAATAGCAAGGTAGTGAGTCCCTAAGCCAAGGTAATGTTAATGTACGTAATTTTAGTTGGCCAAAGTAATGACCCACTAGCCATTTGGGTACAATAGCCACGAGATCCGTTTGAGCAACAATGCTCAATACACTATTTAAGTCAGTACCTTGATAGCTAATCGTATGCGATAACTCAGTATTATTGTAATAAGGTTTACTAAATGACCCCATGTTATCCATCGACATAATGGCATGACGTTCATTATTTAGTTCAATTTCAGAAATTGAATTACCAATACGTGGATGATGATTTGCAACTACTAAGACCAATTCATCATCAAATAAAACTTGATGTTGGAACTCTGCCTTTTCTAATTGGTTATAGCCAAGGAAAAAATCCATTTCTTGGTATTTTAATTGATGAGCAATCTTATTATCCATGAAAGAGTGGATAACTATATTAATATTAGGCGAGACTACCTTAAATTTTTCGACAATAATAGCAGCCAGACGAATGTCTAATGGCGAACAAATAGATAAATTAAATACTCGCTCACTATTTTGCGGATTAAAGCCTGCACTAGGTAACTCATTATGAACTAATTGTAATGCTTGCCTAATAGGCCCGAACAGTTGCTTAGCACGAGATGTCGGCTGAATACCACGCCCATAGCGCACAAACAATTCATCATTAAACATTGATTTTAAACGTGAAACTGCATTACTCACTGCTGGCTGAGACATCCCTAGAACTTGCGCCGCTTTTGTTACGTTTTGCATCTGCATCACTACGTCAAAAACCGTTAATAGGTTGAGGTCAACATTACGCAAATGAATATCGCTACTGTCTTTTTTAGCTGTTGATATTGTATCAAAATCAGTCATTTTTTACTCCACTAATATATTTATCATTTTTCATTAACGAAAAGAGTCATTCATCTTAAAAACCGACGAATATATAAATTCATTAAATATTATTCTTAAAACAACTTATAGATAATAAGCTATTTCGCTTTCCCTGCATTTATTAAAACGACGTTTATATTACTTAACCTATTAATTAAACTTGCAGTATAAATATCATTATAAAACGTAAATATTCATCAACATAATGAATGATAACCACTTATTAGCCTTTCGCTCACTCACCATAAAAATAATAAAGCAATTTTTGCAAGAAATCATAATAAATCGCATTTAGAATCAATAAATATTCTCATTATCAGATTATTTTTTAAATACTCATTTATTAGATAATTAACTTAATTAAAAAGCATTGGCGAAGATGATTTATTCCCTGTATTGAGTCTCATTTCACATCAAAACAATAAAAACCACATAAAAATCAATGAGTTTAATCAAAACAACACTCAACCACACTTAACGAAAGAATTTTACCCTTATAACTACATAGAAATCCAGATAAAACAGAAGAGATACACCAAAAAAATAGCAACAACCACCAAGCGCGAGCCATAATTCATGATTGGTAAAAATATGCTAAAAATCTATGATTGACATTAACTTTAAGATAACGTATCAATAAATACAGTTTGATTAAGATACTCAAGAGAGACAGTTAAAATGACATTTTCTATTCGCCTACTAAGCCTACTACTACTCGCATTAAATTTGCGCGGTATGCTTATGGACGAAAAATAGAAACAAACTGTCCACAAACATGAAGAACCCGCGCAACCCGCGGGTTTTTTTATGCCTGCGGCTTTGGAAGAACATAACGCTAAGTAAAAACAAAATTCGATATGAGGAACACAATATGAGCAACCAAGTCATTATCTTCGATACCACCTTACGCGACGGTGAGCAGGCATTACAGGCAAGTTTGTCAGTCAGAGAAAAATTACAAATCGCCTTCGCATTAGAGCGTTTAGGCGTTGATATCATTGAAGCTGGTTTCCCAGTCTCTTCACCGGGTGACTTCGAATCCGTTCAAACTATCGCGAGAGAAATAAAAAATAGCCGAATTTGTGCATTAGCGCGTTGTATTGAAAATGATATTGATGTGGCCGCCGAGTCATTAAAAGTTGCCGAAGCTTTCCGTATTCATATTTTCTTAGCCACCTCCAACTTGCATATGGAGAAAAAATTAAATAAATCATTTGATGGTGTAATGGATATGGCAATCAACTCCATCAAGCGCGCTAGACGCTATACCGACGACGTTGAATTCTCCTGTGAAGACGCTGGCCGTACTGATCCCGACAATTTGTGCCGCATTGTAGAAACCGCGATTAATGCAGGCGCAACCACGATTAACATTCCAGATACTGTCGGTTATACAACACCTTACCAGTTTGGTGGTATTATCACTGATTTGTATAACCGAGTACCTAATATTGATAAAGCCGTTATTTCTGTTCATTGCCATGATGATTTAGGGATGTCCGTTGCTAACTCAATCAGTGCCGTGCAAGCCGGTGCCCGCCAAGTAGAAGGTACCATCAACGGCTTAGGTGAACGCGCAGGTAATACGGCATTAGAAGAAGTGATTATGGCCATTAAATTGCGCGAACAAATGTTGAATGTGCATACCAATATTAATCACAAAGAAATTTACCGTACCAGCCAATTAGTTAGCCAATTATGTAATACACCAATCCCAGCCAATAAAGCGGTTGTCGGCAGCAACGCATTTGCTCACTCATCAGGAATTCACCAAGATGGTGTGCTGAAAAACCGTGAAACCTACGAAATTATGACGCCAGAGTCCATTGGTTTAAAAGAACAGCAATTGAATTTAACCTCACGTTCTGGCCGCGCCGCTGTTAAGCACCGTATGGAGGAGATGGGGTATCACGAAGGTAAAGATTTCAAATTGGATGAATTGTATACTGCATTTTTGAATTTAGCCGATAAAAAAGGCCAAGTCTTTGACTATGACTTAGAAGCTTTGGCTTTCTTCACAAAACAACAAGATGAGACTGACCACTTCGTCATGGACTATTTCAGTACACAATCAGGCTCGAGTATCGTCGCAACAGCGACAGTCAAAATGCAGTGTGGCGATGAAGTAAAATCTGAAGCGGCAACCGGCAATGGCCCTGTTGATGCCATCTATCAAGCCATCAGCAACATTACCCAATTCCCTATGAAATTAGTCTCTTATCAGTTATCGGCTAAAGGCCACGGTGAAAATGCATTAGGCCAAGTGGATATCGTGGTTGAGTGCCATAACCGTAAGTTCCACGGGATGGGGTTAGCGACAGATATCGTCGAATCATCAGCAAAAGCCATGGTGCATGTGTTGAATAGCATTTGGCGCTCAGAGCAAGTTGAAAAAGAAAAACAAAAAATAAATCAAGAATCACAATCAAACACAAAGGAAGCTGTTTAACAATGTCTAGTTATAAAATTGCCGTATTACCGGGTGATGGCATCGGTCCAGAAGTGATGGCGCAAGCTCACAAGGTTTTAGCTGCTATCAGCAAACGTTTTGCAGTAACAATCAACACCACTGAGTATGATGTGGGCGGTGCGGCAATCGACAAACACGGTGAGCCATTACCACAGGCCACTGTAAAAGGTTGTGAGGAAGCGGATGCTGTCTTATTTGGTTCTGTCGGTGGGCCGAAATGGGAACACTTGCCACCCGACAGCCAGCCTGAGCGTGGTGCATTATTACCTTTACGTAAGCATTTTAAATTATTCAGTAATTTACGCCCTGCTCGTTTATATCAAGCATTAGAAGCATTTTGCCCATTACGTGCAGACATCGCAGCTCAAGGCTTTGATATTCTTTGTGTGCGTGAATTAACCGGTGGGATTTACTTCGGTCAACCCAAAGGCCGTAAAGGTGAAGGCCAAGAAGAGTATGCATTTGATACTGAAGTTTATCACCGCTATGAAATCGAGCGCATTGCACGTATTGCGTTTGAATCGGCTCGCAAACGTAATAACAAAGTCACATCAATTGACAAAGCAAACGTATTGCAAAGCTCAGTATTATGGCGTGAAGTGGTCAATCAAATCGCAAAAGAATATCCAGATGTTGAACTCAGCCATATGTATATTGATAACGCAGCCATGCAAATGATCAAAGCCCCATCTCAGTTTGATGTGGTGTTATGTTCTAACTTGTTCGGCGATATCATTTCTGATGAATGTGCGATGATCACTGGCTCCATGGGCATGCTGCCTTCTGCGAGCTTGAATGAAGCAGGATTTGGTTTGTATGAACCTGCGGGCGGCTCTGCACCAGATATTGCTGGAAAAAATATTGCTAACCCAATCGCACAAATTTTATCTGCTTCCATGCTGTTAAGATTTAGCTTAGACCAAGCCGATGCCGCAGATGCCATCGAACGCGCAGTCAATAAAGCCTTAGAAGAAGGTTATAGAACATCAGACTTAGCAGGTGCAGGTCAGTCAATAAGTACCAGTGAAATGGGCGATATTATTGCTCGTTATATTGCAGAAGGGGTTTAACATGGCCAAGACTTTATATCAAAAATTGTATGATGCCCACGTTGTCCGTGAGGTCGAAAATGAAATCCCTTTGATTTATATCGATCGCCATTTGGTGCATGAAGTGACATCACCTCAAGCCTTTGACGGTTTGAGAACTAAAAACCGCCCGTTGCATCAGCCAAGTAAAACATTTGCAACAATGGATCACAACGTATCGACACAAACCAAAGATATCAATGCTTGTGGTGATATGGCCCGCATTCAAATGCAAGAATTAATGAAGAACTGTAAAGAGTTCGGCGTAACTTTGTATGATTTGAATCACCCATACCAAGGTATTGTCCATGTGATGGGGCCTGAGCAAGGTATTACTTTGCCCGGTATGACCATTGTATGTGGCGATTCCCACACCGCAACACACGGCGCATTTGGCTCATTAGCTTTTGGTATCGGCACATCTGAAGTTGAGCACGTGATGGCGACTCAAACGCTGAAACAAGCACGCGCTAAAACAATGAAAATTGAAGTCGTAGGCAAAGCTCCAGCAGGTATTACCGCAAAAGATATCGTGCTAGCCATTATCGGTACAACTGGCAGCGCAGGCGGTACTGGCTATATTGTTGAATTTTGTGGTGAAGCCATCGAAAACTTGAGTATGGAAGGCCGTATGACAGTGTGTAATATGGCTATCGAGTTAGGCGCAAAAGCCGGGATTATCGCACCGGATGAAACCACCTTTGCCTATATGAAAGGCCGCCAATTTGCACCTAAAGGCCAACAATGGGACGATGCAGTTGCTTATTGGAAAACATTAAAAACCGATGACGATGCTAAGTTCGATAAAATCATCACAATTCAGGCTAGTAGCATCGCGCCACAAGTCACTTGGGGAACCAACCCTGGGCAGGTGATTGCCATCAACCAACCGATCCCTGCTCCTGAGTCATTTGCAGACCCCGTTGAGCGAGCATCTGCTGAAAAAGCATTAGCTTACATGGGGTTAGAGTCTGGCATTAAATTATCTGACGTCAAAATTGATAAAGTCTTTATTGGCTCATGTACGAATTCACGTATTGAAGATTTACGTGCTGCCGCTGCAATTGCCAAAGGCAAAAAAGTGGCGAATGGCGTACAAGCCATTGTTGTTCCCGGATCTGGCCCTGTTAAGGCCCAAGCTGAGCAAGAAGGTTTGGATAAAATCTTTATTGAAGCAGGCTTTGAATGGCGCTTGCCGGGCTGCTCCATGTGTTTAGCGATGAATAATGACCGTTTAAACCCAGGCGAGCGCTGTGCATCAACCAGTAACCGTAACTTTGAAGGCCGCCAAGGTCGTGCTGGTCGTACCCACTTGGTTAGCCCAGCAATGGCAGCCGCTGCGGCGATTAATGGCCATTTTGCTGATGTACGTGATATTCAAATCTAAGGAGAAAATGATGGAAAAGTTTATTACACACGTCGGGATTGTCGCTCCTTTAGATGCAGCAAATGTTGATACTGATGCCATTATCCCTAAGCAATTTTTACAAAAAGTCACGCGGACGGGTTTTGGCCAACATTTGTTTAATGACTGGCGTTTTTTAGATGAGAACGGGCAACAGCCTAATCCTGATTTCGTATTAAATAAACCGGTTTTCAAAGGGGCAAGTATTTTATTAGCTCGCGAAAACTTTGGTTGCGGTTCATCCCGTGAGCACGCACCTTGGGCATTAACTGACTTTGGTATTCAAGTGGTTATCGCCCCAAGTTTTGCTGATATTTTTTATGGTAACTCGTTCAATAACCAATTATTACCAATTAAATTAAGTGAAACCGAAGTGGATGAGCTGTTTAATTATGTTAATAGCCATGAAGGTTGCCAATTTACGGTGGACTTAGAAGCCCAAACCGTGACCGCAGGAGATAAAACCTATCATTTTGAAATCGACAGCTTCCGCCGCCACTGCATGATGAATGGTTTGGATAGCATTGGTTTGACACTGCAATATGTCGACCAAATCAAGGATTTTGAAAGCAAGATCCCATCATTTATGCAATAAATCCTTTTCTACGCCTACTTTGGTGGGCGTAGTTCCTCTTTTATCTCACATTTTTTGTTATATAGCCGCTTTTCATCTCAAAAATGCGGAATTAATCCTTCTTAACAAATTTACTCTCCCAAACTGCTTCCTCATTAAATTTTTCCTGTATAATTAACCTAAATATTTTGCCCACCACAAAATTTACTTTTACTTTTACTTTTACTTAACTATTTTTTCTAAATAGTTTGTGTTGTGGCAAGGCGGCAAACGAGGATATCCCTAGGAGCATACACCAGTATGTGACTAGGGTAGCGGAGTGAAGCCAACACAGCCACGGCGCAAAATATGACGAAAAAATAAGTATGTGACGGCGATAGCTGAGCGCAGCCAACACAGCCACGGCGCAAAATATGACGAAAAAATAAAAAAAAGCCGGTAAAAACCGGCTCGGTGATAAACACCATTACTCTAAATGGGGGAGTCGGTCGGCAACATGCAGACCAAACGAGCTACTTACTGCCTTCTATTATCGTGAGATTTTAGGAAATTAAAATTGATGTGTTTTTTGCCGGAGTTCCTCTTTTATGTCTAATTCGCGATTACAAACCCAATTTATTCGTCTCTGGCAACATTTTCAGGGCCAAGACAGTGAAACAACGCTGCAAGATATCGCTGATACGCTGTTTTGCTCTCGCCGTCATGTTCGGACACTGCTTAATAATATGCAATCACACGGTTGGCTTAGCTGGCAAGCAGAGTCTGGTCGAGGAAAGCGCTCCACTCTTATTTTCCATGTTAATGGCTTAGAGCTACAACAGGCACAGGCTGAACAATTACTCAAAGAAGAAAGTATTGAGAAATTGGTTGCACTGGTTGGTGATAAGGAAACCATTCGCCAAATGGTATTGTCTGAACTGGAACGCAGCTATCGACAAGGTAAAAACTTATTACGGATTATTTATTATCGTGATTTTCCGACACTGCTTCCCGGTGCGCCAATGCGCCGCTCAGAAATTCACTTAATGAGCCAAATATTTAATGGCCTTACCCATATAAATGAGGAAAAAGGGGAAGTGGAAAATGGCCTTGCCCACCATTGGCAGTCCGTCAATGAGACCCAATGGCGTTTCTATTTACGCCCCGCTATTTATTTCCATCATGGGCGAGAAATGGTTGCTGACGATATTATCTATTCCCTTTTACGCTTAAAAACCTGTTGGCCTCTGTTCTCTCATATACAATCCGTCAGCTCACCACACCCTTATGTTATTGATATCACGTTAAGTGAGCCTGATAAACAACTGCCTTGGTTGTTAGGCAGCCATCATGCGGCTATTTTACCGAAGGAGTGGGAGAGCCTAGAAAATTTTAGCCGTTGCCCAATCGGCACGGGTCCTTATCAAGTGGAAAAAAACTTGCCACAAAAACTCACTATTACGGCTTTTGACCGCTATTTTGGTTATCGTGCGCTGCTTGATGAAGTGACTATTTGGGTGGTTCCTGAACTCTCAGAACAAATGGTTTGTACGACATTAAAAATGGATGGTGATAAGCACCATAATGGCTCGCTCGAAAGCCGTATGGAAGAAGGCTGTTATTTTCTGTTAATGGACCAGCGTTCAACCATTACTCAGCGTGAAGATGTCCGTAAATGGTTGTGTAGCTTTTTAACCCCAATTAACCTGCTTGCCCACTGTGAGCCGTTTTATCAGCGCCATTGGGCCCCTGCTTATGGCCTGTTACTCCATTGGCACCACAGTAAAATGCTAACCTTGTTCCCTAAGCCTGAAGATTTAACAGAGCTAACTGTCACTTTTTATCGCAACCACCATGAGTTCTATGCGATTAGCCAAATCATGAAACGCGTGTTGCAGCAACAAGGTGTGGAGCTCAAGATCAATATTATTGATTACGATGATTGGTTTAATGGCAATGGGCAAAGTGATATCTGGTTAACAACCGCTAACTTTTTTAAACCTCTTGAGTTTTCCATTTTTGCAACCTTGTACGAAATGCCGTTGTTACGTCAGTGCCTTAATAACCCCCTCAGTGATGAACTCAATCTATGGCGTAATAACCAATTAGATGTTGAAGCTTGGTGTGAAAGCTTAATTGACTCACAAATTTTTCACCCCATCTTTCATCATTGGCTCGAACTGCAAGGCCAAAACACCATGCGCGGTGTACGGATGAACACCTTTGGCTGGTTTGATTTTAAATCCGCCTGGTTTAAACCTTCTGAGGATAACCTAACAAAATATTGATAGTTATGAACAGATAAAATGAATAATAAGGATGTTATTCACTTTTTCTGTGGATATCCATGTGAACAACCTCATGGTAATCAGGGTATATCCCCAAATCACTTTTTTATCAGAAAAAAGAAAAATTAAATAATCACTGATAAATCAAATAAATAAATAACGAAAAATCAGTTTATCCACTGACTATTTTTTTTACTAAAATGCCTAAGACTTCAACTGAGCAAAGATCAAACAACGTTGTATTTATCCACAAGATATGTGCTTAACTTACTCATATTCTGTGACTCTCGTCATAAAAACCGTTTCGTCAAGGCTGTAAATACACACAGTAATCTCGATTTTTCACAGTTATCCAGAAATCCTGTGGATAACCTAGTGCATGATCCTGTGATTATCTTGGGATGAACTTGAATAACCTCTGTAATAATTTATAATTCAGATGAATAAATAACATTATATTCATATATATCATATGGTTAAAAATACCATAGAAAAAGTGTTATACTTCTTAAGTTATATGTATTTCCACTGGCTACTTTTTATACATTACTATTCAAACCATGACGCCATTTATTGCACCGCCACCACCAGATAACGAAGCGACCTTAATGGCCCGAGCGCAAGCTCTTGCTGGCTACACGCTTGGTGAACTCGCCCAACATGCAGCGATCCCTATTCCTCCTGATCTCAAGCGAGACAAAGGCTGGGTTGGCATGTTATTGGAATATTATTTAGGCGCGAACGCGGGAAGTAAGGCAGAGCAAGATTTCGCCCATATTGGTATTGAATTAAAAACTATTCCTATTGACCGTCATGGTGCTCCACTCGAAACCACCTTTGTTTCTGTTGCACCGTTAACGGGAAATAGCGGCTTAACATGGGAAAATAGCCATGTTCGCCGCAAACTATCCCGTATTTTATGGTTTCCTATCGAAGGGGAAAGGCAAATTCCGCTCTCACAGCGCCGAGTCGCAAACCCATTAATCTGGAGCCCCTCCCCCTTAGAAGAGCAGTTACTACGACAAGATTGGGAAGAGTTAATGGATCTCATTGTGTTAGGCAAAGTGGAAAGTATCACTGCACGTCATGGGCAGGTATTACAGATCCGTCCTAAAGCGGCGAACAATAAAGCATTAACTGAAGCTATTGGTGAGTTTGGTCAACCTATTATGACGCTACCTCGTGGCTTTTATCTAAAAAAGGATTTTACAGGCCCGCTGTTAGCACGGCATTTTAGTTTATCTTAATCAACAAGGTGTCGCCTGTACCAAAGCAGACGATAAAAATTTATCACTGTTTCATTGTAGAAGGTGCACAGATGTTTGAGTGGATACTCGACCCCAATGCATGGATGGCACTTGCCACCCTAACCATATTAGAAATTGTCCTAGGCATCGATAATATTATTTTTCTGAGTATTGTGGTGAGCAAGCTTCCGAGCCACCAGCAAAATAGTGCCAGACGGACAGGCCTTATTGCAGCAATGGTGATGCGCCTTGCGCTATTGGCTTCGATTGCTTGGTTATCACGCCTTACCACCCCACTTTTTACAGTTGCTGACCATGTGGTATCTGCACGCGATCTCATATTATGCGCAGGTGGAATATTCCTTATTTGGAAAGCAAGCCAAGAAATTTTTGAAACCATTGAAGGAGAAGGTGAAAATAATCTAGCCAATAAGAAAGTGAGCTCATTTTGGAGCGCTATCGTACAAATTGCTTTATTAGACATTATCTTCAGTTTAGATTCAGTGATCACCGCGGTGGGGCTTTCAGACCACTTATTTATCATGATGGCAGCAGTGGTCATCGCTGTACTCATTATGATGCTTGCGGCCAAACCCATTGGCGACTTTGTTGAACGTTACCCTTCCGTAAAAATCTTGGCCTTATCATTTTTGATTTTAGTTGGCTTCACATTGCTGCTTGAAAGTGTTCAAGTCCATGTTTCTAAAGGCTACATTTATTTTGCTATGTTTTTTTCTATGGCAGTGCAAGTTCTCAATATCTTGCGCAGTAAGAAATGGAAAACCAGAAACCAAACTGATTAAGATGGCAATCTAACCGCTTGTTTAGCCGCTAAAATAGCCCCTTCTACCGCTTTTTTTGCTTGTGGGCTATTTTTCCAGCAGCTTGAGCCTGTTAATGCGGCTCCAGAAATTAAAATTTCATCATAGGAGGCTTCACTTAATTGTGCGAGTGAACTAAACCCCATTTGTTCTAAACGGCTAATCACCATGGGGCCAACACCTTTGACAGCCAATAAAATCTGTTTTTCTGATTCGGAAAATGCCATTTGACGATCCTCTTGTGAATGAATTGATATTTATTAAGCGAATATTTTGCATTTTACCTATTTAATACTTTAAAATTGCAACTATAACAATGCCAGTTTTAATAATTATTAACTGACCTATCTTATCACCCATCTGTACCTGCTTTGTGTTAGGAATTCACCATGTATAACGCGCCACTGACCAACCCACATCAACACACGATGCAATTACCTGATAGCCGTCAATTTTGCTGGTTTGAGTCGGGCCCTAAAACAGGCTTTCCTGTTATTTTTTGTACCGGTGCGGGTATGAGTGGTTCATTAGGATTTGGTTTGGATTTACTCGAACAACTGAATATTCGTTTGATTGTTCCTGAACGTGCGGGGCTTGGTGAGTCAACATTTCACCCTGAAAAATCATTTAAAAATTTTGCTATGGATGTTCAAGCACTGTTAGATAAGCAGTCCATTACTCAATATTCTGTCATCGGTTTTTCTCAAGGTGCTGTTTTTGCCATGGCTATCGCTCACTATTGCCAACCTATCTCACTGTCTATTGTGTCAGGGCAAGACCAATTTGAATACCCTGCAACTCGCGCAATACTCAGTGCTGATATCGTGAACATGCAAGAGCAAGCCCTTAACAGCCCTGAAGCGCTGTCTGACTGGCTATTAAAAAATGTCACTGGTGAGTGGCTATTGGCGTTTATTCTTAATTGCAGTGCAGAAATCGACCAACAACTCTACAATGAAGAACATTTCCTTGAGGCATATAGCCATTGCATGCGACGTGCTTTCGCCCAAGGCAACCAAGGTTATGTTCAAGACTTATTAATTGCATTGCAGAAATGGGAATTCGCCCCTGAAACGACCTGCGTGCCCGTCTCTTTATGGTATGGCGAACTCGATATGAGCACAGTCCATTCCCCTGATTTTGGCAAAATATTAGCCAGCCGTTTTCCCAATTGCCAACATCATTTATTAAGCGATGAGGGAGGCTCACTACTTTGGACACAAGCGGAAGCTATTTTAGCCGATATTCAGCAGCACGCTGCATAAGCAAAAACCGCGATGAGTTATTCATCGCGGCTATTATTTACACCCTAAATTCACATGAGTGAATTAACGATAGACAATCCCACCGTCAGTCAAAATAGATTGACCAGTAATATAGTCAGAGTCATCGCTTGCTAAGAATGCCACTAGACCCGCGACATCATCAGGGGTTTGAGCACGACCAAGCGCGATCCCTTCAACATATTTTTTGTAAGTTTCACCTTTTGGCGCGCCTGTAATTTCAGCGAAGCGCTCATCGATTTCCACCCACATATCAGTACCAACAATACCAGGGCAATACGCATTCACCGTTATACCTGAGCTTGCGTATTCTTTGGCCGCGGCTTGGGTTAACGCACGAACCGCAAATTTAGTTGCAGAGTACACACCTAACATCGCGAAACCATCATGCCCTGCAATAGAGGATGCATTGATGATTTTCCCTTTATGTTTACGTTCTTGGAATTTCTCGCTCGCGGCTTGAATACCCCACATGGTGCCATCTACGTTAATTTTGAAGATTAAATCCATATCTTCTTGGCGAACATCAGCGATTGGCTTAACTTGTGCAATCCCTGCGTTGTTAATCATTACATCAAAACCACCTAACTCCGCTTCTGCATGAGCCACCGCGGCAAAGACTTGGTCACGCTGACTGATATCTGCAGCAAATGTGGTAACTTTACGGCCTAATGCTTCAATTTCTTTGGCAACATCTTGGAGTTTGTCTTTTTTCAAATCCACCAATGCGATATCAGCCCCTTCTTTCGCTAAACGCAGTGCGATACCACGACCAATACCCTGCGCTGCACCAGTAACTAAAATAACTTTATTATTTAACGCCATACTTATCTCCTACTGAATAATAGCCAAATTGACTAGTCCACCAATCCTCATAAGTTAACAATAATAACAACAAGTTACAAAGTAATGATTTTTACCTACTATTCCTAACTAATAAAAAACATTTCACTATTGAGACTGTGAATATTTTTTATTTACCAAAGAAAAAGGTATGAATAATGAAATTCGAAGATAATCTTTAATAAAAATCATTCTCAATAAGATAAACAAAAAATGCTATTCCTTTAACTTTATACGATTAATAAACAATTTAATGAGGTTTGAATATAAAAAAGCCACCGAGTAGGTGGCTTTTGTTCGCGTAAACGTTAAATTGTTTATTTTTTAGCGGCTTGAATATATAACATTTCTAATGCGATAGATGCGGCGGCTAATGCTGTGATCTCAGATTGGTCATAAGCGGGAGCGACTTCCACTAAATCCATACCCACGATATTTAATGACTGTATTCCACGCAATAATTTCAATGCACGATCTGACGTTAAACCACCAATAACAGGGGTTCCCGTTCCCGGCGCAAAGGCAGGGTCAAGGCAGTCAATATCGAAAGTCAGATAAACAGGCATATCGCCAACAATCTCTTTGATCTGTGCAACCATGTCATCCACACTGCGATCATTCACCTGAGCTGCATCCAGTACAGTAAAACCATTGTCGCTGTCATGTTCAGTACGAATACCAATTTGCACTGAATGATTTGGGTCGATTAGGCCTTCTTTTGGCGCATGATAGAACATGGTTCCGTGGTCAAACTTGCTACCATTACCGTAAGTATCTGTATGTGCATCGAAATGAACTAAGGCCATTTTCCCAAAGTGTTTCGCATGAGCACGCAGCAATGGCAATGTAACGAAGTGGTCGCCACCAAAGGTCAAGCAACGTTTACCTGATTCAAGCAGTTTTTCAGTATGGGCTTGCAGTTTGTCACTCATATCTTGCGCATCACCGAAAGCAAATACCACGTCACCACAGTCAACCACATTTAAACGTTCAGTTAACTTAAAGTTCCATGGCCAGCGGTGGCTTTCCCACGCAAGGTTCGTAGAAACTTGGCGAATTGCAGCTGGCCCATGACGGCTACCAGCACGACCAGAGGTTGCCATATCAAACGGTACACCGGTGATCACCCACTCTGCATCTGAGCTATAAGGCTGAAAATTCAGCGGAAAACGTAAGAAACCAAATGCGTTAGAAACCAGTGAGTTATCAACTTGATTACCTAAAGTACTATTAATCATTTCTGTTCCTCAAAACGGGCCGGCCCATTAGCAAGCCCTTTTAATATTCAATTCGAATAGTTTTTACCTAATTAACTTCGCACAGTATAAATAATAAACAAATCATATTATTTGCACAAAGTTATTATCTGTTCAGTATCTTAATACGTTATGACTCATATAGTGCGCTAAATAGTTCGTGCTGTCGCTAGGCGGCAAAATGAGCCAATCCCTAGGAGCATACACAAGTATGTGACTAGGGTTGGCAAATGCAGCCAACAACGCGACGGTGCGAAATATAACGCGCATTGAGCATTTATTCGTCTTCGAGATAAGTATACCCATACAAACCATTCTCGAACTCTTCGACAAAGTCTTTTTGCAACTGCTCACTCAAACCCGTGCCTTTTACTTGCTCTGTGAAACTTTCTAATAGGACTTCAGGGACTAATTTAACGTATTGCAGCATATCTGCCACAGAATCGCCCTCTTCACTTTGCAAGTAACGCAGGTTACCTTGGCTATCAACCCAGACATCTATTGCGGCAGTATCACCAAATAAGTTATGCATATTTCCTAAAATTTCCTGATACGCGCCAATCATAAAGAAACCTATCATCGGCGGGTTTTCAGGGTCATAAGCCGGCATTGGCATTGTGGTTTCAACGCCATCACCATCAACGTAGTGGTCAATAATACCATCAGAATCACAGGTGATATCTAACAATACCGCACGGCGGTCTAATGGTTTATCTAACCCTTCAATCGGTAATACTGGGAACACTTGGTCAATTCCCCAAGAGTCTGGCAGCGATTGGAATAAAGAAAAGTTCACATAAAACTTATCAGCCATGCGCTCTTGCAGTTCGTCGATGATTGGACGATGAGCACGATTGCTTGGGTCGAGATCTTGCTGGATACGACGGCAAATATTCAGGTATAGCTCTTCTGCCCATGCACGTTGAGTCAAATCTAACACGCCATGTGCATACTGAGTGTGCGCTTCTTGTAAGTCGAATTGGCTATCATGCAACCATTCACGTAATGAACGGCTATTGCCCTGATGCTGCATCGACTCCCAGGTTTCCCATAAGGAAATTAATGAACGTGGTGCATCTTCATGTGGCGGTGTTGTTTTGGTAAATTCATTGCGTTCAACCCCAATCACATTGGAGACTAAAACGGTATGATGAGCGGTAAGTGCTCGGCCAGACTCCGTGATCACCGTTGGGTGCGGTAAATTAAACTCTTCACACGCATCCCCAATCGCCCAAATGACGTTGTTGGCGTATTCATTTAAGCCATAGTTGACGGAGCAATCGGATTGAGAACGAGTGCCTTCATAATCAACACCAAGGCCACCGCCCACATCAAAGCACTGGATATTGACACCTAAGCGATGCAATTCCACATAAAAGCGGGCTGATTCACGGACACCAGTGGCAATATCGCGAATATTGGCCATCTGAGAGCCTAAATGGAAATGAAGCAACTGCAAACTATCTAGGCGATTTGCATTGCGTAAAATTTCCACTAACTGTAATACTTGGGTTGCAGCCAAACCAAATTTAGATTTTTCACCACCACTTGCTTGCCACTTACCTGAGCCTTGAGAAGCCAAACGGGCGCGAACCCCTAAGCGTGGCGTGACATTTAAGCTTTCCGCTTCTTTTAACACCATCTCAATTTCAGACATTTTTTCGATAACAAGGTAAACCTTATGACCCAATTTTTCCCCAATTAACGCTAATCGGATATATTCACGGTCTTTATATCCATTACAGACGATAACGGTTTGTGTTTTACCTGCGTTCGCTAAAACTGCCATTAACTCAGCTTTTGAGCCAGCTTCAAGCCCTAACGGTTCCCCAGAATTAACTAATGATTCAATGACTCGGCGTTGTTGGTTAACTTTTATTGGATAAACCAAAAAGTAATCGCCTTTATAGCCATAAGACTCACGTGCGCGTCTAAATGCTGCGTTTATTGAACGCAAACGGTGCTGTAAGATTTGCGGGAAACAAAACAGTGCAGGTAAGCGTAAATGCTCCTGCTCTTCTTTAACCTGATTAACGAGGTCAGCTAAATCAACAAAGGTGTCAGGGTTCTCAGGGTTCGGGCAAACACAGACATTTCCGCGCTCATTCACCTGATAGTAACCACCACCCCAATACGCGATGTTGTACGTCTGACGCATTTTGCGAGCGATATTATCATTCATAATAAACTCCTTTATGGAGGGGTGAGTGACGCGTTCTCCTTCCTGATGTATGTCAGTGAAGACATAACACTGCAAGGCAGTTATGTTGGGGAAACGGCAATACTCAGATTTTAATAAAAAGTGCTTAGAACTTCTAAACAGTGACAATATACGACCTTAAGCTGACAGATTAATGACTCAGCCTCGAAGGTGTATTAAAGATGTGACGGTAACTTCGTGATGAAGTAAAGAATGACAGGAAAGTAAATGCCAAAGTCACGCGGCGGTCCGCATATGACGGTTGGATACTGTTATTCAGTAGATTATGGATCATTACCCATTAACCCCCAATATAACTGTTTACCCTTTTAAAATTTCAATGTGGTAGCACTATTTTGGCAGGTTGACCTGTTGATTTAAGCTATATCACCTTATTTTTTATTGAAATTCAAAAGCTTATAAACATTCCTGATAGATAGCAGTCATTTTATATTATCCTGCTGGTATATAACGGGAAATAACAACCATCCGTTACGGTCGCAGTTTATACATCTATTACGCTCAAAAAGCAAAACCAAAATGACTAAATTGCGATAAAACTTTACCTATTGCTGTTTTATGTCCCTATTCGTTTTTTGTATAAATACAGGTAGAAATTTTTACTGTATGGGACTAAAATAGCCGTCTAGATGTTAAAACATCCAATTATAAATTTGCGAATTCTTAAGGTATTAATCTCATGGCTACACATCTCTTTACTTCTGAGTCTGTATCAGAAGGGCATCCAGATAAAATTGCTGATCAAATCTCTGACGCAGTACTTGATGCTATTCTGGAACAAGACCCGAAAGCTCGCGTTGCCTGCGAAACCTACGTCAAAACAGGTATGGTAATGGTCGGGGGAGAAATCACCACCAGCGCTTGGGTTGATATTGAAGAAATCACGCGCAAAACTGTTCGCGAAATTGGCTATACCAGTTCCGAAATGGGCTTTGATGCCAATTCATGTGCCGTTTTAAGTGCGATTGGTAAACAGTCGCCCGATATCAACCAAGGTGTTGACCGTGTTGACCCATCAGAACAAGGCGCGGGTGACCAAGGCCTGATGTTTGGTTATGCAACCAACGAAACTGATGTATTAATGCCTGCTCCTATTACTTATGCACACCGCTTAGTGCAGCGCCAAGCAGATGTTCGTAAAAATGGCACGTTGCCATGGTTACGCCCTGACGCGAAAAGTCAGGTTACTTTCCAATACGACAATAATAAAATTGTGGGTATTGACGCTGTTGTTTTATCTACTCAACATTCTGAAGATATTCAACAAAAAGACCTGCATGAAGCCGTGATGGAAGAAATCATCAAGCCAGTTCTCCCTGCAGAATGGTTATCAAAAGAGACAAAATACTTTATTAACCCAACGGGCCGTTTTGTTATCGGTGGTCCTATGGGTGACTGTGGTTTAACAGGCCGTAAAATCATTGTAGATACCTACGGCGGTATGGCTCGCCATGGTGGTGGGGCATTCTCTGGTAAAGACCCATCAAAAGTTGACCGTTCAGCAGCCTATGCAGCACGTTACGTGGCAAAAAATATTGTCGCAGCTGGCCTTGCAGACCGTTGTGAAATCCAAGTTTCTTACGCTATCGGTGTCGCAGAACCTACCTCGATTATGGTAGAGACGTTCGGCACAGGTAAAGTTGATGAATCACTGTTAATCCAATTAGTTCGTGAATTCTTTGACTTACGTCCTTACGGCTTAATTAAGATGCTGGATTTATTACACCCTATTTACCAACAAACTGCTTCATATGGCCATTTTGGTCGTTCTCAGTTCCCTTGGGAAAAAACGGATAAAGCAGAAGCATTGCGCGCCGCTGCGGGCTTGTAATTACTTTAGTAAATAAATTACATACAAAAAAACCCATCATTTGATGGGTTTTTTATTGCTCACAATGAACGATTAATTTTTTTGCGTAAACTGAAAAATTGCCATTCCAGCAACCATCGCTAATGTGAATATTATTCCTTGCGTTAATCCCATTCCTGTTAACAATAATGCAGGCCCTGGGCAGATCCCGGCTAACCCCCACCCCACACCAAATAACACACTTCCAGTGACTAGTTTTTTATCAATCGTTTGATTTGTGGGTATTTGTAATGGGCAGTTAAGTAGGCTAACAGAACGTTTTTTGACCCATAAAAAAGTCATTCCACTAATTACCATTCCAACGGCCATCGTAATTAATAAAGAAGGATCCCACGTTCCAGTAATATCTAAAAACGCTAAAATTTTTGCTGGGTTTCCCATTCCGGCAATGACTAATCCTAGGCCAAATAATATCCCTGAAATTAATGCGATAAGAATAGGCATTGCTTTATCTCCCTATCCCAAAATGGTTGGCTAGAGCGACTGTCACAAAAGCAACGATCATAAAGAGCAATACTGCAACAATGGAACGACGGGATAACCTTGCCATACCGCAGATCCCATGACCGCTAGTACAGCCACTTCCCAGCCGTGAGCCAAAGCCGACAAACAGCCCAGCTAAAACTAAAATAGGTGTGCTGGTCGCAATGTTAACTTCGGGTGTATACGCCAACCATGTAAATAACATTGGAGCGCTCATCAGGCCAATAATAAAAGCCACTTTCCACGCTGTATCCCCCTTAGTCGGTTTCAACAACCCGCCTAGGATACCACTGATACCAGCAATACGACCGTTAAATACTAATAAAATTGCAGCGGCTAAGCCAATCAACACTCCCCCAACTGCGGCAGACAGTGGCGTAAAATTAGCCCAATCTATGGTCATTTCATTTCTCCTTCACGGGGCAATAAAGCTGATATAACGTATTGAGCAGCGTAAATAATTTCTCATCTGCAATCGCATAGTAAATACGCTTTCCTTCTCGGCGCGTCATCACTAAGCCTTCATTACGCAATACCGTTAATTGTTGAGAGAGTGTCGGTTGTAATATTCCTAGCTGCTCTTCTAACTCACTAACGCAGGCTTCACCCTGTGTTAACTGGCATAGTAAAATTAAACGATCTGGATTCCCTAGTGTTTTCAGTAACGAAGCTGTTTCTGACGCGGCCTGCTTCATCGCTAACAGTTGCTGTTCAGAGGTATTATTGTGCATATGTTATGTCTGACATTTATTATATAAAAATACAATATATCTTTCGGTATAATGTATGTCAATTATTGCTTGTTTATGTCCATTACCTTCACGTATCCTTTACCCCATGAAAACAATCCGTGTGCCACTCTTTTTACAGCAACAAGTCATGCGCATATTGCGAGAAAAGCTCGCACTTGCAGAGCACAAACTCGAGCAGTCATTTTCGGAACCAACGGTTAATTACAAGCAACGAGGGACAACCGCGGGGAGTGCTTATTTAAAAGAATGGGAAATCCGCCTTAACCCCAGTTTACTCATCGAAAATACAGAACAATTTATTGATGAGGTTGTGCCTCATGAATTAGCACATCTGTTGGTTTTTCATGTATTTGGCCGCAAAGGTATCGCTCCACATGGCAAAGAATGGAAATGGATGATGCAACATGTACTGGAAGTCACTGCGAAACGTACACACAACTTTGCGGTTACAACAGTAAAAAGTCGAACATTTCGCTACCGTTGTGCCTGTGAAATGACCCATGAATTAACCATACGCCGTCATAACAAAGTGTTACGGGGTGAGAACCAATATTTATGTCGAAAATGTGGGGAAGTGTTAAAACAAGAAGAGATTTCTATCGCTGCGACAGAAAATTAGCTTTTCTGCCGCATCAAGTTTGAGGTGTGCGCTTAAGCAAACTCCGTCATCACTAATTTTGCGATTTCAAAGTAGATAATTAAGCCAGTTCCATCAATAAAAGTCGCAATGAACGGTGCAGAAACAACTGCTGGGTCCACTTTTAACTTCTTCAATACCATTGGAATAATTGAAGAAACAACCGCACTCCACATTGTGATAGCAACGATGGTTAAGCTAACCACAATAGTGACCTCGTGGCCAACACCTAAAATCCACGCACGGATTAATGCTGCACCACCGATAGTCACCGCCACTAAAAATGAGGTGGAGACCTCCTTCTTCAGAACGGTACCAAGGTTGCGTAAACTCACCTCGCCGAGCGCCATTGCACGGACTAATGTCGATGTAATTTGCGTTCCACTATTACCGCCTGTACCAATCAACAGTGGAATGAAAAACGCTAACGAAATCGCTGCTTCGAGTTGTTCTTCAAACGCTTTTAACACTGTTCCTGTATACGCTTCGGCCACAAATAGCATCAACAACCAAACGACACGTTTACGCCATAGAGTTACAGGGCTTGTCGTTAAGTAAGGCTCATCTAACGGGGTGGTCGCGCCTTGTAACTGCGCATCAAGTGTATTCTCATCTTCAATCAGTTCGGCGATATCTTGCGGACGCAAAACACCCATTAATTTGCCAAATTGCACCACAGGTATCATATCTAAACCGCTATGATTAATCAGATCATAAACATCATGACGCGACTGTTCCGGGGCAACAGAAAAATAATTGTGTCGCATGATATCAGACACTAATAAATTTTCAGGTGAAGCTAATAATGATTTGACTGAAAGAATACCATTTAAATAATTGTCGTTGTCGACAACAAATAAATAGGTTGGGATTTGCTCGCCATCAAGATGCTCAATAAGATTTTGTTTCACGCAAGCTATTGAGTCCGCGACAGATACTGGCAAATATGATTGGCTCATATAAGCACTTACTGTTGCATCATCAACTTTTGGTGATTGTGTATTATTGTCTTTGAGGCGTGCGCCTTTCATTGCGGACTGAGCAATAGCAACTGCTCCCGCTTTGTTCTGGGTAGTGAATGTCATTTTTTAGTCCCTATTACTGTTGGTTACTCAAACAGTACTCACATAGGGGCGAAACCAGATGAGAGAATGCAAAAGCTATCTCTTCGTCTCGGTTTTAGCACTATACAACGTATCCTGACTTTAGCAGGAAGTTACATGGGGATATACCTTCGGTCGATATATCCTGTCCTGATCTTGGGCGTCTCTCGACGTCGTCAGATCAGTAACCTATGTTTGTATAGGAGCCTCGCCTAACGAGATACTGCACTTTGGATGCGGCGCGAATTATACCCACTGGTGAATTAATTGCCACCCTATATCTACGTTTTTTTACGCATGGGAAACTTATTGTTTAAGTTCTGTTTAAGTTCATATGAATTACATCCACATAATGTAATAAAATGTAACTAATAATAAAATTAGATATTCAAATTAAAATAAATATATTTAGTTACTTCCCTACAACCAATCCTTGAATAAATCAAAGTAAGATCTGTAATATTATTTAACAAATCTTATCGATAATTAGTCAAAACTTATCCTTCTATTTACCTTACAATACAAAAATAACAACATAAAGGAGTAAGCATAATTAAATATAAACAATACGCCCTATAAGAGTAGATGCAATAACTAATGCCAACTGCTAATTGGTTTTTTATATTAACAATGTGCAAATAAACAAATAATGAAATAAGAAAATACACTTATGTCGCTATTTAAATCGACATTGTTATTGGAAAGCACTTTTTTAGATTGTTAATATTTAATATCAAGCATCAATTTAGTATTAAATATTACGGGAATTATCTTAGAATATTTTTTATTTTATTTAACAGTGAAAGTTTTATTATGGATAAAGTAATTGTTGGGATGTTAACAAATTTAACATTTCGCGTAAACGATGAAATCAAAATTGCAGCTATTTCCGCTTTAGGTGATTTCAAAGCAACGATTGAATATAATGATGCCATCATTCGGATCATAGAGTTATGTCAAGATCCAAACAAAGAAGTGGCTGTATCAGCGATTAATACACTGAGTAAGCTATCTATTTATTTTTTACGTGGTTCACTACCAGAACATTAATTACACTCTCATTCTGAGTACTGTAAATAATTACTATGATCTATTTTATAATACTGTCCCATTAATAATCTAATGAGACAGTTTGCGTATATTAAATGGTTTTACGCTATTTCAGTGTTACCTTGTAATTGGCAGCTGCAAGCTAAAACATAACCTTCAGCGATTTCTGCTTCAGTTAATGTCATTGTGCTTGTTGTTGTGTATTTCCCTGATAGCACTTTTGTTTTACAGCTTCCACAAACCCCTGCTCGGCAAGCCGCAATAACGGGCTGTTTATTTTGCTCCAGTGCAGATAATAAAGAAGTACCTACTGGGACTTTAAAATCGACCAATCGTTGACGAATTTTTAACGTAAGAATATCTTCACTATCAACAATATCTGGTTCAGTAGAAAAACGCTCCATAAAGAAATGTTCAGTAGGAACACCTAAATTCGCAGCAAATTGCTGTGCATTTTTCATATAAGGCACAGGCCCACATGTCATTACAATTCGTGAATCAATATCGGGTACTAAAGCTTTTAGTTTCTCTTCAGTTAAACGCCCTTGAGCAACATCGCCATTATCGGGAGTTTCTGGCATGACACACAACTGCAATCGTTCTGGGTATAGCTGAACCAGCTTTTGCCACTCCTGCGCAAAAATAACTTGCTTATCATCGCGAACATTAAAGAGTACTTTTACATGAGAACTCGGGCGATTCACCATCAGCCAACGAGTCATTGACATAATCGGTGTCACACCACACCCTGCTGCTAACATCAAATACTGAGTATTTTTTAGATTAGCACATGTGAATTCCCCTTGCGCTTCAGAAAGCCAAAGATAGTCACCCTCTTTAACCGAACGTGTTAACCAATTTGACCCTTGACCTTCATCTAAACGCCTGACTGTAATGGATATAAATCGACTTTGCCCGGGTGATGATGAAAGAGTGTAAGCACGCATGACATCATCACTATTTTTAATACTGACCAAGGCATATTGGCCAGGTGAATATGTATAAAAATCATGATTGATAAGATTGATTGTCCAGACATCCGATGTTTCTTGGATAATCGAATGAACTTGCATTCTATTTGGACATAAACTGCTTGGCATGGTCATCGCGCTACTCCTTTAAAGGGGGTCGCAGCCCCCGTCTTTCACATCGTTTTTAAGCTTTTTCTATCGTTTTATTGATCATGCAGGTAAGATTTCTGCCAGATCTTGCTCAACCGTCGTAATACTACGCATGCCAAACTTCTCATTTAGCACATTTAATAAGTTTTCAGTTAAGAAACCCGGTGCTGTTGGGCCGGTATAAATATTTTTCACACCCAACGCTAACAATGTTAAGAGGATAACGATCGCTTTTTGCTCAAACCAAGACAGAATCAAACTCAATGGCAAATCATTAATACCACAACCAAGTTTTTCTGATAGATTCACTGCAAGCATGATTGCAGAATACGCATCGTTACATTGTCCTACATCCAGTAAGCGTGGCAGCCCTTCTAATGTACCGAAATCTAATTTGTTAAAACGATACTTACCACAAGCAAGTGTTAGGATTAAGCAATCTTCAGGCACACTACGCGCAAAATCGGTGTAATAGCTACGCTCACCGCGGCTACCATCACAACCACCAACAAGGAATACGTGACGTAATTTTTTCTGTGAAACTAAATCAATCACCGCATCTGCCGCGCCTAACAGTGTTTGACGACCAAAACCAACGGTAATTTTGTGCTCGATTTCAGTATACGGGAAACCGGTAAGCGACTGAGCTTGAGCTATCATTGCAGAAAAATCATCGCCAACTAAATGTTTTGCACCCGGCCAACCCACAATACTACGCGTCCAGATACGGTCTTTATAATCTCCAACATCAGGGTCAATGATACAGTTAGAGGTCATCAAGATAGACCCTGGGAATTTTGCAAATTCCACTTGCTGATTTTGCCAACCGCTACCATAGTTACCGACTAAATGAGGGTATTTTTTCAGTTCTGGGTAACCATGTGCTGGCAGCATTTCACCGTGAGTATAAATATTGATACCCGTACCTTCGGTTTGCTCTAACAGCATTTTTAAGTCTTTCAGGTCATGGCCTGAAATCAAAATACATTTCCCAGCGACTGGGCGAACGTTGACTTCCGTTGGCGTTGGGTGACCAAATTCACTCGTTTCACCTGCATCCAGAATTTCCATGATCTTGAAATTCATCAAACCAATTGCCATGGCATTATCAAGCAGCTCATTCATATCTGATGGCAATGTTCCAAGCCAAGCCATAATTTCATGATATTGACCGTAAACATCATTATCATACTGGCCTAAAACATGGGCGTGTTCCATATAGGCTGCTGCACCTTTTAAGCCATACAGGCATAACATACGTAAACCGTGAATGTCTTCACCGACTTCAGCTTTATCAATATCTAATGAAAATTGAGCCGCCTGTTCCTGCAAGGTTGGAATATCAGTCCCATTTAATTGCAAATTAATTAATGGGTGATTGAAAGCCACTGCACTATTCACAGATAGGCAATGTTTGATTAATTTATCACGTAAATAAATAGCTTCACGGGCATAACCAATAATACGCTCTGAATCAAAGTTGACGTTGGTTAAGGTAGAGAAAAATGCGCGCGGAGCAAAACTATCAATATCATGGTCAATAATACCCAGTGAGCGAGCAGTGACTGCGCTTGCAGATAAGCTTTGCAATACAGCAACTAATAAATCTTGTAGGTCAGATGTTTCTGCTGTTTTACCGCACATACCCTGCGCGTATGCACAGCCATTTCCAGCTGGAGTTCTAATTGTTTGTTCACATTGCACACAGTACATGTTGTTGGCCTCTTAAAGTTGCATTTCAAATACAACATTAAGACTACGCTCTTTATTAGAATAAAAAAGTGGAATTATTCGTTATCTAACGGTTTATTGATCTATATTAATATTCATTGCAAATGAGAACTATTAACAATATTAAAAGTATGCTATTCGTGCTGCTTAATTTTATTTTTCACCTTTCTTGCTTAAATTCCCTATTTTGCATTTTATTTTATTCCTGATAACGTTCTTACGATAACTCTTGTTATACTTACCTATAAGTGTTTGTTATTCCATCGTATAAAGAGAATCCAATAAAGATGAGCCAAGTAAATTCAGTAAGTAAATCTATGATGAAAAATAGATTGCGGATTTTTAAACGGTTAAAAGAGTCAGATAAAACACCTGTAAAAATCTTACTACTCGCCGCACTAATTGGTGCAGCAGTCGGTCTTATCGGCTCACTATTTGAATTAGGAACAACTTGGATTAGCAACTATCGCATTCAATCGGTGAGTGAATGGGTTGCCCCTAAATGGTTGATGGTTGTGGGGATGTTTTTTATCTCTGCACTTCTTGCCATGTTAGGTTACTACCTTGTTAAACGGTTCTCTCCTGAATCAGGTGGGTCTGGGATCCCAGAAATTGAAGGTGCATTACAGGATTTACGCCCTGTAAGGTGGTGGAGAGTCATCCCGGTTAAGTTTATTGGTGGATTAGGGACATTGGGCTCAGGCATGGTATTGGGACGAGAAGGGCCAACCGTGCAACTTGGTGCGAACCTTAGCCAAATGTTCTATGATTTATTTCGTTTAAAAGACAATGAGTCACGCCATACGTTGCTTGCCTCTGGTGCTGCCGCGGGTTTATCCACTGCATTTAATGCCCCTTTAGCCGGTATTTTATTTATTATTGAAGAAATGCGTCCACAATTTAAATACAGTTTAATTTCAATTAAAGCGGTATTTATCGGTGTTGTTACCTCCACGATTGTCTATCGGTTAATTAATGGGGAAGCTATTGTATTAAATATTGGCCAATTTTCTTCTGCGCCAATGAATACTTTATGGCTTTATTTAATTTTAGGATTAATGTTTGGTGTCATCGGTATCTGTTTTAATGGCTTTTTATTGTACTTACAAAGCAAATTTTTAGCATTTTACCAAAATAAAATTTCTCGCTTTGTCTTGATGGGCGGGTTAATTGGTGGTGCCTGTGGTGCAGTTGGTGTTTACCTGCCTGAAATTGTTGGTGGTGGTTATTCAGTGATCCACCAGATGGTTGCAGGCCAATTCACCATCACATTGTTATTCATATTTTTTGCTTTACGGTTTTTGACTTCAACGATCAGCTTTAGCTCTGGTGCTCCAGGGGGCATTTTCTCCCCTTTACTCGCCCTTGGGACCTTATTTGGTGGTGTTTTCGGCTATGCTGCCCTCGAAATATTCCCTAATTACCAAATTGAAGTGGCTACTTTCGCTATTGCTGGCATGGGAGCTTTATTTGCCGCAACCGTCAGAGCGCCATTAACGGGAATAGTTTTAGTTTTAGAAATGACAAATAACTACCAGTTAATCTTACCTATGATTATTACCTGCATTGGCGCCACAATGGTGGCTCAATTTTTAGGTGGCAAACCGCTTTACTCTGTGTTGTTAGAAAAAACCTTAGCCCGTAGCGAAAAAGAAACCGCTCCCCCCGCCACTGACAAACCTTAAATAGTAGAAGTAAAAAGAGTTGCCGACAGTGGCAACTCTTTTATTAAGATAACCTATGCTAGTTTCTTACTTATTTTTTCTTGGCAATGAGTGTCGCAAAGTTTAATTTAATACGGTTACCTTGTGAATCCGTGCGATGTAAGTGACCAGGATTTTCATTATATTTCAAAATATCCCAATCTTTATAATACCCTTCTAGCTCGCCTGGTTTTAAGAAGCATTTGAATGGCACTAAATCCAGTGGTGCATCTGGCGTTTCAACAGCACACACAATAACGTTAACTCCCCCTGGCAGAGTATGTTCTTGCATATTAGTAATAACATTGGCAATTTTTTCTCTTTGCAAGAACATCAGTACAACAGTGGAAATAATAAGTTCGTAATCCTCTTGTATCTGGTGACTATTAATGTCGTAAACCGCTGTATGAATATTTTCAACTCCGGCTTGTTTTTTAACAAAGTCAATCGCTTGGATATGTTGAGGGTTAATATCTACCGAGGTCACGTCGTACCCCTGCAAGGCAAGATAAAAACTATTACGGCCCCGTCCTGAACCTAAGTCCAATGTTTTACATGGCTTACTAAGGTGATTCTCACACAAATAGCGCACTTCTGAATGTGGGGTCGTTAGCCCGTGCTCTTTATAAAATTTCAGTTCTGATTTGCATAAAAAATCGAGTTGGCACTCCATGTCATCACTACACGCGGAAATGCGGTGCCAAACCTGAGGCTCAATAATAGGCGGTTGGTTATGAATATCAAAGGTAAAGTGTTGCTCGCTGCCATCTTCATTAAAAATGATAAAGTCTAAAGAGCCTTTTAGCACTTTCAACTGTGCGTATGTATCCTCTTTTGTATTATGGCGCTCTTGGAACATTAACGGTAAGGAATTTTTATTCCAAACTGGCATAGTTTTGTAACACACGAGATCATTCATATCATCACCATCAATAAGTTGCATTTTAAATACATCTTATACCGTTAGTTTGCTATCTGCAAAATATTCATGAATAAACTATCGAGGACTTGATTCATATCAACCCCCTAAAGGTAAAGAAGGCTGATATGCTTTATAAGCGATATTAATAACTTAATTGTTCCGCGCTTAATCCTAAGAATTCAAAAGGTTTTGAAACTACATAACTGTTGGTCGCATCCCCTGAATAGATATGGCTCTGCTCTTCACCAAGGTCCAATTTCTTCACTTTTCCCGTTTCAGCCGAAAAGTCAATTTTTGCTAAATCAGTCCAAAAAATATTTGGCGTTAATGCCGATTCAAAAAAGTAGAGCTGGCGTTTATGGTCAACTAATGTTCGCCAACGTGTAGATGAAATTTCAGGCGAACTTTCGGACGTCAATCCGTAAGGAACGGACACATTACGTACCACACTGAAAACGCTAGCTACCGCTTTATTAGGTGTTGTTTTTTGAGGGATTGCATTAATATAAAACTGAGCACGAGCAAATCTATCAGCGGAACGGTTAGTCCCCGGTAACATGACAGTGCCACCAATACCTTGCCAATATTCCTGCATTGCTAATTGCTTTTCATAAGCCGGTGAGTTAGTCATCACTTGATATTTGCGGCTATGATGAATGACCTGCTTACCATCAATATATTCAATAATTGCGCTATCGCCACTCGCATCTGATAATGATAAATGCAACGTTGCTAGTCTATCTTGTCCTGGAACATTATCCGTTGCGACGACAAGTGGATTTTTTTCTAGGTCAGCTACCGCCTCTTCTACTGTCGCATAATTATCTAGAACATATTGCGCCCATAAAGATATCGACAATGCAGGTTGCTTGTTATCGAGTTGAGGGTATTTTGATTCCGCAAGCCAGAGTAAATTAGCAACAAGGCCTTCCTCGTTCACTCCATCAGTCGTTGAAATGTCATAACCCGAGGCTATCACACTACCGTATTTTGATTTCCATTTTAAAGAGTTAGGCCCTGCAATACCGTCACGCTCCATGCCTCGAGGAAAGATCCATAGATTGGTACCAATATCGTATTTCCAATCCATTGTTCTTCCGGTCATTATTTGTTCATTTTCACCTAAATAAACAACTCGAGTACAAGCTTGGCTAACTGTAATCGGCATTGATATCGCTGCAGTTGCGGCAAGTGCTACGATACTTTTCTTAATAAATTGCATGCCATCTCCAAAATAGTTAAAAATAAATTTACATAATAAGCATACTACATAAATACGAACTATTTATGCTCAAAGAATAATGTATTAAAAAAAGTGCGATTAACACAATGAAATATAATAAATAATGACACAAAATGGCACCCATATTAACCAGTGCCATTTTGCGAGAAAGAATTAATTATTTACTGATAAAAATAAAGAACGTAACAATGCGGCTTTTTTCGGATTATCTGGAATCGATAATATTTCATCATAAAAGCTGATAGAAATACGGCAAGCTAGTGCAGGAGATTTCTTCCCAGCCTCTAAATTCCCAAGGATTGCAGTATCTGCACCATACTTTGCAGAAAGACCGCTAGCAAGTTGCGTTAACTCATCCGAATACTCTTTAGAGGACATCAACGTCTGTCTTACGCCTTCCTCACTGGAAATTAAGAGTTCATTAGTTGCCTGAATTTGCTTCAGCAAAACAGCTTGGCTTTTTTGTGGCGGAATAATTTCTGCTGTTTCTCTTAGGTGCGGAAACAATGAATAAAAACATGTTTTTCCTGTTGGATCTTCTTCCAATAAGACTTTCAGGTAATCATTCACTCTACTGGTAAAATTAATCACGGAATCATCAGAGGCATATTCCATTCGTTCGAGTACTAACTTCATGACATTTCCAACAACCTGATCAAACAGTTGGCGGCGTAAGTCTTCATTAGCTGGGTCGTACTGTGTAATTAAGTGCTCAAAACTTTGGTAGGTTTCAGGGCTTATTTTCTTAACCGTCGCGATAATCGGCAGTTCTTTTTCTACTTGAGCAAGTGCTTCTGAATGAATGGCACTATTATTTTCTGTAGATAACACATTGTTATCTTTACTTAACCAATAAAAACCGAATGCAAATGCAATAAAAATAATGCTAACAATTAATGCGGTTTTACGTGAGTTATTTGTATTCAAAGTTACCCTGCCTTTTCTTGGTAAAACGGTTCCCCACAAACACTTTCAAGCTGATTATAGATTGCAAAACTAATTGAATATAATGTCATGGCATCTAAAAGCGCTAATCTTCACGTATCTAAAGCGCTAATCCATGAATTGATCTATAAAAAGTGATAATGCTTATTTTAGCTTGTATCAAAGTCGTCTAGCTATAGGAATAAAGGAAATTGCGAGGTTAAGACGAGGGAATTTGCCACAAAGAAGCAATTTATAATACGTTGGATATAAAAAAACCTTCAGGATTCGAAAGCCCGAAGGTTTTTTATGGCAAAAATCTTATTTAACTTGAACACCTTCAACTGAAATTAACAGTTGTGCTTCTTGAGATTTAGGCCCCAAATCAGATTTGATGTTAAATTCTTTCAACTTGATATTACCTTGAGCTTCAAAACCTGCACGGTATCCACCCCAAGGATCTTTACCTTCGCCCATTAATTTAGCATCTAACGTAATCGGTTTAGTGACACCGTTTAACGTGAAATCACCCGTTATTTTGTATGCTTCACCGTCTTTCTTCACTTCTGTTGAAACGAATTTCGCTTCAGGGAATTTTGCTGCATTTAAAAAATCACCACTGCGTAAATGTTTATCACGCTCTGCATGGTTAGTGTCAATGCTGCCAGTCTTGATAGTCACTTCAACTTTATCTTTTGATGGATCTTTTGCATCATAAGTAAAAGTCCCATCAAAGTCTTTAAAACTACCATATACCCAGCTATAACCTAAATGCTGAATACGAAATTCAATAAACGCGTGTTGGCCTTGCTTATCAAATTGGTAAGTTTCTGCTAATGCTGAACCTGCCGTTAAAAAAAGTGCACCAGTAGCCAGACCAAGAACCGTTTTCTTCAACATAATTATCTCCACGTTACTTATCGGGGTTAAAACCCAATATTCTTTTTAATGTAATATCACGATCAAAAAAGTGATGTTTAAAAGCTGCAAAAGCATGCAACACTGATAATAAAACCACTGCCCAAGCTAAATATAAATGAACTTCACCTGCGGTATCCGCTTGTGTTGCAGCGCCAGTAAATAGTGCAGGCACATCAAACCAACCAAATACACTGATAGGCTGTCCATCAGCGGTTGAGATTAAGTAACCGCTGATCAAAATACTGAATAAAATAATATAAATCAGAATTTGAACAATAATAGAGCTAGCTTTCGTTAATTTACTGTAGCTTGCTAATGGCTTCGGTGGCGGTGAAATAAATCGCCAAATCACACGAAATGCCATAACAATAAATAATAATATTCCTATACTTTTATGTATCTCTGGAGCTTGATGATACCAACTATCATAATAACCTAGTGTCACCATCCATAAACCTAAAGCGAACATTCCATATACGACAATTGCGACCAGCCAATGTACGAGCAAAGAGATATGCCCATAGCGGCTTGCATTATTTTTCCATTGCATGATAAAAACCATTTAGAGAAGAAGGTAATATTTTATTAACTAAGCCGTAATAATCATAAGGTGAAATTAATTTTATTCCTATCCCAAAGTTAAACAAATATTTTGTTGAAGATATTCAAATACGATCAACATAATAAAAAATAGATTACTATTTGATTTTGTCTAGTTTTAATTATAAAAGTTGAATAAAGATTCTTCCACTTTTGTAAATGGTCGTAACTAAATACTTAGTTCATTTATTTATTAATTTCAATTAAATCTAACTTATTCCTAATAGATATAAGCTATTTTCGATAAAATAACATTTGTAGGTCTGCCTTTTTCCCCATACATTGGTATTCTTCCTTTTAATATTGCGAACTGACTGATAGGTTAAATACTATGTATAAACTTTGGATAGCAAATAAAAACTACTCTTCATGGTCATTGCGCCCATGGGTTTTACTAAAGGTATTACAAATCCCGTTTGAAGAAAATTTGTGTTTATTTGAAAACGGTAAAAGCAGCCATGAAAAATTCAGTCGTTTTTCCCCTACCGGTTTAGTCCCTTGTTTAATCGATGAAAACCAAACAATATGGGATTCTTTATCCATTTGCGAATATATTGCAGAAGACTTTCCTCAAGTCTGGCCAAAAGATCGCAAAGCCAGAGCATGGGCTCGAAGTGCTAGCGCAGAAATGCACTCAGGTTTTAGTGCACTACGCCAGCAGTGTCCTATGGATGGTGCTCATAATGCACCACTTAATAATATTTCAATTGAATTACAAACTGACTTAAACCGCTTGCAGAAATTATGGCAAGATGGGCTAAACCAATTTGGTGGCCCTTGGCTTGCAGGTAGTGAATTTACGGCTGTAGATGCTTTTTTTGCACCAGTTGCCTTCCGAATTCGCAGTTATCACTTACCTGTAAACCCAGCGGCTAAACAATGGGTTGACCGAATTTTAGTTTTACCCGCAATGAAAGAGTGGCATGAAGCCGGCTTACAAGAGCCGAATATTGAGCATTAAAATGGGCGAATAAGGAGGCAATATGTGCCTCCATTTTATTTGATTAGAAAAAAATCGCCTGCTCGAACATCAAAATTAATATTTAACCAATTTGCTGGCTATTCAAACCACGATAGGTTATTTAACAGACAATTAACCGCCTATAGCTTTTCATCCCAAGGGTCTGACGTCATCACGTCGCCAAGTGGTGTATGTAATGTAACTTGTTCATTTTTAAACCACTCAGCTAATGAAAACCCACCTTTAGGGGTTTCGATATGAATATCAATTGGGCAATAAGGAGTATTCGCCTTAATAGCAAACTCAGCAAAATCCTCTTTTTCTTGAGGATGTGGGCAGCGAATGACCACATCAAGGTCGCAGTCTGACAACATACTTTGGATATCTGTCGCTAAAGTGTAAGCACAACTCCCTGCAACTCCCCATTGCCAAGGCCATTTAGTCTGTGAAATTATCCATAAAACTTGAACTGGCGGTAATGCAATAAACATAGAACGTTGTAATTCAACTGAATTAGCAACCAGTGACTCAACATTCATAATGTGAGTGATCGCCGATTTTTCAATCTGAGTGGTCACACGTTGATGTGGTTTTATGCCTCTGATAGCAACTGTTAGCTTGTTATTTTCTGCTTTATCTCGATAAACAGTCAGAGGAAGTTTATTATTCCACTGTGAGGCAACCCATTCTGGAAGCGTATCTAGCGCAACGTCTTCATTACTACCAACCCAAACAAAATCATGCGGATTAATTATTTGCATTTTATTCCCTTTATGATTGCTACGACTGCTCACCCCTATTATGCCTTTTTTGTCACATAAAAACAGAATATCGCAACCAACAATTTCACTGATGCCATTTAATGATAACTTGTCATAAATACTGAGTTTTCACCTTGAAATTTCATACCATATATTATCTAATTATGTTATTAATTAATAAGTTAGGTATCTTTTTTTGAGCATCGCATTATGAGAACGTTTCCTGCTATCCACGATGGCGTTATTTTTACCAGTTGTATGTTTTTTAGTGCCGCAACCGCTTTTGTGATTTTAGATGCACAAGCCGCAATGTGGGCAACATTCTCAACACTGTATTCATTCAATTTATTTAATGCGGCAAAAGAATATAAAAACTATGCCTACACGGCTTGTTGTTTGTTGATGATTTTAGTGGCTATTTTTATTGGCGATACCTTACGTCTCGGTACAGCATATTATATTTATCTCGCTATTTTTTCGTTCATTTATTACCAACTGTATGGCACAGATCCCGCGATGGATTTAACCATGAAGTTTATGATCATCATGTCAACAATTGGGACCATATTACCTGATATATCGAAGAGCTTAGCGTTAGGCTTTATTATTGGCAGTGGAGTCACGTTGATTACGTATTATGTCCTTAGCCATAAAATGACACGCCATAGCGTAATTACGAGTGCTTTAGTTGAACAAAATTTGTTTACCTTAAGAAAAAACATTATTCCACGTTCAATGATTTATACTTTCGGGTTATTACTCACACTAGCCATTCCACGCAGTATAGATCTAGGGCACTTTTATTGGACATTACTGACCTTCGTTTTTGTATTGCACCCAAAATCACAAAGTATCGTTAAAATTACTTTGCAGAGGGTCTTAGGCAGCCTCATTTCTGTCTTATTACTATATTTTCTGTTCAATTTACCCTTTATGCCATACATCGGTTTAATTGCAGTTGTGGTATTCGCCTTTTTAATGCCAATGAGTTTTCATCACGGATATACATTTATGACGTTTGTCGTGACAAGCTTAATTTTGTCCATTCTTGAGCTCGTTGTATATTGGCGTCACCCAACCTATGAACTATTGTTTGACCGCGTTCTTGAAACTGCCTTAGGGGGAGCCATCGCCATTATGACGAGTATTATCTTGAAGTTATTTAGAGAAACAAAATAAATTTAGGTATAAAAAAAGCCGGTAAATATTTACCGGCAAAGATAGATAACAGAACTTAATTCACATATTACTGTTTTGACTTACTTTTCACGGTGTTTAGCGGCATAGGCTTCGCTATTCACCCAGTTATGGTCTTTTTCCCATGTAAATAACCACTTACGTGTTGGCCCTGCCATCACATTAAGGTAATAGTTATCATAACCCGCCACAGTCGCTATTGGATGATACCCTTTTGGTACCATGACAACATCTTTGTTATACACCGCCATACACTCATCTAACTCTCGGTCATCCGTATAAACGCGCTGCATGCAGAAACCTTGAGATGGGTTTAAACGATGATAATAGGTTTCTTCTAGATAAGTTTCATTGGGTTCATTATCGGTGTCATGTTTATGACTTGGATAAGAACTAGTGCAGCCTTCGTCTGTAAAGACCTCCACAACTAATAAGCTGTCAGCCGCTTTATCATCCGGCAAAATATTATGCACATAGCGTTTGTTATAACCATGGCCACGTTGTTCCGCACTAATATCATCAGGGCCAATTAAACGAGTTGGATACGTTCCTTTTCCTTTAGCCTTACAAACTGCCAATTCAAGGTCGGTATCTGCGATGACTTCAGCAAACTCTTGTGCTGTAACATAGACCGCATAAGGTTTTTTGCGTTCGAAAGGCTCCATACGGTCGCCAATATTTTCAAACGTTTGATTAGGCGTTTTAATCGTCGCTTTCCCCGCCACCAGCACTAAGCACATTTCGTTTTCAGAAGCAGGCAAAGAGATTGATTCGCCTTGTTTTAATTCAAATACATCAAAGTGAACATATCCCCAGCTAGCAATTTGTGGAGTGATATGCTGAGTACGCTTATGTGCATCTGGAGCATGGTATTTCGACAGTAATTTTGACATAACTTTCCTCTGACACTTTTTAGGTTATAGATAGGTAATTCTTTTCAGCCACTAACCTTTTTATCAATTAAATATTTCAGTTTGTGGCTAGAGTTGGCAAACGAAGCCAACAACGCCACAGACTGAAATATGACGACGATTTAGATTAAACCTGCATCCTTAGCAAACTTAGACAGATTTTTATAACCCAGTGTGGCATAAGTCAATGGGTGTGCAATCGCAGGGTCTTGCTCTGCTTCAACCACTAGCCAACCATTTTCATATTGGCTATTTTTCAATACTTTAAACACTTCGGGATAGTTAACACAGCCATCTCCAGGTACCGTGAACACCCCTGCTAATACTGCATCTAAGAAGCTGGTTTTACGGTTTTTAACATCTTTTAGGACATCTGCACGGACATCTTTGCAATGCACGTGATTGATACGTTTTGCCCAACGTTTTGCCACTTCAACAGGGTCTGCGCCAGCAAAGGTTAAATGGCCAGTATCTAGCAATAAACCGACCTCATCACCCGTGTGCTTCATTAAATTATCCACATCCTCTGCAGACTCGATCACAGTTCCCATATGGTGGTGATAGGCAATTTTCACACCTTGAGATAACGTATACTTTGCGAATTCAGTCAGTTTCTTGCCGTATTCTTCCCATTGGTCGGCTGGGAACAATGGACGCATATGAACAGGTTTATTTTGATCGCCATGAATACAATGGGTCACTTCCGCAAAAACCATCACTTTAGCGCCTAAATCACGCAATAACGCTAAGTGCTCTTGTACCGCTTCAATTTCTTCTTCCACACTGCGAGATAATAATTCTCCCGAATACCAGCCTGAAACCAGTTGTAAGTCATGCTGTTTTAAAATCGGCCCTAAAATTTCCGCTTTACGTGGAAATTTATTACCTAACTCAAAACCAGCGAAACCTGCTTGACGGCCTTCAGTTAAGCATGTTTCTAGAGACGTTTCTGCCCCTAAAGTGGGTAAATCATCATTCGTCCATGTCAACGGGTTGATACCAAGTTGGATTGCCATGATGAAGCTCCTGTGTAGGTAAAAGTAATATTATTTACGCTGACGCCATAGGGCTATCAGGTTTAAGTAATTAGTTTTGATTTTCTGTACCAGCTCATCGTCATTGATTTCACCTTTCATCCACTCCAACGAAGGCTTACCAAATAAAGTCCGGCCAACGGCAAATCCTTTGACGATTGATTTCCCTGCTGCTGCATTGAAACCAGCTTGTAACTCAGCTTGTGGTGCATCAAGCCCTAAGAGCACGACACCGCGGCAATAAGGGTCACGTTCTTGAATTAATTGATCAACGGCATCCCAGTTTTCCGCTTGTAGTGGTGGCAATTTCCACCAGTCAGGCTTGATACCTAAGTTATAGAAGCGTTTGATTGCACGTAAATACAGCTCATCGTTGCGTTCCATATCTGCGGGCAATATCACCTCGAGCAATAATTCATGCCCTGATTGGCAGCATGCGCTATACACTTCTTGAACGGTTTTTTCTTGCTCTAAGCGCAGTGGATGGTTGTCTTCTGGGTGGAAAAATACCAAACATTTCACAATATGCTCTTTTGGCCAGCTAATCAGCTGAGAGCCGATATTGCCATGCTCTAAACATAATGGTCTTGAGGCAGGTAGCTCGATTGGGCGGCCTATCCACCAACCACGTCCGGTCACATCATTCAATACGTCTTGGCCAAATGTACTATCACAGAGTAACCCTGCTTTCCCCTGCAGATTTGCCTCTTCGGCCACTTCACTACTAGCGCGGTAAATCAATTTTTTCAGGGTTGGAATGCAAGAAATATCAACCCCTGCGAGGCGTGCCATGTCAACAAATTGAATGCGATGGTCGAATGCCATGACACAAAGTTCATTCCATTGTGTGCTGCGTGTGGTTACACGGTGCAAATGGTTAAGCATCGGGTCGAGATCTGGGCGAGGAACTGCCGCAGCACGGTCAAGGTAATTATCTAACTCGATTTTTGTTGGCATTGCAGGCGCACAGCCATGGCGCGAAACCACTAAAGCCCCACAAGCATTCGCGTAGGCGCAGGCTTTTTCCCAACCATCACCGTTTAAATAACCGCGTAGTAGGCCAGACATAAATGCATCGCCAGCACCTAATACGTTAAGTACTTCAACTCTCACACCATGAACGGTGATCCCTTCGTCCAGCGTTTCAGGGATCGCACCGCTAAATACGGAGCAGCCAAGAGAGCCACGTTTACACACCAGTTCCGCATCCGTTAATTGGCGAATGTTCTTGAGTGCTTGTACAGTATCCGTTGTCCCACCTGCAATATGAAACTCCTCTTCTGTCCCGACAATCAAATCGAACATCGATAACACATCTTGCAGTTGTTGCGTGACACTATCGGAAGCAATAAAGCGCGTTTCACCATCACCCAAAGAGGTCAGCCCCCATAAGACTGGGCGATAATCGATATCAATAGCTGTTTTGACGTTATTACGTTTAGCATATTCCAATGCTTTCAATACTGCAGCGCGAGTTTTTGGATTAGATAAATGCGTTCCTGTAATTGCCAAGCAACGTGCGGATGCAATATATTCTTCCGTAAAATCATTTGGCGTAATCGCCATATCAGCACAGTTATCACGATAAAAAATTAATGGGAAAGTATCCTGATCTTTGATCCCTAAGATAACTAATGCCGTTAATCTGTCTTTGTCTGTTATAAGATGGCTGGTATCACAACCTACACGCTGTAATTCCTCACGTAAAAAACGCCCCATGTGCTCATCCCCCACACGGGCAAGCATTGATGATTTCAATCCTTGTATTGCAGTGCCGAATGCAACGTTTCCTGAAGAGCCGCCTAAATATTTGGCAAACGAGCTCACATCTTCTAAACGAGAACCTATCTGTTGTCCGTACAGGTCAACGGCAATACGGCCCATACAGATAACATCTAACTTCTTCTGCTTATCCATTAATTACCCCTTAACTACAACAGAATTAATTGATTTCTTTAACGTTAACCCAACGTTGTTCATCATATGAACGTGCTATCGCGTCTAATATTCGTGATACTTTCCAGCCTTCTTCAAAATCAGGCCACATTGGTTGCCCTGTTGCAACACCATCAATTAAATCGCGTATTTCGACCGTTTTTTGGTCATTGAAGCCAATACCATGACCCGCACCATTACAAAATGGCGCGTAATCTGGGTGCTCTGGCCCAACAAAAATGGTTTTAAAGCCTTGGCGGTTGCTAGGTTCATCATGACGATAGAGCTTTAGCTCTGCCATTCGTTCTTGAGTGAAAGACAGCGTTCCTTTGGTGCCTGTCACCACATAGGTTAGCCCCATTTTACGGCCAGCTGCGATGCGTGAAGTTTCAATGACGCCCATGGCGCCGCCAGCAAAACGTACCATGGCATGCGCTTGGTCTTCATTTTCAACCGTAACCATAACGGTTGAACCCGCCTTTTCAGGACGCTGTTTAATCACAATTTCCATATCACCACAGACAGTTTCAATATCGCCTACTAGGAATTGCGCCATATTGATAATGTGTGCAGATAAGTCCCCCAAAGCACCTAACCCTGCTTTTTCTTTAAAACAATGCCAGTGAATTGGCGCGCTAGGGTCAGCCATATAATCTTCATTATGGGTGCCATAAAAATGGATAACTTCGCCGATTTCACCATTAGCAATAATTTCTTTGGCTAGTTGCGAGGTGGGGTTTTTCATATAGTTAAAACCCACTAACGTTAGGACGCCAGCCTTTTTAGCCGCTTCGACCATTTCTTTGGCATCTTCAGAATTGAGCGCTAATGGTTTTTCACAATAAACATGTTTACCATGCTTGATAGCTTCCATTGCCATTTCTTTGTGCAGGAAATTAGGCGAACAAATATCCACTACATCAATATTTGGATCTGCAACTAATTTGCGCCAGTCATCTGTTGCACGGTTAAACCCCATTTCCTGAGCTCGGGTTTGTGCTAGCTCAGGGGTAATTTCTGCAATCATTTCGCGAACCAATTTCCCCTGCAATGGAAAAACGGTTGGAGCTTGTGCATAAGCAATGGCATGAGCTCGCCCTATATAGCCAGTACCTATCATCCCGATACGGATCTCTTTCATCTGTTCTACCTCTCGCTCATTTCCTGTAGTGCAATGGCTGGCCCAATATTCGTTCCAGATTTTATTTCAATAATCATGTTATACGGAACATTCATTTCATTTTCAATATTGTTGGAAATATTAATTTCATTATGTGATCTGACGTTAACTTTTGATGTAATTAGTTAATATATAAGAAAATAAACATTCAATTCAGAGGAATAGAAAACAATAGGGACGTAATAGAGCGGAATGAAATGAAATAGAATAACTAAAAATGAAATTTATTGAGTATGGGATCCGACAAAAATCCCATACTCTCTTCAAAAGCAAAAACTAGCGATGAAGAATACTTAAAAACTCTTCCTTACTTGACGTCAGAGACAATGCATTGGCAATAAATTCATCACTAAAAATCAATGCTATTTCCCTAAGTACATCAATATGTTCCCTTGATTTTGCAATCACACCTATTGCGATAAACATCACATTGGTTCTGTCCCATATCACACCATCAGGGAATTGAAAAATTTCAACACCAGTATGCAAGATAATATCATTGGCCGACTTAGGGAGATGTGGCAATGTGATACCATTCCCCAAGAATGTTGATATCTGTTGTTCCCTTTCCGTTAAGAAATGGACACAGTCCCTATCAACATAACCTTTATTTTTAAATTCCGTACCAACCATTTTGAGTACTTCAGCTTTATTTCTTGCCTGACAACCTAAATGCAAATTACTTGTGGTTAGTTGTTCTATCATATCCAACCCTCGATTAAGTTAATTAGGTATATTCACACCACCAATAAGTAATAATTACATTGATGAGAGCTCTTCTTCTAATTGCTCTAATGATTTGTTTGATGTTTCTGGCAATAACTTCACCACAAAAACGATAGCTAAGTAGTTTATTACCGCAAAAATTAAGAATACTGGGCCTAAACCAAGTTCTGCTTGTAATACAGGGAATAAATAACTCACAATCGCATTCATAATCCACATAAAGAAGACCGAGATCCCCATGGATAACCCGCGAATTTTAAGTGGGAATAGCTCGGCAAGAACCACCCACGTTAAAAAGCCCATCGTTCCTTGCATAACCCCAACAAATACCGCACCAAGTAACCAAATTAATGTGGCTTTAACATCCCCTGTTAAGAAGTAATCTGTTGCTGCAATCAATAAGTGTAGCGATGCCATTAGTGCAAAACCACCAACTATCAGTGTTTTACGCTTAAATCTGTCGACAAGGAATAACACCCCTATCACCATACCACCAACAGAAAAAACACCATTTAATACGTTGAAAACTAAAGAGGTTTGCTCAGAAAAACCCGCTGTTTTGAGAATTTCTGTACCATAATACATAATAACGTTAACCCCGGTCGTTTGCTGTAATGCCGCCCACACCATCCCAATTAATACCAATTTAAAAATCCAAGGCGTATTAAAAATTAACGCTAAATTTTGTTTATTGGCATTCGGATGACGTTTAGCTTCCGCAGCTTCAACATCTAACAAGGTCACGATATCTTCATATTCTTGAATGGCACGCTTTTCAGGGCGAATTTGCTTTAGTATTTTCAAGGCTTCTTCACGACGGTTTTTACTCATTAACCAACGCGGGCTTTCAGGTGCTTTCCACATACCAAATAGCAGGCACAGTGCGGGCACAGCTTGTACTAACAGCATATAACGCCAAACATCAGGAAGGTGGCCCCAAATTGAACCAATAATCGCATTGATAGCAAATGCCGCTAACTGCCCGATAACAATAGCAACTTCATTTAGCCCGGTGAGTTTTCCCCGCATTTCAGTCGGAGCCACCTCAGAGATAAATGTCGGTGCCGTCACAGAGGCCCCACCCACCGCAAAGCCCAATATAAACCGAGCAATAAGAAGAATTTCAATATTTGGGGCTGCTGCAGATAAAAATGCCCCAAATAAAAACAGAAATGAGAGATAAAGCAAATAAGTCCGACGTCCAATAAAATCTGCTACACGTCCACCACACACACTGCCTAATGCCGCGCCCACTAATAGGACACTCATCACCAGCCCTTCCGTGGTTGGCGTTAAGCTCATGTTTTCTTTCAATGATGAAAATGCACCGTTAATGACGCCTGTATCATAACCAAATAGTAATCCACCAAAGGTTGCAACCAAGGTTATTTGGTGCAACCTTTTTCTCTGTTGTTGATTGAGATTCATGATTAATGACATATTATTACCTTATTATTTGAATCATTATGTCTTACCAAAAAAACAATTTTTCAATATTTAAATAAATGTTTAATGTTAAAGATTAAATAATGAAATGATTTCTGGCACTCTGGTTTGAATCGCTACTTTGCTAGCTTTAGGCCTGTTCTATAAACTTATTAAAAATAGTTTTCGCAAATTTAAAATAATAAATACAGCAGCTAAATTAAAAAAATAAGATTACAACAGCCTCAATTAATCTCTGTTCATTGAAAGCCTAAAGAGTATTAAATAAAATGTAAGGTCAATATTTTATATATTCATTGATAAATAAATATATTCACTATTGCGGCCAAAAAGCGTTTTTTAACCGCAAGTTTATAACCAAGTTAAATAGTATTATCGTATTAATTACAATTTAACTTCTTTACCTGTTTTGAGTGACTCCAGTGCTTTGTCTGCAAGATATAAAGCTAGCTCGCCATCGGTACCTGTCGTTTCAGGCACCGTACGACCTGCTAAGATATCAACAAAATGCTGCCACTCTGCTTTGTATGCTTCGTGGTAACGTTGCAGGAAAAAATATTCTGGCTTAGCAGATAAGCACCCAACTTCACTTAAAAGCGCAACGCTATTCTCTTTGATATTTCCTGCCGTTAATAAGCCCTTTTCACCATGCAATTCAATCCGTTGGTCATAACCATAACCTGAACGACGGCTATTAGAAATTGTCGCCATTGCACCAGATGGGAATTTTAAGATAATAAACGCGGTATCAATATCACCTGCTTGACCAATAGCAGGGTCTACAACATTACTGCCTTGTGCGTAGACAGAACAAGGCTCTTCACCAATCATAAAGCGAGCCATATCAAAATCATGAATAGTCATATCTCTGAACATACCACCAGAGACTTTGACGTATTCTGCGGGTGGTGGTGATGGGTCGCGAGACGTGATAATTAAAGATTCTGCTTTACCAATCGCGCCTTGTTGGAATAAATTTTTCAAGTGGCGAAATTGAGGGTCATAGCGACGGTTAAAACCAATGAACAGTGGAACATTATGGTCTTTCACACTTTTTAAACACTGTTTCACACGCTCAAGGTCTAGATGAACCGGTTTTTCACAGAAGATCACTTTTTTATGTTTAGCGGCTAGTTCGATTAAATCAGCGTGAGTATCTGTGGCTGATGCAATTAAGACACCCTGTACATTAGGGTCTTGCATCGCTTCTTCTGTCGTCTGCACTTTTGCTTGGTATTTTTCAGCCAAGGCAACCGCATTCGGTTGGTAAGGGTCGATGACAGAATAAAGTTTAGTTTCTTTATGGCCGGCAATATTAACAGCATGAACCTGTCCGATACGTCCTGCGCCGAATAGTGCTATATTGAACATTCAAATGCTCCTTGATACCTTAAATCCACTATTTGGATATTATGGAATATACCAAATAAAACATTCATTTCAATTTATAATTTTTTGAAAGTTATATTTTTGGGCTCTGGATAACAAATGTTATATTAAAGTGTATTTTTAGTGTTATTCAGATCACAAATTGACAATGTAAGCGAGAAGCATTTAACAATAAAGTCTGTGTTTGCTGGCATATTAATTTTTCATAGCCTCTTTTTTAAATTTTCACCCACCCCAAAATAAAACATATATTTCAATTATGCATTTTTTAAACTATAAGAATCATAAAAAACCCAGCCTAAGCTGGGTATATGATCCAAATAATTCGAGTTAAACGTAGGCGACTAGCGTAGCGCAGTTCCCCATGCAACTTGAAGTATGACAAATATAGAACGACAAGTAATAACCACTATGTAAATTAAAACCAAAATGTAAATTAAAACCAAAGCAATCCTTGCTAAATTTCCAATAACTACCCTACTTAGTTACATCTGACTCATTAAGAAAACGAAGAACATTCCTCGACGGTAAAACACCGTCGAGTTATTTCGATAATATAAAGCACTACCGCAATAGATTGATTAATAAAGACGAACTTTATGCTCAATCATTTGTTTAATTTTTTCAGCGGAAGCAACTATTTGAGGCTTTTTAGAAACTTGTGCTGTTCCTGTCCTCCACCACGCTTCATAGCCATCTGTCATTGTTTTTGGGAGTACTTTAATATCAATCAATACACAGCCTGAATGAGATTTAGCGTCTTCCAGGGCCGCAATCAATTGTTTCTCATCATGTACCCGATAACTTTTACAGCCATAACTTTCTGCATTTTTGGCAAAGTCCACCTTCACTAACGGCCCATCCATCAAGCCCGTTTGTGGGTTCCTGTAGCGGTTTTCTGTACCAAAACTCCCCATTCCTTGGCTCATCTGCAGGTTATTAATACAACCAAATCCTGCATTATCAAACAGTAAGATGGTGACCTTGATATTCTCCTGAATCGCGGTTTGTAATTCGCTGTGTAACATCAAATAAGAACCATCTCCGACCATCGCATAAACAGGTTGCTTCGGCGCAGCAATTTTAGCCCCAACAGCGGCCGCAATTTCGTACCCCATGCATGAATAGCCATATTCAAGATGATAGGTATCTCGTTGTTTTGGTAGCCAAATACGTTGTAAATCACCCGGTAATGAACCTGCTGCCCCGACAATAATGGCATCGTCTTCCATGTATTGTTGCATCAAACCTAATACCCGTGTTTGCGCCAGCTCTGTACCTAAAGTTTTACTGTATTCTTCAAGCTTATCATCAAGATGGCCTGCAATCTCAGGAACAAAATCCAATGGGCGATACTGAATACTAAATAATCGTTCTAGCTCATCCTTCCACTGTTGCTTAGCCTGCTGAATTTCATCCCCCCATTGAGTTTCATAGTGAGGATCTTTCAATTTTATACTCAGTGCTTGTAATGCTTCTTTGGCATCCGCAACCACTTTCAATGCATCTAACTTACTTGCATCAAACTCCGCAACATTGATATTCAAGAACTTCACATTTGGATGACTAAATAAAGACTTTGATGCGGTGGTAAAATCAGTAAAACGCGTACCGACACCAATAACTAAGTCGGCCTCTTTAGCTAACAAGTTTGCGGCTAACCCACCTGTTGTCCCAATTCCCCCCATATTCAAGGGATGGCAGGCAACCACAGTACTTTTACCCGCTTGGGTTTCACCAAATGGAATCTGATAATCTTCAGCAAATTGCAAAAATGCTTCGTGAGCTTCGGAGTAACGTACACCACCGCCACACACAAGCAGTGGTTTTTTCTTACTGCGGATCAAATTTACGGCTTCTTCGATACTCACCGTCGTCGGTGGCCTACGCTCAATACGATGAATCCGTTTTTCAAAAAAGTAATCAGGGTAATCCCACGCCTCACCTTGAACATCTTGCGGAAGGCAAATGGTTACTGCACCAGTATCTGCAGGGTCAGTTAACACTCGCATCGCATTGATCATGGCCGCCATCAATTGCTCAGGCCGTGAGATCCTATCCCAATAACGTGAAACAGGACGAAAACAGTCATTGGTGCTTATTGTTCCGTCACCATACTGTTCAACTTGCTGCAAAACGGGATCTGGCTGACGTGTTGCAAAGGTATCGCCTGGTAGTAATAACAGTGGGATGCGATTCGCCGTTGCTGTTGCTGCAGCTGTGATCATATTCGCAGCACCAGGGCCAACAGAGGACGTAACCGCAAAAATTTGTTTACGTTTTTTTTGCTTTGCAAAGCCTGTGGCAATATGAGCCATGCCTTGCTCATTGCAACCTTGGTAAATACGTAGATGCCCAGGCACCTCTTCAAGCGCCTGACCTAACCCCACAACGTTACCATGGCCAAAAATCGTAAATACCCCCTGAATAAACGGATACTGCTCACCATCAACATCAACGTATTGTTGGTTTAGAAATTTAACCAACGCTTGAGCTGTCGTCATTTTCTGCTTATTCATACGGGTCTCCGTTTATTCCATGGTAGGCATTGTGAAACTACTTTCATGGTGTTCTAAGCGAACGCTTGCAGGCCAACGGCTAGTGACTGTTTTCATGCGAGTATAGAAGCGAACACCGTCATTTCCATGTACATTTAATGGACCAAAAATAGAGCGTTTCCAACCACCAAAACTGTGAAATGCCATCGGTACTGGAATCGGAATATTGATGCCAACCATCCCCGCTTGGACATTTTCTTGGAACTCACGCGCAGTTTCACCATCACGGGTAAAAATCGCTGTTCCATTACCATATTCATGTTGGTTAATTAGTTTCAAACCTGTTTCGAAATCTGGAACACGCACCACCGCTAATACAGGCCCAAAAATTTCTTCTTTATAAATGTCCATTTCAGGGGTGACATTATCAAATAATGTTGGCCCTACAAAATAACCATTTTCGAAGCCTTTAACTTTAAAATCACGGCCATCAACCAATAAAGTCGCACCTTGTTTTTCACCGCTGGTAATATAGTCACAGATTTTAGCTTTATGCTGTGCTGAAATGACGGGTCCCATGTCATTTTCTTTGCCTTCGGTAATACCAGGACCAACGGACATTTTAGCAATTTGGCCTTTCAAGTTAGCAATGAGTGTATCTGCTGTTTCATCACCGACTGCCAAGACGACGGATAATGCCATGCAACGCTCACCTGCAGCGCCAAATGCCGCGCCCATAATAGCATTAGCTGCCTGCCCCATGTCCGCATCCGGCATTAAGATACAGTGATTTTTCGCACCACCGAGTGCTTGGCAGCGCTTGCCATGAGCAGATGCCGTCGTGTAAATATATTCAGCAATAGGCGTTGAACCAACAAAACTAACTGCCTGAACTTCTGGCGCAGTTAAGAGCACATCGACAGATTCTTTGTCCCCTTGAACAACGTTAAATACGCCATCAGGTAAGCCAGCTTCTTTTAACAATTTAGCTAATGCTAAAGCTAAAGAAGGATCTTTTTCTGACGGTTTTAAAACAAAGGTATTTCCTGTTGCAATAGCCACAGGGAACATCCACATCGGTACCATTGCTGGGAAATTAAATGGCGTGATCCCCACACAAACGCCCAAAGGCTGCATTAATGAGTGGCTATCAACCCCTGTAGCAACATTGGCTGAGTGCTCACCTTTTTGTAAGTGAGGAATACCACATGCAAATTCAACAACTTCCAAGCCACGAGTTAATTCACCTACCGCATCAGAAAAAACTTTACCGTGTTCTTGTGATATTAAACGCGCCAGTTCATCCATATTCTCTTCAAGCAATGCTTTAAATTTGAATAAGATCCGAGAACGTTTCAAAGGAGAAAGTTTTGACCATTTAGGAAATGCTTTATTCGCAATTTCAATGGCTTTTTTTGTTTCATCGGCACTGCTAAGCACAACCTGAGCACTTTGCTCCCCCGTTGCTGGGTTGAATACGGGCGCAAAACGCCCACTTTTACTGGATACTATTTCACCACCAATAAAATTATGAATCTGTTCCATGTTGCCTCTCTTTAGCTGACAGAGTTACCTAGTTACTCAATGTATATGAAATATTTGTTTCATTTACAACTAAATTTGAAATAACATTCAATTTATGTGATCTAGACAAAGTTTTTATGCAATTTCTAATAGTGACGAAAAAACACCAGACTTAAACTTACTTTCATCACTTATTTATTGGCTATTTGGCTGTTGTGTTGAGCAAAATATGTCTTGCTTTCAATCAAGAAAACAAGAGAACAAATTGATGTAAGCTGTTCAATTTATTATCCCAAATTCAAATTATTTTGAGATTTCAAGAAAAGAAAATTTTTAAATATGAACTAAGTGTTTCAAAAAGATTCGACTAACGCCGTAAAACAACTACAATTAGAGCCAAATTCTGGAGGTTATATGTCAAGTGCATCAAATTTAAATGAGTTTCAAGAGCAGGTTCGCTCGCGATACGACGAATTAAGTAAACGGCTACAGCAAGTGGCACGCTACGTATTAGACAATACGAATAGCGTCGCATTTGATACTGTCGCCGTCATTGCAAAAGAAGCGAAAGTTCCGCCTTCGACACTGATCCGTTTTGCAAATGCGTTTAATTTCAGTGGGTTTAATGAAATGAAACAATTGTTTCGTATGAACCTTGTTGAAGAAACCGCCAGCTACACCGATAGAGCGCGCATGTTTCGTGAAATGGATGGCTCTCAAGAACTAAGTGATGATCCTTCACAAATTTTGAAGGAATTCGCGCACTCTAACGCCCAAGCTTTGCAACAAATGGCAGCTAGAACTCCCGCAGATGATATCGAAAAAGCGGTATCGTTATTAGCGAACGCACAAAATATCTACATTATCGGTTTGCGTCGCTCATTCAGCGTTGCAACGTATTTGAGCTACGCCCTTAGCCATTTGGAATGTCGCCCAGTACTCATTGATGGACTTGGTGGGATGTTCAAGGAGCAGATCAGCCGGATCAGTGAAAATGACGTTGTTATTTCAATCAGTTTCACACCTTACGCCTCGGAAACGGTCATGGTAAGTGAGAAAGCAGCTCAAGCAGGCGCACAACAGATCGTTATTACTGACAGCCAAATCAGCCCGTTGGCAAGTTTCAGTGATGTTTGTTTTGTTATCAAAGAAGCCCAAGTAGATGCATTTCGTTCGCAATCAGCCACCTTATGTTTAGCACAATCACTGACAGTGGCATTAGCCTATCGCCAGGGCAGCAGCTTAGTCTAAGTTATACGGCTCTGTAATTAAACACCTCCATTAATTCAGAGCCCCTTCCAATCCTCTCCCTCATTAACATAAACGTATTTATTGAATGTTAATTAAGTTTCATCTTTTTCTTGGATTTGTGAATCTCATCAGAAAATACAAATTCTAAAAAGACAATCAAATGAAATTATTATTTCACCCTGCTATGTTGGGATTATATCTCGCGTTAGATAAAACCAAGAATGAGGGCTAAGCATGTTAAATACACACTTTCTTTATTTACTCGGCCACCTTCGTTTACTTGAAGAACAGCATTCTGTCACGTCAATTAATCGCTCTGGTATTGGTTTAATCGGCACAGCACCTTATAACCAACTTTATATTGATGCGATAAAATGCTGCACCCATCATAGTGAGCTAAAGTCAATTTGCCATTTGACTCCATCACTCCCTTCTATGACTGACTTTATGTGCCAAAAGAAAAAGATAGAAGAACTGATCAATAATGACGATGTTGATTGCATCATAATGACGTCCACTTGCAGTGATGAGTTACTAAAATTTGCTATTCAGATGGCTGTAACAGCAGGAAAAGATATCCTATTAAATGATATCCCCAACTATAGTGAAAGCGAATTGAAGGAAGTATTAAAGAAAGCAATATTCCATGACACATTGATTAACTATAGCCAGCCTCTTAGCTTTGATTACCAGTTCAACCAAATAAAAACGTCATTAATGTCTAAACGTGGCACAGAAACAGGGTTATTACGTATCGTAACACACAGAATATTAGAGACTGAAAACCAATTGCCATTCAATACATTACGAAACACTATCGCAAAAAATATAGAACTATTGTTATCTTTAATACCTGATGTTGTACTTTCAAACCCTGCGATCCAATACTCACATCCCTTTACGAAAAGAGCTGATGGCGATGTATTGATGATTAACTTTCGCCAAGAAGGTGGTTTATTGATTTCATTTGAAATCTTTTTCAATACAGGAAAGGTTTCAGACAAACTGTCTTTAAAACAATGTAATAACCGATATGAAGTAGAGAAAAATCTCCCTTTTAATGAAAGAAATCAAGAAATTAATCAAAATAATTTTATTGTAGAGCAACTCGACCAATTTGTTTTAAGACTCGGTAGCAACACAAAGTTAGCTAAGATTAATCAATGGAGTCGCGCTAATGAACTAACAGATAAAGTAATAAAACAGCTAAATACCTATGGATATATTTGATTTCTATAAAATATAAAGATAACCCTAATAGTAACAAGTAATATTATTCTACAAGTAAATAATGCAATATTATTTGTAACACACCTAAATCACTTATAATCAATGTATTGAGCTATATGTACCACCATTTACATTTACGACGCCATATAAAAAAGACGTAGGATCAACATTGAAAAGATAAGCAAATTGAAATAATGAATCAACATCAATGCAACTTTCGCCAGTCTCGAATCGATTCATTTCTTCTTCTGTTACACCGATTAAGCTTGCCATTTTTTCTATCGATATTTTATGGTTTTCTCGCTGTTTTCGGATTTTTATCCCTAGCATTTTAGCAATGCTTTCCTTGCCCATAATAACCTCTACTAAATATTAAAATGAATATTATCAACCGGTGCGTAAATTATCACCAACCGTAAATTTATAAATTGACTTAAAATAATAAAACTCTGATTAAATGAATCGTTTTAAGACAATCCATTAATGAAAAACAAACAGAAAAACCAGATAAGCAGATGATATAATTAGATTATATCTATTTCATTGTTACATTTTAGTTGTGATGGTCATCACATAACACTTTAAGACCCAATAAAGATAGAAACTAGGTTATAGTCAGTCACCAGCTAATAAATTGTATTTCCAATTTAATTTAAATTCTAGCTTACATTTCCAATTTGATAAAACTATATTGCCAAATTTAATGTTATAACCTTAGGAAATTCGTGACAATTTGTATTCATCCGTATCAATAAGTTTCCACAAAGCAATTATAATAAAGAAAAATTTTTTTCATCATAAAAAAAGACGTTTTTTTTTATTTATTAGTCGAAATAACAAGATTAGATTCAGGTAATAATAATAAGACATTCTATATTACGCTTATAAGGTTAAAGCACTTTTAAGATTAGTAAGTTACATTATTTCAATCTTATTTTGAATCTCTAAAATAGATTACTATAACAGATCGTCTTAGATGTAAATAAAATTATGTCTCACACTTATGCCATATTCATTACTTTCAGTCTATACACAGTATGTAAAAATTAGGCAAATTACGTAAACGCCTAACAAGTGTATTTAAGCATTCAATCTAACCCCTCCCTTATCAAAACTTACTTAACTTCACATCTTTTTAATAAAATTGTCAGTTAGCATGCTATCCTATTACGAGCACCTATGAATACTTACCAGTCATCACACTGAGTTATTATATGACCTCTTATTTTATTGGTAAGTAAAAGAGACCTGAAAGGATAATCATGCTACAAGAAAGTGTTATCAGGGAAATCATTCTCTGGATAGAACAAAATTTAGAATCTCGCCTATCCCTAGATACTGTTGCCGATAAATCAGGATACACAAAATGGCACTTTCAGCGCCTATTTAAAAACCAAACAGGACTCGCACTTGGCTCCTATATCCGAGCAAGACGTCTTTCTTGTTCTGCTGTCGCATTACGACTAACAAATGACAGCATAATGGACATTTCTCTAAGATACCGCTTTGACTCGCAACAAACTTTTTGCCGCGCGTTTAAAAAGCAATTTAATCTGACCCCTTCTGAATATAGAAAACGAGAAGGATGGAAAGTTGAAGGGTTCTGTTTACCTTTACGAGAGAGTAAAGAGCTCAGTGTTCAAGTTAAATTGGCTCAGTTACCCGCAATCAACTTACTCGGAACTAAGCATCGTTATACTAAAGATATTAATGAGTGGAACCTAAAAACCGATGAACTGCGCCGATACTATTGGAGGGCTTTTTTTGAGAAAAACCCTTATGTCACGCAGCATTTATATGCTATCCATGGTATTGACCAAAGCGCTAATGCAGAAGGGCATTTCCTATATACCACGGCTCTAGATGAACAAGATGTTAGTATTGCGCTTCCGCAAGCAACTAACTTACAGTTACCCTCAGGAAATTATTTAGAAATCAAAATCACTAGTAGCCTTCATGGTATAGATTACAATGACATTATCTATACTGCTTATGGGAAGGTGCTTGCTGAAATGGATATCGTCCGTGGTGAAGGGCCTGATGTTGAGCAATATGTCCTAAAGTCTAAACCCTCTTATGAGGCATTCATTAATGATTCACGCCATTTCATTCAAGAACTAAATTATTATATTCCCGTTATTATTTAACGACTAGGTATTTAACAAATAGCTATTTAACAACCAGCCAGCAAGCAACCCACACAAAAGTTGTATGGGTTGTTGAGCTAATAATTAAAAAGTCACATTCATTTTTGCCCAGAAATTTCTCCCTGGTTCATTCACTGGCACGTTGGATGAATAGCCAAAACCGCTGTTTCCAGCTAAATTAAGGTGCTCGCTATAGGTTTTGTCAAAAAGGTTATCAACACCTGCGCTTAATTTCATGTTTTCATTAATTTTATACGCTGTATTTAATGAAAAAATTGTGAAACCCGCACTTTTGCTAAAATCTTTACCCACTACATTACCATCATTAATGGCAACGCGATTTTGGCGGCTCACGACTCGTACTAAGCCTGTCGTGGTCCAATCGCCTTTTTCCCACGATAAGCCAAATCGGCTTTCCAACGGTGGCATTTGCGGTAATGCCTTTCCATCTGTACGGTTTTCGCCCCATGAATACGCAAGGCTTGCATCCGCTTTCCACTCATCACTGAGTTTTTGTGCAACACCGAGTTCTCCTCCCATAATTAACGCATCCACATTTTCCACCTGGCTCATTCTTGGATTTGTTGCGCTATAACGGAAGAGAATAAAATCATCAACACGCCCTACATATGCAGAAACCCATGCATTGGTGTCTTCATGGCTATATTTAGCTCCAATATCTAGCTGAGTCGTTTTTTCAGTTTTTAGCTTATCAAACACATTATTGCTACCATCCGGGCCGAGTTTAGGCGAGAACAATTCCCAATAATCAGGAAAGCGTTCTGTATAACCGACACCTGCATATAACATGACAGGCGTACCCGATAAAGAATGCTCATAACGCGCAAAGCCTGCTGGCATCACAGTATTACGCCCTGAAGAACCTACTCCTGTATTATTTTCGACTATCACGCGGTCTAAACGTACCCCGCTGACCACTTTGCCTTGCTCAGTTGGATGCCAAGTTAGCTCGCTAAAAACACCATAATCTTGAAATTGTGCATCTTTTTTCCAGCTATTGTGATTGTTTTTTCGATGCTTATTGGTTTGCATGTCTGCGCCGGCACGCAGTTCATAGTCTGACCATAACCATGTTCCCATCGTTCGCCCCCCCATGGTTTCACGGTCAACTCGCATTTTCATTGGCATATTCATCATGCCATGGCCACCATGCCCCATATGACCACCACTCATTCCGCCACCTGATGGAGAACGAAGCGAGTAGTTATCCATTATATGATCGGCATAATTGTAATAGACATTCGCTTCAATTTTATCTAACACATCGCTGAGATTACTTTTCTCAAAGCGCAATCCTAAGCTTTCGCGTTTAAACTGAGAGCCATCCATTCCCCTCCCCGCATAGCGAGCTTCCCCATCGCCTTTACCAGCAGTCAACTCTAATAATGTGTATTCATCAGGTGTCCAACCAACCGCAATATCAGTATTCCATTTGTCCCATTTAGACGGTACTTTGTCCCCATTACCATCTTTATAATCATTAGAACGTGACTTATTGCCAATAACGCGAATGTAGCCAGACTCATTACCTAAACTCACATCTGCATTGCCATCCCAACGCTCATTAGATGCGGCTAAAACACTCGCGTTTCCTTTCATTCCTGCTTCAGTAAATAGCAGTTTTTCACGTTCAAAACGGATGGTTCCCGCAGAGTTCCCAGGCCCCCATAAAACAGTTTGAGGGCCTTTAATCATATTCAGTACATCAAAGTTTTCCGGTGAGATATAAGATGTAGGCGCATCCATACGAGAAGGACATGCACCTAACATCTCGCTATCATTGGTCAAAATACGCAAACGCGAGCCGAACATGCCACGAAAAACAGGATCACCGTTAGTCCCACCGTTTCGTATTTGTGAAAAACCCGGAATAGTTTTGAGATAATCAGAACCATCACTCGCAGGGACGGGCTGCCTTGGTGTTTTAGGTGATGTCGTAATCGTTAATGGTGAATCAACTGGCGCAGTCACAATCATCACTGAGCTATCTGAGATTGGGCTTTGGTTAATTTCAGCTTTAGCGGCTGTAGACGCCGTAAAAATTGCACTAATTACCAGTGTTGCAATAGGAGCCACTTTAAAAACGTGTGTGTTCATTTTTTACCTGTTTCTTAGAGTATAGCTACGCTGCTTTCACCTCTTAGCTTACAAATACATTTTCAGCCCTCAAGGGGGAACCTCTTAAAAATCAAAGAAATTCAAGATGAACGAAAACGCTTTGCACAATAAAAGCAAAAGTAGCAATTTAATTAATTTGAAAATTTATAATATTAAGAAATCAGGAGATTGGTGGGGCTCGAGCGAGATGTAATGACCATGGTCTAAATAACCAAATGTGAGTGCAACTCTCAAAGGGAATAAATAGAGTTAGCGTGGCAAATTGCCGAATAACCGCAGCAATAAGTAAGATAAGAAATGGGAAGTGGATCAATAATTGGCAGTAACCACATGCAATATCTTCCATCGGAGACTGCCCTATCCCCGTCATTAACATATGGTTCATTGGTATAGAAACGTCACAGCCTTCAGACATAGGCATACTGTGATGCGAATGCATAGAAGAGTCTACCATCTCACTTTGTATATCTGTACAAGTGTCCATATGCACCATGGACTTAGAAACCAAAGGTGCAATAAACAACATTGCAATGGCAAGCAAAGCAAGATAAGCGGATAGCTGTTTGATAAAAGGGCGCAGGTGCAACGTTTTTCCGTCATCTCAGTACGAATTTTATAGTGCGGAATTGTATCTTATTTGGAAGGGTGTTGTTATTCATTTTCAAAATTAATGTTAACCACAGCGCAGCATCGCATACAAAAGACTAAAAAACAGACAATTGCTGATTAAAATCAATCTATTGATTAAATATCTATTCTCAATACAACAGATTGAAATTAAAGTAAATAATAAGCTCATTATTTACTTTAACATTATTTGGCTATTAACCATCTAACCCTAGCGATTTAGATGAGACCATTTTGTGTTAACCATTACCTTGGTTATCTCTTCTTTAGTTTGAATTGGCTTGAGTTTATCCAGTTCAATCCAAACCGTTTTGGTTGATTGAAATCGGTTATCTGGCGTCAAACCACTCAATTTAATCTGTAAATATTGCTCTTTTTCTTTATCGCTAACACCTTGTTTAAATTCTTCATAAGCAACCATATATTTTTTTACTTCCTTGCCAGCTAACCCTTTTTTGAAAGTGACCAAAATTTTATAGCTGAGCTTTTCGTTAAGAAAATTTTTAACCACATCAGAGAGTGATTGATATGCGGCGATCTTGTCGTCTTTTGCTTTTTGAATATATTGTGGGCTTCTTGGAGCCTGACTTGGCTGATAATTAGGTTGCGCTCTCGCTAATGTCCTCTTTTGAACTGGCGTCCTGTGGGAGCGATTTAGATTGCTTGGCTCCGAAACCGACCGATTTAATGCCAATGCCCCTGATATATTTTTTTGATGAATATTTGAAGGCTCTGAATAGGCATGTCTTAAAGTAAAAACACGAGTGGGAATTTTTGACCCTTTCCGGTCAATCTGCTTTTTTTTAATACTTTCAGCAAATTTATTTAATTCTAGCTGCTGATTCACAAGCTTTCTTTTAACTTCTTTATCTAATGGGAGTTTATTCAAACCTGATACGACTGGGTGAGAGATATTGGTTTGATGATAATTACGCATTAGTTGAGTGGCCATATTGCTTCCTTTTATCTAGTTATAAACTCAAACTATATTAAAAGAATTGATATCAGCTATCTTTAACAAACCGAAGTAATCAAAATCGTGGATTATAATATGAAAGGGAGTGTTATACAGGCGAACACCTGTATAACACTATCAGTGAAAAAACTTACTTATCGGAAGGCTGCCCTTTCTTTTCATGCACCATCATCAGAGCTTGTTCAACACTGCGTTCGATAATAGGACGACGTTGATCATTCTCTGGCAGCAGTTTTAGCATCATTTGCCAAGCAGAAATGGCTTCAGCGTAGCGTTCTTGCTCAAATGCATTGAATGCAAAAATACTCAATGCTTTCACATTAGTGCGGTCTTCTGCGATCAGCTTTTTAAGTAATTCTGCACCTTGGCGGTTATCTTCAGGATCAGAAGAGCGCGTCAAAACCTCCGCATATCCCATCACTACATTTTCATTTTTAGGGGCTAGGCGATAAGCACGGCCATAGGCATCGGTTGCCATAGTAGCATTCCCCAACACCATACCAATACGGCCTAGCATTTCCCACGCTTCTACATTTTGCGGGTCTTCCTGCAATCGAGTGCGTAACCCTAAAGCAAGGTGTTCCATTTCCGCATTATTGAGTGGCGGCTCAGATGGGTCTAGTGCTCTATCTAACAAAGCAGGGGCTTGTTGATAGGCATTATTCCAATCTGCCACTTTCTCGTAACTGCCTACCTGATAATAAGCCCCACCCGCAACACCTAATGCGATGATAAACCCGGGTAAATAAACCCAATTGCTGGTACGAGAGGCCTCAGGCAATGCTTCCTCATCACCCTGCTCAACCTGTTTTAATCTAACGCGTTTTTTAGAACGGGCAAAAATGATCCAGCCGCCTACCGCTATAGCAACAAATGGTAACCCCCATAGCATCACCGTGAGCGGTGTCAGAGGTGGGTTATAAGTGACGAAGTAACCATAGCGCGCAACCATATAATCAACGATTTCATCGCGGTTTTTGCCTTCTTTCATTAACTCATACACTTTTTGACGCAAGTCCAGTGCAATCATTGAGTTAGAATCCGCAATACTGTTGTTTTGACATTTAGGACAACGCAGCTCTTCGGTTAACTTACGGAATTGCTGCTCTTGCTGTTCATTATCGAAAGTAAACACTTCTGTCGATGCATATGTCACCATTGCACTTAACGCTAACATCAATAAACCCAATAAATACCTCATTGGTTCGCCTCCTGATTATAGCGCTCCCAAAGGGGTTTAAATTCTTTTTCCCAAACGCGCTCGTCCATTGCCCCTGCGTGACGATAACGGATCACACCATTGCCATCAATTAAGAACGTTTCAGGTGCACCATATACCCCTAAATCAAGGCCTAACATACCTTCACCATCAAATAAACTCAGAGCATAAGGGTTACCCAACTCACGTAACCACACAATGGCCTTATCCCGTTTATCTTTATAATTCAACCCGACCACACGGACACCTTGTGCAGACAATTCATTCAAATATTGATGTTCTGCACGGCATGTTGGGCACCATGTTGCCCAAACATTCAACAAGATAGGTTGCCCTTGTGTTAGCACATCCGATTCATAATGTTGACCGGGGTTTTCTAGTGACTCAAGGCGAAAAACGGGCACTGGCTTACCAATTAAAGCGGATTCTAATAAGCGAGGGTCATCCCCTTCTGCATTACGCATCAATTGCCATAACAGAACCGCAGCAATTCCTGCAAAAATAATAAAAGGAATTAAGAAGACTTTGCGGTTCATGCTGTTTCCCCTTGTAATTTACGACGACGATAACGTGGGTCAAACAAGCAAAATAACGCACCGATAGCCATTAATACGCCACCAGACCAGATCCAACGAACAAACGGTTTATAATACAAACGCATCGTCCACGTATCTTTAGCAATTTCCTCACCCAATGCGGCATATAAATCGCGAGTAAAACCGCCATCAATCGCGGCTTCGGTCATAACTGCTCGGCTAACGCTATAAAAACGTTTTTCTGGCATTAAAACACCGATGACTTTGTCTTTCTCTTTCACTGAAATACTGCCAATAACGCCTTGGTAGTTAGGGCCATCAGCCTCTTTTACCCCATTAAATACAAAGGTATAAGCACGAATTGAAATGCTATCGCCCGGCTTCATTTTCACATCACGCTCAATACTGTAATTTTGGCTAAAGGCAATACCGACGATGGTTACCGCTAAACCTAAGTGCGCCAGTACCATTCCCCAATAACTTGGCGTGAGCTTGATTTTCTTACTGATGCGCACTCGCATTTCCGCGAACGCAAGAATAGCTATCCAGCACGCCATCATTAAGCCGACAACCGTCAACGCTTCTACCCTATCTTCCATTAATAATGGTAAGGCAAAAGAGAGAATAACGGTTAATACCGTTGCAATGATTAATAATTTTTTGATAGCCGCAGGGCGGTCACGCCCCCAGCGTACGAGTGGGCCAATTCCAAGTAACAAGGCAAATGGCACCATCAACGCGATAAACATGGTATTAAAGAACGGTTCACCAATGGAAATCGTACCCAGACCAATTTGTTTATGGACCAACGGTAGCAATGTACCGAGTAACACGACTAACATCGCTGCTGTTAGGATAACGTTATTGCCCAATAACATGGATTCACGAGACCATAGCGCATTGTTAACTCTTGAGCGTACTTTGTGCCCACGCAGTGCAAACACCAATAAAGAGCCGCCAATCACTAACACCATGAAGGCTAAGATGAATAACCCTCGAGATGGGTCTGAGGCAAAGGCGTGTACAGAAACCAATACCCCTGAACGGACTAAGAAAGTCCCGAGTAAACACAGTGAGAAAGCAAAAATCGACAATAATAGTGACCAGGCTTTAAACGTGGCTCGCTGTTCAGTAACGGAAAGTGAGTGGATCAATGCTGTTCCCACTAACCATGGCATAAAGGAAGCGTTTTCCACTGGGTCCCAGAACCACCAGCCCCCCCAACCTAATTCATAATAAGCCCATGCGGAACCTAACATGATCCCCAGTGTTAAAAAGAACCATGCTGCCATCGTCCAAGGGCGAGCGAAGCGCGTGAAAGAGCTATCTAACCGGCCACTTAACAATGCCGCAATCGCAAAGGCAAATGCCACTGAGAAGCCGACATAGCCCATATATAACAATGGTGGGTGGAAAATCAGCCCGGGGTCTTGCAGTAATGGATTGAGGTCACGCCCTTCAATCGGAAAGGCCGGCAGCGTGCGCGAAAACGGATTTGAAGTGAAGATGATAAACAGTAAAAAACCAACGCTAACCATCCCCATGACGGCCAAAACACGGGCGACAATGTCGAGAGGCATTCGGTAACTGCAAATTGCTACCGCAAATGTCCAGCCGCTCATTAATAATACCCAAAGTAATAATGAGCCTTCGTGAGCTCCCCATGTTGCAGCAACACGATACCAAATTGGCAATTGCGTATTCGAGTTATTGGCAACATAAGTGACTGAGAAATCATTAACAACAAAGGCATTCACTAATACTAGGAATGCCCCTGTTACACAGAGAAAAAGTAACCATGCTAATGGACGCGATGATGCCATCAGGCGGGCATCATTGCGTGCCACTCCCCATAGCGGGTAAAAAGACAGCAAAACGGCAAGACCTAATGCCAAACACAGTAAAACGCTACCAATTTCAGGGATCATGATGCATTGTCCTTATAGGCAGCAGCTGGCCTGCGATGGTTTTCCTGCATCGCCTTTTCAACCTCTGGTGGCGTATAGTTTTCATCATGTTTAGCAAGCACTTCTTTCGCTAAAATATGATTATTCTCTTGTAATTCCCCTTGAACAACAACACCTTGCCCTTCTTTGAATAAGTCAGGCAAAATTCCATGATAACTTACGTCTACTTCACCTTCGGCATCATAAACCGTGAAAGTGATATTGACGGCATTAGAGACAGGGTCAGAATCACGTACCACACTACCGGGCATCACCATGCCGCCAACGCGCAAACGTTGCCCAACTTCAGGGATTTGCTGAGTTTCCCGCTTACCGTAGATGATTTCACCGGGGGTATAAAACAAGTCAATACTTGAGCGCAATGCGTAGAGAATCAATGCGAGGGTTAACCCCACGCCAACCAATATGGAACAGATCAACCAAAGTCGGTTACGACGACGAATATTCACACTCCCTCCCTACGCGCTCTTGCTGCTTTTTGTCTTACTTCACGAGCTTGCTGTTGAATAATTGCATTTATTATCATTTTTCTTTGTATGTATGTATGCAAACAGAGTAACAAAATAGGTATTAATGTCAGCGCAACCGCCAGCCATACATAAAAACCATAGCCGCCCATCGCCCAAAACTCACTCCAAGATGCAAATGCGCTAGTCATGATTGACGTCCTTTTTTATTCACAATATCTAATACCCATGGACGGTTACGTTCTAACATCAATAATTGACTACGTAAACGGATTAACGTTAATGAGATAAAAAGAAACAGGTAACCAAGGATAGCTAAACGTAGTGGCGTACGCATTACAGGATCGATGCTTTCTTGCATACGTGTAGATGGTTGGTGCAAGGTTTGCCACCATTCAACTGAATAATGAATGATAGGTAAGTTAATCACACCAATTAATACTAAAATTGCAGCGGCCTTTCCTGCTGTACGGCGGTCATCAAACGCATGCCATAAAGCAATAATCCCCACATACAGAAAAAATAGAATTAATTCAGAGGTTAAACGTGCATCCCATACCCACCATGCACCCCACATTGGTTTACCCCATGTCGCACCTGTAACTAATGCAATAAAGGTAAATACCGCCCCTATTGGTGCCATCGCCGCTATCGCCAATTCAGAGACTTTCATTTGCCATACGAGACCGACAAAAGCGGTGATCGCCATGGTGGCATAGATCCCCATTGACCACATTGCAGCAGGCACATGGATATACATAATACGATAACTTTGGCTTTGGACTTTATCGGTTGGCGCAAAGCCAAATCCCCAAATCCATCCCACTGCTAAACAAATTACACTCAATATGATAAACCACGGTATTAGACGCCCACATAACCGGTAAAGGTTAACTGGGATGGCAAGTTGATGAAGCTTTTTCCACATAGTTTAATTACCCTGATTTATTATATTGTTAGTAAATGCTGCGTGACAGAATCATACAATACACATTAAAAAAGCAAATATATTGATTTAACACAAATATAACTTAGGCTGATCATACTCAAACGCATAACCAGCCTATTTATTGATCATTACTTATAATTCATCGGTATAACTCATCATAAAATGATTACCTTAAATTAAAAGCCAGGTTCAACTTCACGCATGTCCGGCAACTTATGGGCGATCCCTTTATGGCAATCAATGCAGGTTTTGCCATCCGTGATGGCTTGGTCATGCATTTTAGCTGCAACCCCTTTTTGTGCCGTGAAATCCATATACTCAAAGTTGTGGCAGTTACGACACTCTTGTGAGTCGTTATTTTTCATCCGTCGCCACTCGCTTTGCGCCATCGCTAACCGATGGTCTTCAAATTTTTGAGGCGTGTCGATGATGCCAAAAATTTTTCCGTATAACTCCTTGCTCGCTTGAATTTTACGCACCATTTTGGGGCCGAACTCATGCGGTACGTGACAATCTGGGCAAGTTGCACGGACACCACTACGGTTAGTATAGTGAATAGTATCCATATATTCTTCATAGACATTCTCACGCATTTCATGGCAGCTAATACAGAACTCTTCCGTATTGGCCATTTCCATACCCGTATTGAAGCCGCCCCAGAAGATAACACCACTCACGAAACCAATCAGTAATAAGGTTCCTAATGCTAAACGGCTTGGCCTACGCCACCACCGCCATACTCGGCCGATTAGCCCAAACAAACCCTTTTTCTTCGGCTTGTCATCATGTGTTTGCTTATCATTGTTATTTGACATAATTCCCCCTTATTTCCCAAAACCTTTGGATGGGGTAAATGTGTTATCAACAATCGGTGCTGTGTCTGATTGCGGCACGTGGCACTGTAGACAGAAGTAACGGTTTGGTGCGACTTCGCCGAGGACTTTGCCTGTTGCATCCATAAAGTGCGTTGGGCTAACTCTTGGTGCCCCTGTGGTACGATAATTTTCCACGCCATGGCATTGCAAACACCGATTAGTATTAGTGGTAATTTGATAACCTTCAACACTATGTGGGATCATTGGTGGTTGATTCACATAGTTTAATGCCATTCTTTCTTGCTCTTTCGGAATATGAATGCTTCCTTCTGACGTACCGGATACTTCTGGTGATTGGGTCAGGTCTACACCATTAGCAGCCCAAACAAGACTGCTTACAACAAAGGCCATTCCAGCCACCCAACGGCTGATCGTCTTTTTCAGGACAGGATTTTTCATGATTTCGCTCCCGAACTCCATCTTAGTGTTATTTTAAAAACATCCTCAGAACAAACATCGATGCAACGACCGCAAGTGATGCAATCCTTATCTGATATCTGCGCTGGAGCTTGTTTATCTAGGACCGGTGCGCGCAGAACTTGCGGCTCCGGGCAAATGTGGAAACAGTCCATACAACGGCTACAGTTTTCTTTATTTTCCGCTGTAACAACCAATGCACCTTTACACCCAGCTACGCCATATAGCGCACCTAATGGACAAAGGTGACCGCACCAACCATGTTCCACAACTAATAAATCGAATAAAAACAGTGCAACTAAAACCAATGCACCGCTGCCAAAACCAAAAATTAAACTGCGCCCCATTAATGAAACGGGATTAAGCCATTCCCAAAGTAAGGTGCCTGTAATCGCAGAGCCGATCAGGATCACCACCAGCAATACATAGCGAATATTGCGGGGTATGGTTGCAGACTGGTTAAAATCAAACTTACGTCTTAACCACGCTGCGGCATCCGTCACTGGGTTTACAGGGCAGACCCAACTACAGAAAATGCGCTTACCCAACAGTGCATAAACCCCAAATACGATAGCAGCCCCAATTAGCGCGGAGATCCCCGGTAAGTAACCACTTGCTAAGCTCTCTAACGTAATTAAGGGATCAGTCAAAGGTACGGTGTCTAACAATAAGCTACTGCTGTAGTTACCATGTAAAATCCACACCCCAAACCAAGGCCCACTTAGGAACATCGCTAACACCAGCAATTGGCTTATGCGTCTAAACACCAACCATTTGTGGCTTTGCCACCAGCCTTTTTTTGCCTGAGCTTCACGTCCGGCATCACGTTTACGATTCGCCATTGTTACCCTCCAGCCAACCAAAGCGGTAATGGTGCCCTAACTCACCTTTTGCCAACGACCTTGGTAATACCTTGATAGCTGCCTCTTCCAATACACAGGCTTGTTCACATTTACCGCATCCGGTGCAGTAGTTGCTATTGACTGTGGGTAAGAAGCGCGCGTGCTTACCGGTTCGGTGGTTTTGTTCCAGTTCCAATGTGATGGCTTCATCAATCAGTGGACATACGCGGTAGCATACATCACACCTTAGCCCTTGAAAATTCAGGCAGTTTTCCTGATCGAGTAAAACGGCTAACCCCATGCGTGCATCGTTAATCGACTCAATGTCTTTATCCAATGCGCCACTTGGGCAAACCTTAGCGCAAGGAATGTCCTCACACATTTCACACGGGTTTTCTCGAGCGATGAAGTATGGCGTTCCAGAAGCCAAGCCTGATGCCAATGTCGCTAACTTCAACATGTCATACGGGCAGGCTTGAACGCATTGCCCACAACGGACACATGCACTGGCAAATGTTTTTTCATCAAGGGCGCCCGGCGGGCGGAGCTTGACGCCACTCGCACGGGAAGTTTGTTGCTGAAGCCCCAGCACCACACCAACAGCCGCCAACCCGCCCGCAGTGCGGGCGACATCGCGTAAAAAGCGACGACGGCTGTTCTGGGACTTAGCCTGTTGAGACTTAGCTTTCTGGGGCATGAGCAATTACACCTTTTCCAGTTTAACGGCACATTTTTTGTAATCCGTTTCTTTTGAAAGCGGATCGGTTGCATCCAGTGTTAAGTTATTCACTAGCTGCGCAGCGTCAAAGAACGCCATGTAAACTAAGCCTTTTGGTGGTCTGTTACGGCCGCGTGTTTCAACAATTGTTGTCACATCACCACGACGTGAAACCACTTTGACTTTATCACCACGGCGTAAACCTCTCTCTTTTGCATCGATTGGATGAATAAACACTAGAGATTCAGGGAAAGCACGGTGTAGTTCAGGAACACGACGAGTCATACTACCAGTGTGCCAATGTTCTAAAACACGACCTGTTGATAACCATAAGTCATATTCTTTATCTGGCGATTCAGCTGCAGGCTCAAATGGCAGTGCAAAAATTACCGCTTTACCGTCGGGTTTACCGTAGAATTGATAGCCAGCACCAGCTTCAACATAAGGGTCATTTCCTTCGCTGTAACGCCACTGAGTTTCTTTGCCATCAACCACTGGCCAACGGATACCGCGCGCTTTGTGATAGTCATCAAAATCCGCTAAGTCATGACCATGACCGCGACCAAAGCCTGCGTACTCTTCGAATAGCCCTTTTTGTAAGTAGAAGCCTAATTCACGTGATTCATCGTTAAGTTGGTCTTCTGCTAACTCGCTCACAGGGAACTTCGTTACCGCTTGGTTAGCGAATAACACGTCATACAACGTTTTACCGCGTAATTCAGGTTTTTTCGCGAGTAACTCTTCAGGCCACACTTCATCCGTTGTAAAGCGTTTTGAGAACAACACCATCTGCATTAAGTCAGATTTCGCTTCGCCTGGTGCTTTAACTTGTTGGCGCCAAAATTGAGTACGACGTTCCGCATTACCGTAAGCGCCTTCTTTTTCTACCCACATTGCCGTCGGTAAAATCAAGTCAGCGGCTAACGCACTGACCGTTGGATAGGGGTCAGAAACCACGATAAAGTTGCGTGGGTCACGCCAACCAGGCATACGCTCTTGGTTGATATTCGGGCCCGCTTGCATGTTGTTGTTACACATAACCCAGTAAAAATTCAATTTACCGTCTTTTAAAGCACGGTCTTGGGCAACGGCGTGTAAACCGACTTTTTCAGGGATAGTCCCAGCGGGTAGTCCCCACACACCTTCGACTTTCTCACGGTGTTTTTCATTGGTAACCACCATGTCAGCAGGTAAACGGTGCGAGAACGTACCCACTTCACGTGCAGTACCACACGCGGATGGCTGGCCTGTTAATGAGAATGGCCCACAACCCGGTTGAGAAATTTTGCCTGTCAGTAAGTGCAGGTTATACGCTAAGTTATTTGCCCAAACACCACGAGTGTGCTGGTTAAAGCCCATGGTCCAGTAAGAAACCACTTTAGTTTTAGGGTCTGCGTAAAGTTTAGCTAACTCTTCTAACTGATCTTTTGGAACACCCGTCATTTCTGCGGTTTTGTCTAAAGTATATTCCGCAACAAAGGCTTTATATTCATCCCACGTCATTGGCTCAGATGCGTCAGAACCTGCATTTTTCGCGTTTTGTTCGAGTGGGTGAGTTGGACGTAATCCATAACCGATATCTGTAGCACCACGACGTAAATTCACGTGTTTATCGAGGAATTCCTGATTAACTGCATTGTTTTGAATAATATAGTTTGCAATATAGTTCAGGATCACTAAGTCAGATTGTGGTGTAAAGACGATGCCGTTATCGGCTAATTCAAAGCTACGGTGTTTGAAAGTCGATAACACGGCAACACGCACGTCAGGGTTAGACAAACGGCGGTTAGTAATACGAGACCACAAGATTGGGTGCATTTCTGCCATGTTTGAGCCCCAAAGGACAAACGCGTCAGCATGCTCAATGTCATCATAACAGCCCATTGGTTCATCCATACCGAAAGTACGCATGAAGCCCACTACCGCAGAAGCCATACAGTGGCGTGCATTAGGGTCTAAGTTATTAGAACGGAACCCACCTTTGAACAGTTTTGATGCTGCATAGCCTTCCCAAACTGTCCACTGGCCCGAACCGAACATACCGATCCCTTCTGGGCCTTTTTCTTTTAATGTGGTTTTGACTTTTTCTTCCATAACATCAAAGGCTTGTTCCCACGTGATCGGTGTAAACTCCCCATTTTTGTCATATTCACCGTCTTTCATACGCAACATTGGCTGCGTTAAACGGTCTTTTCCGTACATGATTTTTGGTAAGAAATACCCTTTGATACAGTTTAAACCACGGTTTACTGGCGCTTCTGGGTCACCTTGGCTGGCCACAATGCGACCATTTTGAGTTCCCACCAGTACCCCACAGCCTGTCCCACAAAAACGGCAAGGGGCTTTGTCCCATTTAATACTTTCTTGTTGACCAACCACTGCTTTCGCAATGCTCGGTGCGCCAATACCTGCCGCCGCAGCAGCGGCCGCTATCGCATTGGCTTTCATAAAGCTACGACGACTGAGTTTCATAATCTTCCTCACCTTGCTCTTCCTGCTGGTGGTAAACCAGCGAAACATCTAGTACGCCGTCAATATCGCGTACTAAATCAATAGTATCTAACAACGTTCTACTACCTTGCCCTTCAACAACCACAATCAGTTTTCCGTTTTCTGGGGCGCTTAACGCCACCTCACAATTAGAAAATTGATTAATTTCTTCGGCCACAGTAGACAGTCGCTCACTTTTTACTTGTACTATTAAACTGCACACTTGATAGTTACTGTGCATGTTCATGCTCCACGGTAATGGCTGAAACTGGGCAACCTGCTACACAAGCACCACAGCCTGTACAACCTGGTGTTTCTACTTTTGGCTGGTATATACCTGCCATTGACGGACGAAAAGAGATGACTTCAGGCTCACAACTGTCTTGGCAACGACGACATTCAATCGAAAGATAAGCAAGACAATTTTGGCCAATCGAAATTGAGATATCCCAAGGTTGGGAATGTTTTGGAAGGAAAATAGGTTCTGGACATGCTGTTGCACATGCATAGCAAAATGTACATTCACCACGCTTAAAATCAACAACAGGGTAGCCCCCTGCTCCCGGTTGGATAATTGCCGTTTCGCAACTCTCAACACAGGCATTGCAACGGGTACACAATTCAATAAATTGCGTTTCACTACCACTCCATGGCGGCCGAACCACTGGAGCCGCGCTGCGCCACGCACCAGTTAATACTCCCCGACGGGTGAGATCAACCATGTTTTTTTCCTTTACATTGCCAACAAAAAAACTAAAACGTATTGATAAACCGCATTTTTTATATGTGTATTTATGAGAAATATTAACGATAGCAGCTATAAAAATACATACTACCAAGTAGGTAAAAGAGGTAATTCCCCGTATACAACTAGAAATAACCAGATTTACGCTATTTGCTATGCATGACCTCAAAACAGCCTTAAAATGATAAAGGAATAGGGGTTTTTAATTATTTATTAACATTTTTTTAATGTGGATTATTAATTTAAACTCAATTTTTAATTTTTTAAATTATAACATCAACCAAAAACTACCACTAAAGTGGTATATGCAATGTCATTTAGCAAAAAAATATATGCATTTTTTTTGATATTAAACAAATTTTGTTTGTCACTTTTTTTTAAAAATAACCCAGAAATATTAAAGATAAAAATTTAATTAAAAATCAATAAATTACAACAAGCAAATGTAGAGCGTCAAAATAAGAATCATTACTAATTAATTATTGGAACTAACAATTTAGAACTATTAAAAAATAACTATATCAATTTCAATAATACCTATTTTTTATTATTTTTTCACATTCTATTTCCTTATTCCAAATTAACTCTTGATCAAAAACAATATTTTTAGTGTGGTTTTTTGTTACACATATAAATTGGCAATGTCTTGATAGTATCTGTGCGCTTACTATCAAACCTAAATAACAAAAAGATACCCAAAATAGTTCGAGTCATAGGTCACAATACAAAAACAACTCGAAAAATGAAGGGATGACTGGCTAAAATTACTCGAGGCCCTTTTTATGGCAAACATAAGAAATAATGCACTATGCTTATTGAGTCTGGTTGCAGGAATATTTCTCTTTACCTCTGTTCATGCTCAAACTCCTACCAAAGATAGTACATCCACTATTAACGCTCGAAATGAAACTTTCGAAGCTGCTCACCCTGATCAATACCACTCTTGGCGAGCAACATCCGAGCAATCAAACCGTGAAGATGCATTAGCGGAAGACCCTCGCTTAGTCGTACTGTGGGCTGGATACCCATTCTCACGCGACTACAACAAACCACGTGGCCACGCTTATGCCATTATCGACGTCCGTGAAACCTTACGAACCGGTGCACCGAAAGACGCCCAAGATGGCCCGCTCCCGATGGCATGTTGGAGCTGTAAAAGTCCCGATGTGGCGAGGCTAATCCAAGAACATGGCGAAGATGGCTATTTCGAAGGTAAGTGGGCAAAAGGTGGCCCTGAAGTGGTTAATGTTTTAGGCTGCGCTGATTGCCATAAAACAGATTCTGCAGATTTTGCAAAAGGCAAACCAGAGCTAACGCTTTCTCGCCCTTATGCGGAGCGTGCAATGGAAACGATTGGCAAACCGTTTGATAAAGCCAGCCGATTCGACCAACAGTCCATGGTGTGTGGCCAATGTCACGTGGAATATTATTTCTCTGGCGATAAAAAAGCCGTGAAATTTCCATGGGATAACGGCACCAAAGTCGAAGAGATGGAAGTTTACTACGACAATGTTGGTTTCTCTGACTGGACCAACTCATTGTCGAAAGCCCCGATGCTGAAAGCTCAACACCCTGAATATGAGACTTGGAGTGCAGGTATTCATGGCAAAAATAATGTGACCTGTATTGATTGCCATATGCCAAAACTGCAAAACGAAAAAGGCGAACTGTATACCAGCCATAAAATTGGTAACCCATTCGACAATTTCGAACAAACCTGTAGCACTTGCCATACCCAGAGCAAACAACAGCTGCAAGATGTCGTTGCTGAACGTAAAGTCGCTATCCAAGAGATGAAAATCAAAGCGGAAGACCAATTGGTTCGAGCTCACTTTGAAGCGAAAGCCGCATGGGATGCAGGCGCAACAGAAGATGAAATGAAACCAATCTTAACGGATATTCGTCATGCACAATGGCGTTGGGATTTAGCTATCGCTTCCCACGGTATTCATATGCATGCACCAGATGAAGGCTTGCGCATGTTAGGTGGTTCGATGGATAAAGCCGCAGATGCACGAACCAAACTCGCTCGTCTATTAGGTTCAAAAGGCATCACCCATGAAATTGCCATTCCAGATATTTCAACTAAGGAAAAAGCGCAACAAGCTATCGGTTTAGATATGCAAAAAATCAATGCGGAGAAACAAGAGTTCTTAAAAACTGTGGTTCCGCAGTGGGATGAACAAGCTCGTAAAAATGACCTATTAGCCAAATAACCATGATTTGCCCCAAATAATGGGGCAATACAACCAATGGAGTGAATATGAGCGTACTACGTTCGTTATTAACTGCTGGGGTGCTGGCAACAGGCTTATTATGGGCAACAGCCGCATCCACAACCCCACAAATGGCCCAAGAAAATGCAGAAGGCCGTTGGGTTGTTACGCAGCAACGCAGTGCTGACAAAGCCTGTTTAGACTGCCATAAGCCTGACCAAGAAGGCATGCATGGTACCCACGCAGAAGTGATTAACCCTAACAATAATTTACCCGTAACTTGCACCAATTGCCACGGTAACCCAGGGCCTGATCACCGTGAAGGCGTCAAAGATGTCATGCGCTTTAACAACCCAATGTATACCGTTGAGCAACAAAACAGTGTCTGTCTATCATGTCACTTGCCAGAACAACTGCAAAAAGCGTTCTGGCCTCATGATGTCCACGTCACTAAAGTGGCCTGCGCAAGTTGCCATGACCTTCACCCGAAACAAGACACCATGAAGGTACTGACTGATAAGGGCAAAGTAAAAATCTGCGTCGATTGTCACTCAGACCAACGCAATAACCCTGATTTCAACCCAGCAGCGGTGAAATTGCGTAAGGAGCAGCCATGAGTTGTTCTCGTCGTCAATTCATTATCTACTCAGGAGCACTGGCGGCGGTAGGAGGAGTTGCTAGCCATGCGCTAGCTAACACCATGAAAATAGATGGCGTTCGCTACGGCATGGTGCACGATGAAAATCTGTGCATCGGCTGTACGGCGTGTATGGATGCATGCCGAGAGGTTAACCAAGTGCCGGAAGGTGTTTCGCGGTTAACTATCATCCGTAGTGAGCCTATTGGCCAGTTTCCTGATGTTAAATACCGTTTTTTTCGCCACTCCTGTCAACATTGTGAAAGTGCACCTTGTGTCGATGTTTGCCCTACTGGTGCCTCTTTTATTGATAAAACGACAGGGATTGTTGATGTCAACCCCGACTTATGTGTCGGCTGCCAATATTGTATTGCGGCCTGCCCTTATCGCGTCAGGTTTATTCACCCCATCAATAAAACCGCAGATAAATGCGATTTCTGCCGTAACACGAATCTAAAACAGGGTAAGCAGCCGGCTTGCGTCGAATCTTGCCCGACCAAAGCATTAACCTTTGGTAATTTAGATGACCCTAAGAGCGATATTTCGTTGATGCTAAAAGAAAAACCGACTTATCGATTCAAAATTGCACTCGGTACTCACCCCAAAATGTATCGAGTTCCGTTCAAATATGGGGAGGTTAGCCAATGACAACAGCTTCTGCTTTCCATTTTGAATCCTTAGTGTGGGACTGGCCCATTGCGGTTTACTTATTTTTAATTGGTATTTCAGCTGGGCTCGTGGTGCTTGCGGTGCTTATGCGCCAGTATTATCCCACTGCGGCTGGCAGTGATAGCACAATCATGCGCACAACACTGATTTTGGCGCCGACCACGATCATCTTTGGGTTATTGATCTTAATTCTCCATTTAACGCGTCCATGGACGTTTTGGAAATTAATGTTTCATTACAGCCCAACTTCAGTGATGTCGATGGGGGTGATGTTATTCCAAGTATATATGGCGGTACTTGTTATTTGGCTGGCTAAAATCTATGAAAAAGAGCTCATTGTTTTACAGCAAAAATGGCTGCCAAAATTGACGCTGATCCCAAGAGTATTAACCCTACTAAACCGTGCGATGCGTTTTCTCGATATTGTAATGCTAATATTGGCTGTTTTGCTTGGGGCTTATACTGGTTTTTTACTTTCAGCATTAAAATCTTATCCATTCTTAAACAACCCATTATTACCGGCTTTATTCCTATTTTCAGGAATATCTTCAGGTATCGCGGTATCGTTAATGGCAATTGCATTGCGCTATCGTAAAAATATCCATAATACTGAAACCGCATTTTTACATCGTATCGAAGGCTTTGTGATTTGGTTGGAGATATTCCTATTAGCGGCCTTTTTCGTCGGGCTAGCATTAGGAGACGATGGGAAAATTCGCTCATTAATTGCCGCATTAGGTGGTGGTTTCTGGACTTGGTGGTTTTGGATTGGCGTTGTTGGGTTTGGTTTTATTATTCCTCTTCTATTCAAAAAATGGATGGATAAAGGGCAAGGTGCAGTAAGAGTATTGATTATCAGTGGTGCAAGCCTACTGGGTGTCTTCTGCTTACGCTTTTTTGTGTTATACGCAGGGCAGTTGACCGTTGCATAATTCACTCAACAATAAGGGTAATCATTGGAACTAATACTCCCAGAAATTGGCTTTCTCTGCCTAACATTGGCACTTTGTATTGCCTGTTTTCAAGCATCATGTGGAGTTATTGGTTTTTTACGCCATATTCCGAGGCAAATGCCTCGGAATGTCCTTTGGACCTACTTACAATTTCTTTTCTTACTCGTTGCTTATTTTTGTTTAACCATCAGTTTTATTCAAAGTGACTTTTCTGTCGTATATGTGGCGCAGCATAGTCACAGGTTATCACCACTATATATTAAAATTGCGGCAGTATGGGGAGGCCATGAAGGGTCAATATTTCTTTGGTTGCTATTTATTTCAGCTTGGAGTTGTCTATTTGCTTGGCGTTATCGTCGGCAAACTCACCCTGTATTTCCCCTCACATTAACCCTACTTGCCATTATTAGTGCAGCATTATTACTGTTTATCGTCTTTTATTCCGACCCTTTTGTACGCATTTTCCCACCCGCTATAGAAGGACGAGATCTCAACCCAATGCTGCAACATTGGGGGCTAATATTGCACCCTCCGCTACTTTATTTAGGCTATAGCGGGTTAATGGTCGTGACCGCCTTGGCACTTGCATCCACGCTGTGCGGGCAATTTAACCAAACTATTTCAGGACTTTGTTGGCGCTTTGTCGTTCCTAGTTGGTGCATACTCACTTTGGGTATCACTTTAGGGTCATGGTGGGCATACAGCGAACTTGGTTGGGGAGGATGGTGGTTTTGGGACCCCGTTGAAAATGCGTCGCTGTTGCCATGGTTAAGTGCAACCGCGTTACTCCACAGCCTCAGCGTTACATACAAAACAGGTCATTATCGCCATTGGTCAATACTACTGGCGATCCTCACGTTTATTTTATCTCTATTGGGCACGTTGATTGTCCGTTCAGGTATTTTAATGTCTGTCCATGCGTTTGCTTTGGATAACGTTAGGGCTGTTCCCCTCTTTTTATTGTTCAGTTTTCTGAGTTTCGGTGCTTTATGTATATATGGCTGGAAAGCTAAAAATATTGATGATTCACCAACCAACATTAATCGCCGTCAGCTTTACTTATTACTCACGTTAATCCTATTTTCAACTGTATTATTTATTGTCCTAACGGGCACACTTTACCCAATGATTTACACATTATTTGGTTGGGGAAAAATATCGGTTGGGGCACCTTATTTTAATCAAACATTATTACCATTTGGTATTTTGATGCTAATTATAATGGCGGTCAGTGCCATTTACCCGCAGAACAAAACTCGCATTAAACCCCGATGGCGTATTCTTTTAATCATACTTCCCAGTATGTTATTAAGCTTCTTTCTTTGGCCTAAAGGGCTTATTATCGCCCTTTCTTGCGGCTTTTTATTTGCAATTTTGCTTATCTTTTGGCTACGTCCTATACATGCTATTCGACAACAATTCCCATCCCTTATTGCTCATACAGGAGTTGTGATTTTTGCAGCTGGCATTGCCTTGTCAGTTGGTAGCCACCACGAAACCAGTGTTAGTCTTTCTATTGGGCAATCTATTTCTCTCGCAGGTTATCAATTTCAATTCAACGAGCTGCAGCTTGGTGCTAAATCTAACTACACAACCGAAAAAGCCATCATACAAATTAGCAAAGCGGATCAACCGTTACACCAGTTAATCACTGAGCGCCGGTTTTATACCGCTCGTCAGCAATTAATGATTGAACCCGGTATATATTGGGGGTGGCTACGTAATTGGTATGCGGTATTAGGTGAGAAAACGGGAACAAATAGTTATGCAATACGTCTTTACGTCCAAGATGGCATTCAATGGATTTGGAGCGGTGCATTTGTGATGTGTTTTGGCCTATTAATAAGCTGGATAAAAAGGAGGATAAGAAATGCTTAAAGCTCTATTCGCACTTTTTTTCCTATTTTGCTCTTTTATATCCAATGCTCAAATTGTTGATGTGTGGCAATTTAATTCCATTGAAGAACAAGAATATTCTTTGCAGATAGCCTCACAATTACGTTGCCCTCAGTGCCAAAACCAAAACTTACTCGAATCTAATGCCCCGACAGCTGTCAGTATGCGTCATCAAGTCTTCAAAATGGTCGCTGAAGGGAAAGATAAAGCACAAATTATGCACTATATGACCGAGCGATATGGTGATTTTGTACTGTATAATCCACCGCTGACTTTTGGAACTGCCCTGCTTTGGTTTTTACCTGGAATTGCTTTAGTTGGAATTTTTTATTTAACGTTCAAATTCAACCGGTCACATAAACAACGGATCATAGAGAACAACTTTAGCCATCGACAGATATCCGAACAGTTATTATCCTCAGATACAACAACACCATCAGCTGTCCGGCTACAGCATGTTAATAAAGTACTTACCATATTCATTGTGTCGGTCGTTGTTGGTTACTTTTTCTCACCTCGATTTGAATTAGCCTATCAGGAATACCAACGTATTTCCGATCCCTTGCTATCATTCACACCATTACAGCAAGAACAAAATGATTTATTACGTTTGCAAAATGATATTCGCCAATCACCTAAAAACAGTGAGCTTTGGGCTACACTAGGTGAATATTATCTCTATCAAAATAGTTATGATAATGCACTGATTGCTTATCAGAGAGCTCTAAAATATGGAGAGGAAAATGCTCAAATATATTCCGCTATTGCAACCGTACTATATTATCAAGCAGGCCAACACCTAACAGATGATGTTAGAGTTGTAATCAATAAAGCATTAGAGATTGATAATCAAGAAGTTACTGCTTTGATGCTAGTCGCTTCAGATGCCTTTATGAATGCAAATTATGAGCAAGCAATTGATATTTGGCAAAAGTTATTAGATAGTAATAGTTCCCGTATTAATCGCTCTCAGCTCATTGAAGCTATTCATATGGCAAAAATAATGAAGAATAAGAAAGGCTAATCTTATTTTTATTATTAACTTTGTTACTTTAGGGATTAATACATAATAAATTGTCACAATAGTGATTAAATATCCCTTAATGAAATGTCTATTTATTTAAATGTGTAATTTTTCGTTTCTTATTGATTACCATTGTTTCCCTTCTATATTACTTCAAATAATCTTATGTTAGATTGGCTCCAGTTAATTACCCCAAATGTAATTCAAGTATATCCACCTAAGTGAAATTAACAATCAAATTTAGCTTAAGTGCGGAATATTTCATTTCCTTTATATATTTTGGCATTCTTTGGGGATATCAAAAATAATTACATAAGAAATAAACACTATGAAAAATAAAATATTTTCATTTTTAGTCGTCGGCTTAATTGCGGGCGCTTCCTTTATAGGAGGCGTTGTAAGTAACTATACACCTGATTTAGATATCGTAGAAAAATCTCAAAAAGCAGTTGAGGATTTTTTAGCATTCCCCAAAACAGCTGAATATAAAAATGTTAAATATCATGAGATAAGAGAAACCTTAGATCATGGTATGCTAGGCTATGTATGTGGTGAGGTACTTATTTTCACTAGCCAAAACTCATATTCATTTCAGCGCTTTGTGGTCAAAACCTACCTTCATAATGATGGGCGTAATGTTGTTTCTATTCCATTAATAGATAGAGATGATAAAGAGTTTCCTGATAATGATTTTAATGTTATTTGGAATAAGTATTGTAATAATTAAAGAGATATAAGACCCAGTTTTTTAATAAGATATTTCCGAGAGTCACTTTTAATACTTCATTAATATATTAAGAAAATTCCAATTAAGTAATTACTTATATTTAATACATAGATAGCTATAAAAAATATTTACCATATTATTATCTACAGATTATCTCACACCACTGTATATATTAAGATAAACTAACAAATATCTTTTGAAGAACAACAGCATGCCAGTCCTCCAGTTAACATTACTTCTTGTATTGGAGGACATTTTACTGACCCATATGAACAAAAAACACAGCAATCCCCCTTTAATGGCTTTAATAATACCCCACAGTGCTTACATTCATAAAACCATTGGCAAGCGTCTGTCGACATTTCCTCGACTTGTTTAAAATGACACTCTGGACATGTTAGTTCTGATTTCAGTTCTATATGAAATTTACTCATCGACTTTCCCATAATTTTTTATCACACAGGTAGCTAAAAGCAGCATCTATTGAATACTAAATTCATCGAGATTTCTTTGCGCTTATACCCTATTTAGTGCCAATTCATACTGTTTTCCTCGTCACGCACCTAGCGTACATCACCCATCTTTTAATAGTAATTCATTGTTGCTTGATATAAAGTCTCAGCCTTTTTTCAAAATCGTTATTTTGGAGGCGAAATGTTTATTGGTTTTGATTACGGTACATCTAACTGTGCTGTCGCGGTCATGAAAAACGGGGTACCCACACTATTACCATTAGAAGGCGATAGTGTTTATATCCCATCAACCTTATGCGCGCCAACAAGAGAATCAGTCTCTGAGCATTTATTTCGCCATTGCAAAATATCCCCTTCAAATGAAATCGGGCAGCAAATTTTAAAAAGATCTATCGCGTTTAACCGTGATGAAGGGATCGATTTAATGCCTGAAGACATCGTATTTGGACAAGCCGCTTTAGATTTATATTTAAGCGACCCTAGAGATGTTTATTATGTAAAATCTCCGAAATCATTTTTGGGGGCGTCTGGCTTACATGATACCCAAATTAGTTTTTTTGAAGACCTTGTCTGCGCCATGATGAAAAATATAAAAGACACTGCAGAACAAAAGTTACAACAGATTATTGATGATACTGTCATTGGCCGACCTATTAACTTTCATGGCCGTGGGGGAGAACTCTCGAACCAACAAGCTGAATCAATACTCTATCGTGCCGCAAAGCGCGCAGGGTTTAATCATATTGCTTTTCAATTTGAACCTGTTGCTGCGGGGCTTGAATATGAATCAACATTGAATAAAGACCAGATTATCCTAGTCGTTGATATTGGTGGAGGAACAACAGATTGTTCATTAATCCAAATGGGGCCAACTTATCGAAATGCACAGGACAGAACACAATCCTTACTTGCTCATAGTGGGCAACGAGTGGGCGGAAACGACCTTGATATTTACCTTGCATTGAAACAATTGATGCCGCTTTTTGGGATGGAGAGCCAATCTTTATCAGGTATTAAAATGCCATTTCTACAATTTTGGAACCCTATTGCCATTAATAATGTTGAAGCACAAAAAGAATTTTATTCACGACAAAATTTAACTGCGTTAACACGCCTAAAACAAGATGCAAAAGAGCCTCAAAAAATAGCTCGATTGTTAGAAGTCTATAATGAAACACTAGGTTATAGCTTAGTACGTAAAGCTGAAGAGGCTAAAATTGCTTTATCGGATACGCCTAGTTATTTAGCTCAAATTAAATTAACTTCTGAAAAAATAGAGGTGGATATTCCACATGAATACATGGTGGAATCAATTGAATCACCGAAAAGTAAAATGATTGAGTTAGTTAAAGAAGCAGTCAAGCAAGGAGGAGTCAAGCCAGATGCCATTTACATTACAGGCGGGAGTGCTCGCTCACCAGTATTACACCAGGCTATTAGCCAAGAATTACCTAATATTCCGATAGTACGTGGGGACGACTTTGGTTCCGTTACCGCAGGATTAACACGCTGGGCTGAAACGTGTTTTAAATAAACAACAGAAACACTAATAGCGCAGAATAAATAAGATTCATATTTAGACTGCGCTATTGGTACAAATCTTATTTCTTAACTTTATGAACAATATCAAAGTACTTATCTTTATTATCTTGCTCTGGATAAATACGATATGTGTATTCTTCTGGGGTTACTGTGACATTTTCGACAACACGAGTAAATAAGACTTTACCATCGCCATCTTTTGCTGTTAATGAGCGGCTTTTGCCATTTTCATCAAATGACCAGTCACCTTTCATTTTAGGCTTTCCATCAAACGTGGTCATATTAAATGTACCATCTGGATAATACTCCGCTAAACCAAAAAAGTTAGCGACTTGTTTATCATCCGCATTAACTTCTTTTTTATCTTGATCTAAAGCTTCTGTCGTTGTCCAAACTTTGCCTACCATAATTTCTTCGTAAGCATTTAATTTATGTTCCGCACTCTGCGATTGGCTTGCTGCTGGAGTTGTCGCTGCCTGAACAGCAAATGACATAGTAGATACAACAGCAAAAAGTGTAGGTACTAATAATTTTTTCATTTTTATCCTCTAATAAATTAACTCAAACAACAATTTGATTAAGTTCAGATTAGCGATATAAAACCAATTTTTAAAATTATATTACGTTTATTTACAAGATAACATCTTATTACATTTAATATATATTGTTTTACAATATAAAATATATCGAAAATTAACAACTTTTAGCATTAACAATCTTAATCTTGGCTATTAAGCAACTTATTGACCAACCAATAACCGGCTTTTCCCGGTGGATTATTCTTAGACCAAACTAAATCCACATCAATTTTTCGAGGCCATAAATCATAATTAATACTCACCAAACGATTATGGCCAAATTGCTTAACTAACCATGTCGGTAATATAGCCCACCCAGCCCCTTGTTCTGCCATTTCTAATAATAGTAAATAATTAGGTGCAAGCCAGTTCTTTTCACTATTAATAATCATTTGGCTACTACTGCTTAGCCGTAGTTGGCGTGTCATTGTTAAATGCTGATAAGTTATTTTTTTCTCTTTAGCTAATGGATGGCTATTTAATACATACAAACCTAGTTCACCTTGAATAGGTAAACGAGAAAAGGAAATATCCGCAGGATATTCTGTTCGGGATTCCATCATTCCAACATGAGCTTGCTGGTTTTGGATCATTTCGATAACGTCATTATTTTCTGCAATTAAAAATTCGAATTCAAGATGTGGAAATTGCCTATCTAATGTCGTTAAAATATGCTCAGCATGTGGAGGTTGATAAATATCTGAAAAAGCACAACTTAGTCTAGGTTCAATATCTGGCAGTAATTCAACTCTTAGCGCTTGAAGACGCTCGTCTGCCGATAAAATATCCTCAACTAAACTCAAAACTTTTCTACCCGCAAAAGTTAATGTTGATTCACGCCCCTGCCTATTAAACAGCACAAACCCTAAATCATCTTCAAAACCACTGATCGTTGAGCTGACGGTTGATTGGCTTTTATTCAATTTACGTGCTGCAGCAGAAAATGATTTTAAGGATGCTGCCTCCACAAAGGTACGCAACGTTTCTATAGAATAATTCATAAGGTATCGCTTTTTTCGATGGCTGCCATTTTGTATATATATAAAAAATAGCAAATAATTGCACCCGATTTTTACCAAAAAAATAATTTTCTATATCTTTGAGGTAGTTATGAGCAAGCATACAAAAACATTAACTGAACGAATTTTTCATGCAGTTTCATTTGAAGTCATTGCTATCGCAATAACTGCACCGGTCAGTGCGTGGCTTTTAGGACGCTCAATTTTCCAAATGGGAACAGTGGCGATTGTCTTATCGACACTAGCAATGCTATTAAACGTAGTTTATAACATGATCTTTGACCGTTATTGGCCCTTGTCTAAGGGGCCTCGCCCAGCCAAAGTGCGCGTTTTTCACGCCATTGGTTTTGAATTAAGCTTTGTTATCATGGGTGTACCCATGTTGGCGTTTTTACTCAAAATGTCATTCTTAGATGCATTCTTACTTGAAATCGGCTTTTTTGCCTTTTTCTTATTTTATACCTATGCATTTAACCTCGGATATGACAACTTACGTGACCGTTGGTTTGCGAATAAAGAGAACACAATACACGTATCAGAAACAGTGGTTAAACGCTCTTAATTTAAAATATTAATTAAATATTCTAACGCCGTGTAGCTTATTATCTACACGGCGTTATTTGTATTTCAAGACACCGATAAAGACGCCAAAATAATTCTCTTTTCTTTTGTGAATGTAAAATGATGAATGCGTTTTATGCACTCATCATTTGCATAGATATCAATTTTATCATTGAACACGATCACCTATATTTACGGCATCGCAATGATTATTTCTACGATAACTTTATAAAAATACAGCTTAGATAGTTTATCTATTCAATAACATACCTAAGATAGAGTGTGAAAATGGGCGTTAAAAATGCTTTGCCTTCATTTTTGAGAACTTATTTATATAAAGTTATCCATTATTTTATCCAAAATATAGGCAATGTTATTTAAAGGTATTCCGATGAACAAATTATTTATTTCCTCTGCATTTTTATTGGTATTTAGTCTAAGTGCTCAAGCAGACGTAACTGCCCATAAAAATGCCATTATTTCTCTCAATTTTATTGAAAATAATACCGCTTATGCAAACCAAGCGGCTATTGCTAACCATGCAAAAGCCGCTAATTTATCTCCTAATGGTATTCAAGGTGTTACGAAATCTTTTGCACAAATGAATTTGCATGAAAAAGCAGTTACTGCATTAAGTTTCAATGAAAATAGTATGTCCGCAGCAAATCAAGCAGCGATTAATTCACATATAAAAGCGGGTAATTTATCAACAAATAAAATTAATGGTATCAGTAAAAGCTTTTTAGCGATGGATGACCATGAAAAAGCCGCTGTCGCCTTGAGTTTTACCGAAAACAACCAATCCCCTTCAATCAAATACTCAGTACAACAACACTTAAGTAGGAGCCAGACAAAGTCGTAAAAAAGAGAATAGTATTTAGCTGATTTATCACATAGTTAGCCTCATTAAGGCTTGGTTACTCACCAAGCCTTTTTATTTGAAATAATATTCCTTAAAAATCAAAGGATTAATATGTAATGAAATACGCCCATCAAAGTTGATAATAACTATCATTTGCAATTGATAATTATTAACATATAATTCGAGTCATTATTTTATCTTATGAGTTACAGTTCAAACATAACTACTTAATACCTGTATGGTTTGCCCTCTTTAGGTTCAGTGAGAAAAAATATTGAGGTTTTATGATGAGTCGAAAATTAGTGACTTTTATTCTATCAATAACATTACATGTTCTTGTTATTGGGTATTTAACCTATGTTACGGCTCAATCATTATCCTTAAAAAACCAAGCACAACAGGATGCGCCTATTATCTCGATCGCATTAACTCAAGCTGTCAACGTTGCAGAACCTGAAGAGATCCCCCAACCTACAGACCCCCTTCGTGAGGTAAAAATAGATCCCAGCCCAATAGCGGAACACGCTGCTATTGTTGTACCTAAAAAACCAAAAAAGGTGATAAAAACGCAAAAAGAGCCTATAAAACCTAGAGAACTGACTAAAAGAAATGAAAATACTCATAAACAAGCTGATTCAGAGGTTAAAAATGATTTACCGATCGCACAACAACAAAAAGCAGGTGACCTTGTTTCGTCTCAATCAGCAGGAATAAAAGGCCCCAAAAACCAATATGCAACGAGTGATACTAATAGCCAATTAATTAATGCTTACCGTGAAAAACTACGCCAAGAAGTTGAGAGAAATAAACAATACCCTCGCCGCGCAAAAAAAATGAAAAACCGTGGTATCGCAACAATTCAATTTCAATTAAGCCAAACCGGAGAAATTAGCTTAATTCGCTTAGCAAGTAGTTCAGGAAGTGATTTATTGGACCAGGCTGCTTTACTTGCAGTACAAAAAAGTCGTTCTGTCGGTAAACCACCAGCAGGTTTTGCTCAATCGATAACACTCAATATTGAATTTAATTAACCACCTTTGAAAATAAAAACTATTCTCACTAAAAAGTTACACCTTAATAGGATATTAGATGAGCATTTTATAGATAATTATTCTGCATTTACTTTTCAATCCTTTTAATAATATTAAAGTTCATTATTTTTTTAGAATAACAAATGATCCGAGAGAAATTTATTATTATTTTCTGACAATACTGCCAAAGATATTTCCCCCATTTCCCGAAAACGCCTTACCAAGAGAAATATTTTCTATATTAAACCCAATATTAACATTTCCAAATTTTTAACCTCTAATAAGAAAATAGAGAAAACCTTTTTATTCATGATGTTAGAGTGATATCAATTATCATTAATATTTATTTATTATGAAATAGTTACCAGTTTTACAAATATAACTTCGTTGATATGGCGCAAAAAAAACTAAATATGTCAGAGTAACATAGCCCTTGAATAACACTATATTTAATATGGTCATAAAGGCTAATATCAATGAATACAAAAAATAAATTATTAAATAGCCCTATCACAAGGCGCAATGTCGTGAAATCTGGCACTGCCAGCGGTTTATTTGCTGCAGTCGGTGGTTTATCACTTCCTTTTAATGCAAAAGCAATCGATAACACTCAAAACTCAACATCCCCTGAAGAAAAAGCCGTTTGGAGTTCATGTACCGTCAACTGTGGTAGCCGTTGCCTATTACGCCTTCATGTTCGTGACGATGAGGTATATTGGGTTGAGTCTGATACCACTGGGAAAGATGAGTATGGTAATCATCAAGTAAGAGCTTGCCTACGTGGTCGTTCAATCCGCAGGAGAATGAACCACCCGGATAGATTGAAATACCCAATGAAACGCGTAGGAAAACGTGGAGAAGGCAAATTTGTCCGAATTTCATGGGAAGAAGCCCTAGATACTGTCGGCAATAGCTTACGCGATACACTAAAAAATTATGGTAATGAAGCCGTTCATGTTTTGTATGGAACGGGTGTTGACGGCGGTAATATCACCAACTCAAATGTTCCCTACCGCTTAATGAATTCATGTGGTGGTTTCCTGAGCCGCTATGGCAGTTATAGTACCGCGCAAATTCGTGCGGGTATGAATTATCTGTATGGTTCTCAAGAAGCCAATAGCCCTGATGATATCGCAAATACAAAATTAGTTGTGATGTTTGGAAATAATCCCGCGGAAACTCGTATGAGTGGTGGAGGTGTGACTTATTATGTCGAACAAGCACGTGAACGTTCCAATGCGCGCATGATAGTTATTGACCCTCGTTATAATGACACTGCTTCTGGTAGAGAAGATGAATGGTTACCTATTCGCCCTGGTACTGATGGTGCACTCGCTGCTGCATTAGCTTACGTGATTATTACTGAGGATATGGTCGACCAAGAGTTTGTTGATAAATACTGTATCGGCTATGACGAAAAAACCTTACCGGCTTCTGCTCCTCAAAATGGTCACTATAAAGCCTATATTTTAGGCCAAGGTACTGATGGTGTGGCTAAAACACCACAGTGGGCCGCTAAAATTACAGGTATTCCAGCAGATAAAATCATAAAGTTAGCCCGTGAAATAGGCCAAGCAAAACCCGCTTATATTGTTCAAGGCTGGGGTCCTCAACGTCATTCAAATGGTGAGCAAACCGTTCGAGCAATTGCCATGTTAGCCATTATTACGGGGAATGTTGGCATCAGTGGTGGAAATTCAGGCTGTCGTGAAGACACTTATGATTCCGGTGTTGAATGGTTTCCAATGCTCGATAACCCAGTCAAAACTCAAATTTCTGTTTTCACATGGACAGATGCTATCGAACGCGGTACAGAAATGACTGCTATTCATGATGGTATAAAAGGGAAAGATAAATTAGATGTTCCCATTAAATTTTTATGGTGCTATGCCAGTAACACATTGATAAATCAACACAGTGATATCGCTCGCACTCATGAAATTTTACAAGATGACAGCAAATGTGAAATGATTGTTGGTATCGACCACTTCATGACAGCATCTGCAAAATATTGCGATATTTTGCTACCTGATTTAATGCCTACCGAACAAGAAGATCTCATTCCTAGTGAGTCCGCAGGAAACATGTCATACATGATCTTAGGCCAACCAGCCACTAGCGCTAAATTTGAGCGTAAGCCCATCTATGAAATTTTGTCTGAAATTGCTAAACGCTTAGGCCCTGATGTCGAACAAAAATTCACTGAAGGCCGCACCCAACACGAATGGGTTAAATATTTATGTGAAAAAAGCCGTGAACGCTTCCCTGACATGCCAACTTATGAAGAAATGAAAACCGTGGGTATTTTCAAACACAAATGCCCAGATGAGCATGTCATTGGATTTAAAGCCTTTCGAGAGGATCCTCAAGCCAATCCATTGAAGACACCTTCCGGGAAAATAGAAGTTTACTCTGAAAGCCTAGCTGAAATAGCGAAAACATGGCAATTAGCACCTGATGATGTGATTGACCCGTTACCAATTTACACCGAAGGCTTTGAAAGCCATATCGATAATCTTAATAAAAAATACCCATTACAAATGACAGGTTTTCATTATAAAGCCAGAACGCACTCCAGTTATGGCAACATTGATATCTTAAAACAAGCTTGTCGCCAAGAAATATGGATTAACCCAATAGATGCTAAAGCACGTGGTATTAAACAGGGTGATATGGTCAAAGTTTTCAATGACCGAGGTGAAGTTCATATTCCAGCAAAAGTGACACCAAGGATCATGCCAGGCGTGACTGCTATGGGCCAAGGGGCTTGGTTAGATGCCGATATGTTTGGCAAAAAAGTAGACCAAGGCGGGTGTATTAATGTCCTCACGACTCAACGCCCTTCACCGCTTGCTAAGGGGAACCCTCAGCATACTAACTTAGTTGAAATTGCTAAATTATAAGGAGCCCGGTATGTCACAACAATATGGTTTTTATATTGATACACAACGTTGCACGGGCTGCAAAACGTGCGAACTCGCCTGTAAAGATTTTAAAAACTTATCCTCTGATGTTCATTTTCGTCGTATTTATGAATATGCAGGCGGTGACTGGACTGAGCAAGATGGTGCATGGCATCAAAATGTATTTTCTTATTATGTTTCCATTTCATGCAACCATTGTGAAGACCCTGCTTGCGTTAAAGTTTGCCCAAGTGGCGCGATGCATAAACGTGAAGATGGCTTTGTCGTTGTCGATGAAAGTGTTTGTATTGGTTGCCGTTATTGCCATATGGCATGCCCTTATAGTGCACCTCAGTTTGATGCCGTTAAAGGGCATATGACGAAGTGTGATGGCTGCTATGAACGTGTAGCTGAAGGTAAAAAACCCATTTGTGTTGAGTCTTGTCCACTACGTGCATTAGATTTCGGGCCTATTGAAGAATTACGTACAAAATACGGTACTATCAATGAGATAGCTCCTCTACCAGCAGCACACTATACCAAACCCAATATTGTGTTAAATCTCAATGCAAATTGCCGTCCTGTTGGCGACACCACAGGTTATTTAGCAAATCCGGAGGAAGTTTAAAATGGGCGCAGGTTTACATGAATATCCGTTAATCTTCTTCACCGTTATAGGTCAAAGTGTTGCTGGCGCATTTATACTTATGGCTCTGGTATTATTAATGAAACCCATAAAAGAACAGCATCATAGAATTGTCATGAGCATGTTCGGTTTATGGGCATTAATGGGAATTGGCTTTTTACTGTCCATGTTGCATATGGGGTCACCGATGCGCGCCTTCAATTCAATGATACGTGTTGGTCATTCAGCGCTCAGTAACGAAATAGTCAGTGGCTCAATATTCTTTGTCTTAGGCGGGCTGTATTGGTTACTGTCATTACTGAAGAAGATGCCCAAGTCTATTGGTACTATTTGGTTAATTGTCACAATTATTTGTGCGGCAATATTTATTTATGCCATATCTCGCGTATACCAAATTGATACCGTCCCAACTTGGTTTAATCATTATGGTAGTTTGCAGTTTATCTTAACCAGTTTTATTGCGGGGCCTGTACTTGCTGCATTTTTATTGCGCATAGCAAGCTATGATATCAATAACGTCCGCTTTTTTACATTAATCAGTATTGTTGCGGTGATTGCGAGTAGTATTTTGGTAACGGCACAAGGGTTTGAATTAGGCTCTATCCAAAGTTCAGTACAAAAAGCCTCAGAGCTTGTTCCTGATTATGCCTCGCTAATGGGATGGCGTACTGTTTGCTTAACATTGGGGCTAACTTTCTGGATTTACCCGCATGTTAAAATGAAGAACCCTTCAATTATTGGGCTATTAGTCGCCGTCTTATTAGTAATTCTTGGTGAATTGATTGGTAGAGGCATATTCTACGGGCTGCATATGACTGTGGGTATGGCGGTTGTAGGCTAATTACTAATCCATTGTTTTTGCGATGATAAGAAGGACAATTACCTTCTTATCATCGACAACAATCTCATGTTTCGCTACGATCACATCAACGCATCATCATCAACATAGCAAGTGGACAAATATGGAACAAAAATTATTGGCAGATTTTTCGCTTTGCGCTCAAACTTTGGGAGCATTATTTTATTATGATCCTTCTGACGCACGCGTAAATACGTTAATTGATTTATTTACAACGAGCGAATGGTTAGCTGAGTGGCCATTTACTCAGGATTATGATTGCCAATCTATTGATAAACTCTTTCAAGATAGTATTTCTGAAACAGAAACATTACAAGAAGCCTACCAGCGCTTATTTATTGGCCCTTATGCATTACCTGCACCACCTTGGGGTTCCGTTTATCTTGATAAAGAAAATGTTATTTTTGGTATTTCGACACTTGAATTAAGAGCATGGCTTCGTAATAACCAAATTAATATTGAGTTAAATCAAAAAGAACCAGAAGATCATGTAGGGCTATTATTTCTTCTCACCGCTTGGGTGATTGAAAATAAACCAGAATTATTACGTGAATTTCTAGAAATACATTTTTTACCTTGGGTATATCGCTATTTAGAAAAAATGCAATTGCAAAGTGGGAATGCATTTTATGTAGCCAGCGCGCTGCTCGCGACTGAAACTTTAAAACATATCCAACAAGCTGTTCAATTAAATCCTGTCAATAAAGAAATCTGTCTTTAATTTTACCTTACTCAAATAAGTATTTTGCGAAGTATAACGCCCTCTAAATAATCTGACTATTTAGAGGGCTTAAAATATTATGGGGGTTTTTTAGGTGTATGGCAGGTATCACTCAGAAGTAAAATGCATCACTAATGGCCTAATTACTGAACCTGCGATAAAGCAGAATCGACATCAGCGAGTAAATCATCTATATCTTCACAGCCCAATGAGAACCGTAATAACCCATCTGTTACGCCTTGCAATAATCTCTCCTCATCAGGAATACAAGCATGGGACATCATTCTGGGGTAGGAAATAATTGACTCAATTCCCCCTAAGCTGACCGCAACAAGTGGAATACGAACCGTATCTAAAAATCGTTTTACGTTTTCATAACTCCCTAAATCAAAGGAAACCACCATTCCGCCATTTTTAGACTGCTGCATATGAGTCATATGGTTTGGGTGTGAAGCTAACCCCGGATAAAAAACGTGTTGTACTTTTGGGTGCTCATTCAGATATTCTGCAAGCTTTTGTGCATTTTCACTGGCTCGCTCAACTCGCATTGCCATTGATTTTAAACCACGCATCGTCAGCCAGCTGTCAAATGGTGCAGCAATACTACCAATAGCAACTGCTGACTTATGTAACCACCTAGCGTATTCAGCGTTATTCGTTGCTACCGTCCCCAAGATCACATCACTGTGGCCATTAATAAATTTAGTCGCGCTATTAATAGAAAAATCAATTCCAAGAGAGATAACATCTGATAACAATGGCGTCATAAAGGTATTATCACAGATGGTGATCATATTATGCTGTTTCGCTATCCCAATAACAGTTTTTAAGTCAGTCACTTGTAATGTTGGATTAGATGGCGTTTCAATATAAAACGCTTTGGTGTTTTCCGTTATGGCTTGCTGATAATTCATTGGATTGGTCGCATCAACAAAGGTCACTGAAATGCCATAACGAGGCAGAAACTCAGTCATTAATTGAAAAGAACCACCGTAAATATTTTTGCAGGCAACGATATGGTCGCCCTGACTAAAATTAAGCAATACGGCACTTATTGCTGCCATTCCTGAAGAAAAAACCTCAGCAAATTTTGCATTTTCAATTGCGCAAATAGCCTCACTTAATGCATCTCTCGTTGGATTGGAAAAACGCGAATAAATATGGTCGTAACTTTCCTCAATATTGGCTTGTGAAAAAGTCGATGATTGATATAACGGGATAGAGGAACTTCCGGTATATTTATCCGTCATGGGGTAACCATGAATAACCTTAGTATTAATTTTCATAAATAAATCGCATTATCAAAAGTGTATTTAATCATTGCTACATTGATTTCAGAATAAGCAAAAATAGCGAGTGCACCACTCGTATAAATATCACGACCTAAGTATTCTGAAAGATTATTTAATTTTGCTAACGGTGTTAGCCCTTGAAGTAAATCTATTTTATTTATGGCGACTGATCGTTGTCTAATATTCGTTGAATTATTCACCTTATTAGTATGTAAAACCTAAATAGAGGTAAACCATCAGCGCAAATGCAGCTGTCACAGTGGCATAAGGCATTTGGGTACGAATGTGCTCAATATGGTCACAATCTGTTGCCATAGACGCCACAATTGCATCACTGGAAATGGGTGATGTCATGTCTCCGTATATTGAACCTGCAATGGCTGCACCAATCATATATTCAACAGGCATTCCAACTGAAAGCCCTAACTGCACACCGATTGGGATCATAATGGCAAATGTTCCCCACGATGTTCCCGTTGCTAATGACATCACCGCACTGATTAAAAAGATAAAACCAATTGAGAAAGCCGGCGAAATAACACCCGAGGTGACTTCTGCGATATAAGCACCGGTATTTAAATCGGAAGAAACGGTTCCCATTAAAAAAGCGAGGATCATCACTGAGCTAATTTTTACCATGCTGGCATAGCCGATATATAATTCTTTAAAGAAAGTCTCAATATTGAGTACTCGACGCGCTAAGAACCATACAAAAGAGACTAAAGTTCCAAACATGACTCCCCAATATACCGATGTTGAACCACTACCTTTACTAAAATCCCCATTACCTGTGATATAAAGCGCAACAGGTACCATTAAGACCGTTGATAAAATTGGGATAAAGAAGTTAAGAGAGGTATGACAATTAGGGTGATCAATAATATCTTCATCATCCTGCTCAGTTTCTTCCGCGGATAACAGCGTTAAAGCCTGCTGCTCTGCACGTAAATCTGCCTTTTTCATTGGCCCCCAAGACACATTGGAGAAAATATAAAATAGCACTGAAGCGAGAGAAAACCACGCCATGATATTAAATACCATGGAGCCGGCTAAAATTTCAAAAGGTTCTCCAGTAATAAGGCCTTTAGATATTTGTACGCCAATAACGCCCATCATTGCCGCTCCCCAACCATTGATCATGGCTGATGAACACACTGATACACAGGAAGTCTGCACAATGTAGGACATTTTTTCTGGCGAAACACCGTATTTTTTCGCTAATGTTTTTGTTGATGCTCCAGCAATTAATTGGTTAATAGAGCTTTCAATAAAAATTAATGATGTAATAATCATCGCCATTAATTGAACAGCTTTTTTATTTTTAATTAACTTTGTTTTATTCGTTAATAATTTAACTAATGATCGCACACCACCAGTAACAACGACTAGCCGCATAATACCGCCAATCATAACCATAAATAGAATTGTTTTAGTATTTCCCGGTGATGCAAATGTATTGATAATACCATCGAGCGTTCCATTTATACCCAATAATATATTGTGATCATATATAACGGTAAAACCAACTAATATCCCCAGTAATAATGACAATATAACTTGTCGTGTAAAAATGGCTAAAAGTATCGTCACCATTGGCGTGACAATGGTCCAAATTCCATAATCATTCATTAGATGCTCTCTTATTATATTTTATTTTGATTTTAATAAATTAAGATAATGCGTTTTCTAAATCATTTAATAAGTCTGTGATATCTTCAATGCCTACAGATAAACGTAACGTAGTATCATAGACATGGATACTTTCTCTTTCTTCTTTTGTCATCGACCCATGTGACATGGTTGCCGAATGGTTTACCATGCTCTCAACACCACCTAGCGATTCCGCTAAAACAAAATATTTAACTTTAGATAAAAATATTTTGGTGTCTTCAATATCCCCTTTCAAATTAATCGTCACAACCGCTCCACCTGTACGCATTTGTTTTTTGCATAATTCATGTTGTGGATGTGAAGCTAACCCCGGGTAATAAACCTGCTCCACCTTCGGGTGAGTTGATAAATATTTCGCGACTTGTGCTGCATTGCTACATTGTGCCGCCATACGTAAAGCCAATGTTTTTAATCCACGTAAAGCAAGGTAGGCGTCAAAAGGAGAGGCAATTGCTCCAAGGGTCGTTTTTAGAAAATCGAGGCGGCTGGTTAAGTCTTCTCTTTGGGTGATCACCGCACCACCAATTAAATCGGAATGGCCACCAATATATTTACTTGCCGATAACATCACTAAATCGGCTCCTAATTCTAATGGTTTTTGGTTCCAAGCTGTTGCAAATGTATTATCAACACAAGTTAAAATATTATGCTCTTTGGCAAGTGAACAAATGACATTGATATCAACTAATTCTAATAATGGATTAGTTGGGCTTTCAATCCAAATTAAGCGTGTGTTATCTTTTATTTTTGTTTTAACTTCATCAAGATTATTCAAATCAACATAGTCTATTTGGTGACCGCTATTAATGGTTGAAACTCGTTCAAATAACCGAAATGTTCCACCATAAACACCTTTCATCGCAATAATATGTGAATCTTTTGGTAATAAATTTAATACTAAACTTGAAGCAGCCACACCGGAAGCCGTTGCTGTTGCATAGCTTCCACCTTCGATTTCAGCTAATAAGGTTTCATATGCATAACGCGTTGGGTTGCTGCAACGTGAATAACAATATTCGCCATGCTCGGTTAAACTTTGTTGAACAAATGTACTGGCCGTTGTAATAGCAGGAAAAATAGCATGATTAACAGTATCTTGCTGCTTCCCACCATGAATTAAAACTGTAGCAATATTCTTAGTCATAATCTAAAACCCAATATAGTAAAATAAAAACGATATCTTTATATTTGTTGCCAAAAGAAATATGCCACAGGGAAATAGAAAATTTTTTCTAAAAACTGATGCCTTTTTCCAAATTAAGAGAAAACTTTTCTATTTGGATGTTAATATTCTTTAAATTCATAACGTTAGTTAATTACCAGCAAATGAGCTAGCCGTCACAATATTATTATTTTGTTTATCCTTCACAATCAACCATATCGCAAGAATCATATAACCCATTAAAATAAAACAATAAATGTTTTGTTTTGGTTAAATGTATCATCACGTAATGTAATTGATTGGTGGCAAAAACCGAGTTGATTTAACATTAATATCTGTAATTACTCTTAATTTCCATCGAGTAATACTATTAAAGAAGAATATGAGAGAAATTTATTCTCCCCCTCTCATTTCAGACATTTAACCCATATCGATGATTGTAGGGTTTAACGTTAATCTTGAATTAAAAACAGACAGAGTAAGGTAGGAATAGTATTATTAGCGCCATTATGTCTTTTATTCTATTTGAGATTGTATTGTGACTTCATTTGCTGACCTAAACGCGCTTTCTGCGGAACAACTCGCTAACTTGCAAGAGTTAGGCTACCTAAACATGACGCAGATCCAAGCGGCCGCTCTTCCCCCTATCCTTGCCGGAAAAGACGTTCGAGCACAAGCTAAAACTGGCAGCGGCAAAACGGCTGCTTTTGGTCTGGGTTTATTACAACATATTGACGCTAAATTATTTAAAACTCAGTCATTAGTTTTATGTCCAACTCGCGAACTGGCAGACCAAGTCGCTAATGAATTACGTCGTTTAGCTCGCGCGATCCCTAATATCAAAATTTTAACGCTCTGTGGTGGTGTGCCATTTAGTGTACAACGCGACTCCCTTGCCCATGCTGCTCATATTATTGTTGCCACCCCGGGACGTTTACTTGATCATTTAAATCGTGAAACAGTACAACTTGATGCATTGCAAACATTAGTTTTAGACGAAGCAGACAGAATGCTCGATATGGGCTTTATGCCAGATATTGAGTCCATCATTGACTACGCACCAATTAATAGACAAACACTATTATTTTCAGCTACTTGGCCAGATGAAATTGCACGAATTAGTCAGCAAATTCAGAATGACCCTCAAACAATTGAAATCAATAGTGTTGATGAACTTCCTGCCGTTGAACAACAATTTTATGAAGTCGCTCGTCACGAAAAAATTGAATTATTACAAAAACTCTTGAGCCGTGAACAGCCAGCTTCTTGTGTCGTTTTTTGTAATACGAAGAAAGATTGCCAAGCCGTTTATGATGCCTTAACCGCAAGCAAGCAAAGTGTCTTAGTGCTTCATGGTGACATGGAACAGCGTGAACGCGACCAAACTCTTGTGCGTTTCGCTAACGGAAGTAGCCGTGTATTAGTGGCTACGGATGTTGCCTCCCGAGGGTTAGATATTAAAGCCCTCGAAATGGTGATTAACTATGAATTATCATGGGATCCTGAAGTGCATGTTCATCGCATCGGCCGAACTGCACGTGCTGGAGAAAGCGGTTTAGCGGTGAGTTTGTGTGCACCAGAAGAAGCCCAGCGAGCCAATGCTCTAGAAGAAATTTTAAATATGAAGCTTAATTGGCAAGCCGAGCCTACAGGTATACGTATCGCTCCGTTAGAAGCAACGATGATGACCTTATGCCTTGATGGTGGTAAAAAAGCCAAAATACGCCCCGGTGATATTCTCGGTGCCTTGACCGGCGAAGTTGGCCTCAATGGTGCCGATATTGGCAAGATTGTGATCCACCCTACCCATGCCTATGTCGCACTCAAACGTGAAGTTGCGGTACAAGCTTGGAAACATTTACAGCAAGGGAAAATCAAAGGAAAATCCGTTAAAGCTAGGCTACTAAAATAACCAATATTTTCTGTGTTTCCTTCCAATATAAAAAGGAAGGAAACACATTAGTCATTCTATAATGCCACGTTATTTTCTTGCGGTAATGCCGATTTCGGTAAACCAAATATTTTGTCGAAAGCCCAATTAAAAAAGAAAGTATAAATTGGGATAAAAATAATTAGGGCAAAATCAAGTATTAATGCTTGTAAAAGACTAATTGACAACCACCATGCAATTAAAGGAATTAAAAAAACCACCAACGTTAATTGAAATAATATGGCGTGTACAAACCGGCGCCTAAAAGTTCTAATGCGTGATTTTTGCTTTGATTCCCAATATTCAAACGCAGTATTAAAAATAAAGTTCCAGCTAACCGCAATCGTTGTTATGACTAAAGCTAATGGACCTGTTGTTTCCGCAGAATTACCAGAAAGAAAAGCTAATGCTAAAGCTGAAATTAACCAACCAATAACCTCATAAGCCGTTACAAAAACAATTTTACGTTTAATCCCCTGCATTTTTCCACCCCCAAAAATATCATTATCAATAAGGTGGTAAAATAAATATAATTCAATGATAATAAAAGTCAGCTTCTATCAGTTTTATTGAAAGGTCAACAATGCCATTTAATAGTGATAACTTAACAGTTTTTCTTACTGTATTAGATAAAGGCTCATTTTCTGCAGCGGCAAGGGCCTTAAAACGCGTACCTTCAGCGGTTAGCATGGCAGTAGCGAATCTAGAGGCTGAACTTGGATTTGAATTATTTGATAGACATACGCGGGAACCTAAACCCACAGAAAAAGCGCTTTCATTAGCGCCCTACGCACGACATATTATTGCCAATTTATCTCAACTCAATACTTTTTCTCTGGAATTATCTCAAGGTGTTGAAAGCACACTGACCATTGGTATTGCGGCTGGTATTAATGCCAATTTACTCTTTGATGCTCTACATATTTTAAGCCAGCGTTACCCTTTACTGCATATTGAGCTGATTACCGCACCTCAAGATGATCTTTTACCGTTACTACATGAACAACAAATTCATCTCGCGATTGTCTTTGGCGGTTTAAATGTTAATTCCCAAGAGCAATTTCATTACATTGGCGAAGAATCAATTATTGCCACCATTTCTGCTAAACATCCCTCTCTACAAAATAAAACTTCACTTTATATCGAAGATCTTGTTGAAAGTCGGCAAATAATTATTGCGAGTCGTCAGCGTGAACTGAGTGATATCCGCATTCTAGTTTCCAGTAATTATTGGAAAGCAGACAGTTTCTCTTTGGCTCTCGGTTTAGTCGAGAATGGTATGGGATGGGGAAATTTTCCTTTATCACTGATTAAAGATAAATTAAACGATGGCTCACTAAAACCCCTTGAGTTTAAAAATACCCCAAATGGCTTTAAGTTGCCTATTCATGCAGTATGTTTGAAAGGGCATGTGCTTAAACGTGGTGCACAAGAATGCATTGAATTACTAAAAAAAGTGACGCTACCCTCAACCCATTCTTAAATCGCCGCCATACTACTGATTCGGAGATAACCGTGCTTAATCAAACTATCAAACATATCCATAATATCCGTTTACCTGAGTGTGATGGGCTGTGGCGTATTGATATCGATAATCAGAAAATCCAAGCTATTCTTCCACAAATTAAAGGCGAAGTATTGCCAGACAGCGTAGACGGTGAAGGTGGTTTAGTAACCGCTCCCTTCGTTGAGCCACATATTCACTTAGATACCACTCAAACCGCTGGGCAACCCAATTGGAACCAGTCTGGAACGCTCTTTGAAGGTATCGAACGTTGGGCTGAGCGCAAAGCGATGCTCACCCACGATGACGTTAAAAGCCGAGCGTGGCAAACCCTTAAATGGCAAATAGCCAATGGTATTCAACATGTTCGCACCCATGTGGATGTGTCAGACCCGACATTAACTGCACTGAAAGCGATGTTAGAGGTAAAACAAGAAATCGCACCTTGGGTTGATGTGCAAATTGTTGCTTTCCCTCAAGAAGGTATCTTGTCTTATCCAAATGGCGAAGCCCTGTTAGAAGAAGCATTACGCCTCGGTGCCGACGTCGTTGGTGCTATTCCACATTTTGAGTTTACCCGTGAGTATGGTGTAGAATCTCTCCATAAAACATTCGCTTTAGCGCAGAAGTATGACCGTTTGATTGATGTCCACTGTGATGAAATCGATGATGAGCAATCCCGTTTCGTTGAAACGGTCGCAGCTTTAGCGCATGCACAAGGCATGGGCTCTCGCGTCACAGCAAGCCATACCACCGCAATGCATTCATACAATGGTGCTTATACATCTCGTTTATTTCGCCTGCTAAAAATGTCTGGGATTAACTTTGTGGCTAATCCGTTAGTGAACATTCACTTACAAGGCCGTTTTGATACTTACCCTAAACGTCGAGGTATCACCCGTGTTAAAGAGATGCTAGCCGCGGAGATTAACGTCTGTTTCGGTCACGACGATGTATTTGACCCATGGTACCCACTAGGTACTGCCAACATGCTGCAAGTCCTGCATATGGGGTTACATGTTTGCCAATTAATGGGTTACCAGCAAATCAATGACGGATTAAAGCTGATCAGTGAATACAGCGCACGTACGTTGAACTTGCAAGATTATGGTGTGAGTGAAGGAAAACGCGCTAGTTTATTGATTTTACCAGCAGAAAATGGCTTCGATGCCGTGCGCCGTCAAGTCCCCGTGCGTTACTCTATTCGAGATGGCCAGGTGATCGCCAATACCCAACCTGCGGTAACCCAAATTCATTTAGAACAAACGGAAACAATCCGTTATGGATATACTCCAAAAATCTAACCATTAATTTTTTATTCCAAAATGGCTCCCTATAATCATCGGTGAGCCATGTATCTTGTAGCTCATCATTAAATTTAAATATGATCAGCCCGAAAACTAATCTTAATCGGATAAAAAGCAACTAATAGCGTATTTTTCACACAAAAGTCATTCCTATATACTAGACTTGATCCAATACTTATTGCAGAGCTTAAAAAGCTTTGGAGTGCAAATAAACGTCTTATAAGAACTCCTTTTTTGGTTATAAGTGCCATTTCTACGTATTAAGTGCAATTTCTATTGAAATTCAATGTGAACGTTTTATATTTTTTAGAGAGTTATCTGAAACTGGATTTGAGCTTTATTTATAGCAACAATAACGCTAATACACTGACTGTCATGCAGTGGTGGTCAATATTCCTGTTTTGCTGTACCGCGAATACGTCACAAATAAAGTTCTCTGAATCCCACTTTGAAAAAAATTGGAGATCAGATGAGTACTGAACACATCGTTAACCAAAAAAACACTATCGACCCTTGGCAACGCATTGCTGCCGAGCTATTAAGTGAAGCTGACATTAAAATTAATGGTTCCCGCCCTTTTGATATTCAAGTTCACAACCCCCTATTCTTTAAACGCGTGCTACAACAAGGTTCAATAGGATTAGGTGAAAGCTATATGGATGGTTGGTGGGATTGCGAGCGCTTAGATATATTTTTCCAATATGTATTACGCCATAGACTCGATAAAAAAATACCTCATAACTTCAGTGATACATTAAAAATTGCTGTTGCACGTGTTCGTAATCTACAAACCTTAAAACGCGCTCGTATTGTTGGAGAAGAACATTATGACCTCGGGAATGACTTATTTTCCTTGATGCTCGACCCTTATATGCAATATTCCTGTGGCTACTGGAAAGGCCTAGAAACGGTTCCTGAAAACCTTCATCTCGCACAAGAACAAAAATTAAATTTAATTTGCGAAAAACTACAATTAAAACCGGGGATGCGATTACTTGATATTGGCTGTGGCTGGGGGGGACTTGCCGCCTATGCGGCAAAAAACTTTGGCGTTTCTGTCACCGGTGTCACTATCTCCGCGGAGCAACAAAAATATGCTCAAGCGCGCTGTGCAGGCTTAGATGTCAATATTAAATTAGAAGATTATCGAGGTCTCAATGACCAATTTGACCGTATTGTCTCTGTCGGCATGTTTGAGCATGTCGGCCCGAAAAACTATGCGGCTTACTTTGATGTTATTCAGCGCAATTTAAAAACTCATGGCCTGTTTTTACTTCACACCATTGGCTCTAACCAAAGTAAAGTGAATGTCGACCCGTGGATCAATAAGTATATTTTTCCAAACGGCTGCCTACCTTCTGTGCAAAATATTGGTGAAACCAGTGAAGGTAAATTAGTGATGGAGGATTGGCATAATTTTGGTGCTGATTATGACCATACACTCATGGCATGGTACTCCCGTTTCCAAGCCGCTTGGCCTGAACTCGAATTTAATTATACACCTCGTTTCAAACGCATGTTTTCCTATTATCTAAATGCTTGTGCAGGTGCATTTAGAGCTCGAGACATTCAGTTATGGCAAATACTTTGGAGCCCACAAGGTGTGAATGGAGGCCTACGGGTTGCTCGCTAAGCTTCTATCTTGAACATATACCTTCGTTAATCTTACGGGCTAGTTAAAGAATCAATGTGTTTCATTCAACCATTGCTCAATAGCCTGTAAGCCTTGCTGCACATTATCTTTCAATTGAGTATCCGCCATTGGCTGCTGCTCTAATAACTCACAAGTTTTTACTGCACTTTGCATTCCTAAACTGGCACAACTGCTTTTTAACTGGTGAGCAAGGCGCTTGACTTGTTCTGTGTTATTTTCTGCTCGCGCAATGTCAATTTGGTCAATCAAAGGCAAGGAATGCTGTTTAAAAATACTCACCCATTCGCGAATTTTCGGAAGTCCCATTAGTTCGGCATCACTAATAAGCTGTTGTAAATCTATAAATTTCTCCTGAATACTAGGAGCAGGCAATGTATATTCACCGCCTGAAATATATTTAACGATTAACTTGTTTAACGTATCTCTTGGTACCGGTTTTTGAATAATTCCACGAAAAACTTGGCTGGTCCGTTGGCGTAAAGTTTCATCAATCACATGAGCACTAAAACCAATCAAAATCAATTGGGGATAGGTTTTCGCTAATTGTTTAGCTAAGGTGATACCATCGATATCAGGTAAACCGAAATCCACCAATGCCGCGGTAAATTGTTGCCCAGTTTGTAGGGCTGCTAGCGCCTCAGCTGCAGACCCAACAATAGTGACCTGTGCCCCGCTGCGGGTTAACATTTCCCCACTAATTTTCTGAGTCAATGGGTTGTCTTCTATGAGTAATAAATGCACGCCCAACATGTCTAATGGCAGATCAGCCGATTTACTTACGGGATGCGAGGCGATACATAACGGCAGTGTTAAACGAAAACAGCTCCCGCTCCCTAATTGGCTACTAACCGTTAATTCACCGCCCATCGCTTGCGCTAAACTTGCACTAATTGTCAGTCCAAGCCCCGTTCCACCCCGCTGGCTATCTACTTGCACAAATGGCTTAAAAATATCCGTAAATCGCGAGCTATCAATGCCGCACCCTGTGTCTTCCACTTCAATAAACCAATATTTGCCATAACGGCAACTGCGTAACGTAATTTGCCCCTGTTGAGTAAAGCGCAATGCATTACTGAGTAAATTCGTGATAATTTGTCGGATCCGTAGCGGGTCCCCTTGTAAAGCAATCGGCAAATCATCCGCAACATCTGCAACTAACTGAATAGCAGGGTTTTTATTACTCGCATTCATTAAATACAAAGTACTTTCTAATAACGGCTTGGGTTCGAAAGGCTCATCATTGATAGACACGTTATGTCCTCCGGCTTCAATTGCGGAGTAGTCCAAAATGTCATTTAAAATGGCTAATAAAGATTCACCTGAGTCAGTAATTGCATATAAATCATCATGATACTGATTAAGTGCTTTATTTTCTAATAACAGTTGCGCTGTCCCCAAAATCCCATAAAGAGGAGTACGGATTTCATGGCTCATTGCCGCCAAAAATGCCGATTTCGCCTGATTGGCTTGTTCCGCTTCAGAACGAGCTTTTCGGTGCTCAACGACCATCACACGCAGTTCTGCCGTCCTCGCTTTGACTTCATCTGCTAGCTGTTCACGCTGATTATTTAAGGCATGAACACTTTCACGAAATGCATCCATTAAACGGCCAATAGTATCAAGCTCTTTCACTCCTGCGGTTTCAGGAAATGCGGAGTCAATATCGCCCTCTAACAACCGTTGAAGTGCTTGAGTCTGCTGCGCCAACGGTTTTGTCACTAAGCGATAAACCACTCGCCAAAGGATCAAAACCAATGAGAGTAGAGAGACAATACTCAATGCTAACAACCAATTCTGCCCCCGCTCACTGGCTTGCTTTAGTTGCCCCAATGCGGTTTGGTTACGCAGCTCAATGATGTTAACTAATTGCGCTACTTCACTACTAAAACGTGCAAATTGGTCAATATTATTTTGTGATAAAATCTGTAAACGTGTTGTGATGTCGTTATCTTGCCGGTACAACGCAATTAACTCTGTATAGCGCTTCACGCTATTTAACGCGTTTTCTACTTGGCCTCGCACTGCGGGGTCTTCAATATATTTTTGCCGACGTTGTAAGATTTTAACTGCAGAATTCAACTGTTTTTCTAATTCAGCCATATTACGGTGGGGCTGGTTTGAACCTAAATTAAGTACCATTTGCTGTACACGCATCGCGCTTAATCGAAGTTCATTCATTTGGCTAGCATATTCAAGGTCAATATCAATTAGTTGATCAAGGGCTTGTTGGGCTTGTTCCCCTTGATTCCTTTCGATAAGGTCATAAATACTGACCTGAGTTGCTCCCGCTGAAGTGGCAGCATTGTTTGCCTGACCATGTGCCATTTGGGCGATATCACCTGCCGCTGCAATTATATGCTGCCTTAATTGTTGTTGCTCTGCGCGCAGTTTTAAACGCTGCCCGACTAACTCACCCTGCTGGCTTAATGATTGAGCAATTTCTTTTTCTTGCTGTTCAATATCTTGTGTATTAAAACCTTGTTCTCGTAATGTTTTCAGTATATTCGTGATTTTCAGGCTTTGTGCTGTTAACATCCGCCCTTGTGCTAACCAAATACTTTCACTATCCGCATTTGTGAGATTTTGTGCAGAAAATAATTCCCAAGCACTTGCTTCGCTCAGTTGCCTTGCCATATTCATGGTTGGGATCAGAGCCTCGGTATTGGCCTGTTCAACTTGGCTAACAAAACGTAAGTTGTACCACCCTACAAGGGTGCTGATAAAGGTCAATGCGGCCATCAGCGCAAAGCCCATCCACAATCGTCTAGTTAGTGATAAATTCACGGTTTGGTTAGCCTAAAAATTAAAATGATTGAGTTAGCAGTAAGAAAGCATTTAGGATAACGGTTTCTGGTTTGTGAGGCTATCATGCGTGTATTGATTTTACTCCTGTTCATATTTCACTCGTTGTTGAGCCTAGCAATGGCACAGAATAGTTCACTCATTCAGTGGCGTGATAACCTACATTTTAATCACCAAGCACATGATCCCGTAACCGCCACAAAAACCTGGAAGTTGTGCGCGCTTTACCCTAGTTTAAAAGATTCTTATTGGTTATCAATTAATTATGGTATGCAAAAAGCGGCAAAACACTATGGCGTTGACTTAAACGTACTAGAAGCCGGTGGATATAACCAACTAGCAACCCAACAAAAGCAAATCACGCAATGCCAACAATGGGGAGCAGATGCTATCTTACTGGGAAGTAGCACCACAACTTTTCCAAACCTTAGCCAACTCGTGGGAAATACGCCTGTCATAGAAGTCATCAATGCCACCCACGATAACACAATAAAAACCCGTGTTGGTGTACCTTGGTTCCAAATGGGCTATCAGCCGGGGCGCTATTTAGTGCAATGGAGCCAAAGCAAGCCATTGAAAGTTTTACTCATGCCAGGGCCATTAAATGCCGGTGGCAGCCATGAAATGGAACAAGGATTCCGAGAAGCTATTGCAGGTAGCCAAGTACAAATTGTGGACGTCGCACAAGGGGATAACGACCTTGAGGTGCAACGCAATTTGTTGCATGAAATGTTAGAGCGTAACCCTGATATTAATGTTGTCGTTGGCACAGCGATTGCCGCTGAGGCCGCAATGGGTGAAGGCCGTAACTTAACGAAACCACTTAATATTGTTTCTTTTTACTTGTCTCATCAAGTCTACCGAGGCTTAAAAAGAGGCCGAATAATTATGGCCGCCAGCGACCAGATGGTTTGGCAAGGTGAGCTAGTGATTGAACAAGCCATCAAAGTACTACAAGAGCAGCCGGTTCCAAACAATATCAGCCCGCCGATTTTAGTGCTTACTCAACAAAATGCCGATAGTGAACACTTACGCAATTCATTATCCCCTGGAGGCTTTAGGCCCGTATATCAATATACATCGGCAGCTAAAAAATAGCCTTCACCGTGCTGAGTTACTAATAAATCAGCATTGATTTTATGGCGTAAACGACGAATAAGTACATCCACGGTGCGTAAATCAGGGTGATCGACTCGTCGGGCAGATAACATACGTAACAGACGTTCTCGGGTTAAAATCTCCCGCGGGTTAGTCACAAACGCCACAAGTATTTCATATTCTGCCCGTGTGAGTTTGATAACCTGATTTTCAAATTGGAGTGTATGCATTGAGACATTTAGGCAATAGCCCGCAAACTGATAGCAATTATCTTGAGAAACAACTTGGGTTTGCGAAGGCTTAGCAAGGTCAATGCGCCAAAGTAAATTTTTAACGCGAACGACTAACTCCCTCAATTCCAAAGGTTTAGTAACGTAATCATCTGCTCCCATTTCTAACCCCACAATACGGTCAATTTGGTCACAGCGGCCGGTGACTAAAATAATCCCCACCGTGAAACGCTCACGTATTGCTCTTGTTAACATTAACCCGTTTTCATCCGGTAAATTAATATCTAACAGAATCAAATCAACGGCCTGCTGATCCATAATTTCACGTAGACCCGCACCATTCCCCGTCACAGAAACACGATATCCTTCTTGCTCAAAATAAGCCTGTAAGCGAGCCTGAGTAACGGGTTCATCTTCAACAACCACAATATGATGTGATGTCATTGATACACTCTCTTCTGTTCATATCTGTTCATATTTGCTCATATCTTGCCGTAAGCTGTTCATTCTGGCTAGTACCGCTATTCATATTAACTCAATAAGATCGCCTGTATTAAACCATATAATTACAGGGGCTATTATGCGGAAACTCTGGAGAGCGTTGCGAAAACCAAGTGCTCGTTGGTCAATGCTAACGTTAATCGTTGTCGGGATTGCAGTGGGTGTTGCGTTAATCGTTGTCCCCCATGTTGGGATGAAAGTGACTAGCACCACTGAGTTTTGTGTCAGTTGCCATAGCATGGAACCCGTTTACGAAGAATATAAACAATCTGTACATTTCCAAAATGCATCTGGCGTACGCGCAGAATGCCATGACTGCCATATTCCCTCCGACCTTCCAGGCATGATTAAACGGAAACTCGAAGCAAGCAATGATATTTATCAAACATTTATTGCTCACTCGATAGATACCCCAGAAAAATTTGAAGCCAAACGTGCCGAACTTGCGGAACGCGAGTGGGCTCGCATGAAAGAGAATAATTCAGCCACTTGCCGCTCTTGCCATGATTATGACTCGATGGATCACGCAAAACAAAACCCAGAAGCGGCTCGCCAAATGCAAATTGCTGCGAAAGAAAATCAATCCTGTATTGATTGCCATAAAGGGATTGCCCATCAACTACCCGATATGAGTAGTGGCTTTCGTAAACAATTTGATGAGTTAAGAGCGAAAGCAAACAGTGATGCTGACATTCTTTATTCACTTGATATTAAACCTCTTTATGCCAATAAAGGGGATAAAGACCCCGCAGGCTCGTTACTTCCTGCCTCAGAGGTGAAAGTTCTAAAACGTGATGGCGATTGGCTACAAGTTGAAATAACAGGGTGGACAGAAACCGATGGTCGCCAACGCGTTCTATCTGAGTTTCCGGGTAAGCGAATTTTCGTCGCTTCGATACGCGGTGATGTTCAAGAAAATGTGAAAAATTTAGAAAGCACCGTTGTCGCTGCAACAGATACGTCATGGAGCAAACTGCAAGCAACTGCATGGATGCAACAAGGCGATATGGTCAATGATATCAAACCGATATGGGCTTATGCAGATTCTTTATATAACGGTTCATGTAATCAATGCCATGGTGCGCCAGATATCGCTCACTTTGATGCTAACGGTTGGATAGGCACATTAAACGGTATGATTGGCTTTACCAGTTTAGATAAGCGAGAAGAGCGTACCTTACTGAAATACTTACAAATGAATGCATCTGATACCGCAGGATCTTCACACGGTGATAACGGAGTACAGAATGAAAAATAATCCGACTTTTCAAGCTTCTCGTCGACGCTTTTTGTTCCAGCTTGGCGGGCTCACTGTGGCAGGTATGTTAGGCCCTTCCCTATTAACACCGCGTAAGGCTAGCGCTGCTACAGTTGGCGAACAAGCTGCGGTAGTTCAAGAAGGCATTCTGACTGGGTCACACTGGGGTGCAATTCGCGCCACTGTAGTTGATGGCCGTTTTATCGAAGCAAAACCTTTTGAACACGATAAATTCCCATCAAAAATGATTGCAGGATTGCCTGACCATGTACATGGCACCGCTCGTATCCGTTATCCAATGGTTCGTGTTGATTGGCTACGTAAACGCCATTTAAGTGATACTTCTCAACGGGGTGATAACCGTTTCGTACGTGTTTCTTGGGATGAAGCCCTTGATTTGTTCTATCAAGAACTAGAACGTATTCAAACAACTTATGGGCCAAGTGGGCTGCTCACGGCAAATGGTTGGCAATCAACCGGGATGCTCCACAATGCTTCAGGCATGTTAGCCCGCGCCATTGCCCTGCATGGCAATAGTGTTAGTACTGGCGGAGACTACTCAACGGGGGCTGCACAAGTCATTTTACCTCGAGTCGTTGGGTCGATGGAGGTTTATGAACAACAAACCTCTTGGCCGCTAGTCCTCAAAAATAGTAAAACCATCGTATTATGGGGCTCTGACCTGATTAAAAACCAACAAGCTAACTGGTGGTGTCCTGATCATGACGTTTATGAATATTATGAACAACTCAAAGAGAAAGCGGCTAATGGCGAGATAAAAGTCATCAGTATTGACCCTATAATCACCTCAACTCATGATTACCTTGGACGTGCAAATGTTCAACATATCGCTATTAACCCCCAAGCGGATGTACCACTGCAATTAGCCATCGCCCACACGCTTTACAGTGAAGGTTTGCATGATAAAACCTTCTTAAAAGAATACTGTGTCGGTTTCGAGCAATTTGTTCCCTACTTAATGGGAAAAACGGATGGACAACCCAAAGATGCACAATGGGCAGCTGAAATTTGCGGTATTGATACCGACACAATCCGAGCTTTAGCTCGCCAAATGGCAGCAGATAGAACCCAAATCATTGCAGGTTGGTGCGTTCAACGTATGCAACATGGTGAACAATGGTCGTGGATGATTGTTGTTTTAGCTGCGATGTTAGGTCAAATTGGCTTACCGGGTGGAGGATTTGGCTTCGGCTGGCATTATAATGGCGCGGGAACACCAAGCCGTCAGGGGATTATTTTAAGTGGTTTTTCCGGCTCAACTAAAGTGCCACCCATTCATGATAACAATGACTACAAAGGCTACAGCAGCACCATTCCTATTGCTCGTTTTATCGATGCGATTTTAGAGCCAGGAAAAACAATCAATTGGAACGGTAAAGCAGTTAAATTGCCACCACTAAAAATGTGCGTATTTGCTGGAACCAACCCATTCCACCGCCACCAACAAATTAACCGTATTATTGAAGGTTGGCGCAAGCTTGAAACGGTTGTTTCTATTGATAATCAATGGACATCCACCTGTCGCTTTGCCGATATCGTATTACCGGCAACCACACAATTTGAACGTAATGACCTTGACCAATACGGTAACCACTCAAATCGTGGCATTATTGCGATGAAACAGCTCGTTGAACCGCAGTTTGAATCACGTAATGACTTCGACATTTTACGCGATCTATGTCGTCGTTTTGGCCGTGAAGAAGCCTTTACTGAAGGTTTAGACGAAATGGGCTGGCTAAAACGCATTTGGCAAGAAGGCAGCCAGCAAGGAAAAGGCCGTGGTATTCATTTACCATCCTTCGATACGTTCTGGGAAAAAGAAGGCTATGTGGAATTTGAACATCCACAAATGTTTGTTCGTCATCAAGCGTTTAGGGAAGATCCCGACTTAGAACCTTTAGGGACACCGAGTGGTTTAATTGAGATTTATTCGAAAACCATTGCCGACATGCAATATGATGATTGCCAAGGTCACCCAATGTGGTTCGAAAAAGCGGAACGCTCCCACGGTGGCCCTGGTTCAAAAAAATGGCCATTACATTTGCAATCTGCTCACCCCGATTTTCGCTTACATTCACAATTGTGCGAATCTCCTGTATTACGCCAATATTATTCCGTTAGTGGCAAAGAGCCTATCTTTATTAGCCCTAAAGATGCAAAAGCCAGAGGTATACAAAATGGTGATATCGTTCGTGTTTTCAACGACCGAGGGCAAGTGTTAGCCGGAGCCGTGGTTTCGGACCTATATACAGAAGGCGTTGCTCGTATCCATGAAGGAGCTTGGTATGACCCGACTAAGGGTGGAGAAATTAATGCTCTGTGTAAATACGGAAACCCAAACGTATTGACATTGGATATAGGAACCTCTCAACTCGCTCAAGCCACCAGCGCACATACGACGATCGTGGAGATAGAAAAATACACAGGGCAAGTGGATAACGTCAGTGCATTCGATGGGCCAATTGAAATGGTGGCTCAATGTGAATATGTTCCTGCATCACAGGTGAATAGATGACCAAAAAAATCACTTTATCGTCAGAACAAATAGCCTGTGTTTATGCATGGTTAGCACAATTATTCTCACGTGAATTAGATAGTGCAACGATAGCGCAACTTCAATCTAGCGAAATGATGGATTGGTTTACAACTATCGAACAGGAACCCGTTTTAATTTCGTCAATTCAAGAGGTTAAAACAAAAATCCAAGCGCTAATGATGCGAAATGATGCTCAGCTCGAATTAGCCGCAGATTTTTGCAGTTTATTCTTAATGTCAGATAAGCAATCCGCCTTACCTTACGCCTCAGTTTATCCAAACAGTGAGCATGGTAATGAACAGATTAAGTACCTATTAGCCGAGGCAGGAATGGAAACCAGTAAGGCATTTAACGAGCCTTCTGACCATATTTCAATTTTTTTGGAGCTATTAAGCCACTTACATTTTTCATTAAATGAAGCCCATTTGGCGCAAGAAAAAGTGGAACAATTACGCCTAAAAACGTTGTCACTTTTACTGCAATGGCTACCGATATTTAGCCAAAATTGCCAACGATATGATGAATTTGGTTTTTATGCTGCTTTGAGTCAGCTGTTGTTAGCGCTAGTTCAATGGGATAAGCAAACCTAATAGATGCCATTTAAATAATTTATATATTATTCAACTATTATTAAAAACAAAGGGATATTAATAAATAATATCCCTTTTAAATCTTAGTCATAACACCTGAGTTACTGTAAAGAAATAAGTTTTTCACGGCTCAGCCCAGTGCTTTTCATTATTATCTCAATATTAACTCCTTGCTCCAAAAGATTCCGTGCAGTTGTTATATTTGCCTCTTCTTGGCCTTTTTGAAATCCTTCTTGCAGTCCTTCTTGCCGTCCTTTATCTTGCAATCGTTGCGCAATATTCATGATTGTCTCCTTATGCTTTTCTGTCTGTTCCCCTAAAACTTGAATAACTTGTTCAAAATTATGCGAGTCTAAAGCAATAAACAGATAATTGAGGATAGTTATGATGTCATTATCACTATTATAATGTTTATTGAGTGCCTTCGCCAAGAGAGGGAGTACCTGTTGGAATTCATCCCGAAGATATTTATGTTTCATTGCTAATTCCATTACCGCAATTTTTCGATGATTAACGAGTTCATTATCATCAATAACGGTAATATCTACGAGTGGAAATGGTTGTGTGTATAACTCATGTGCAATCCCTGGTAATGGAAAACAATCCGTCCAAAGTTGTGTATATGGATAAGGCGAACGCGCCCCATGGTAAAATAATATCGGTACAACAATGGGTAATGTTGTTTTTCCTTGCTGAATATGCTGATTCATCGCTAAAAACGCATAATGCATTAAACGCCACGCCATGAGTTTATCGGGAGTTGATTGATGTTCAACTAAAAGATAAATATACCCTTCCCCTTGAGAGGTTTGTACTGAATACAATACATCCGATAACCGCGAGCGAAGTTGTTTATCAATAAACGAGGAATTCGTCAGCGATAACGTATTGAAATCACATAATGATTTTATATATTCCGGTAAATGAATTTCAAAGAAGTCTCGCGCATTTTCAATGTTTGCCATAAATCCTTTAAAAGCCGCATCATGTATCGTTGATGTCGTTTTTTTCTTCATTCAATAATCCTTATTGAAAAGAGCAACGACCACACAATAAAGCAAAATACCTAGATTGTCTGTTCAGTATAACGACATGATAAAATTCGAAATTTTGGAGTGAAATAATATTTATAATGTCAATATTATATTAATAAAAATAACGTTTGAGTAATACCACAAAGTATATCGATGGCTTTATTAAAAAGCACTAAAATAGTTTTTAACACTAGCACATTAAAATCACCACAACCTATTTTGAACAGCGATATACTACTCTACAAGCTTAACCATTTTTCCATTTTCTCCTCTTTGCAATTATTCCACGGTGCTAAATGACAATAGAATATAAACACAAACACACGTCTCAACTTTCAACAGAAAATAGAGAGGCATTGTATTCCGTGCTATATCAAAGCTTTGAGCAAGATTTTACCCATGATGATTTCGAACATGCTTTAGGGGGAATGCATGTTTTAGCCTATGACCATCAACAGATTGTTGGTCATGTTGCTATTATTCAACGCCATATGGCAATCGGTAACATGCCAATAACGGTTGGCTATGTTGAAGCGATGGCTGTACTAGAAAACTACCGTCGCCAAGGGATCGGTAAACAACTCATGCAGGCTACCAACCAAATTATTGCCAGTTGCTATCAGCTAGGCCTCCTTTCTGCATCAGATGAAGGCTTTCATGTATATCAATCTGTCGGTTGGCAGGTTTGGAATGGACCGTTGTATGAGCTCAACCAAGGCCATTATATCCACTCTGTGGATGAAGAAGGTGGTGTTATGGGGTGGTCAAAAAACAATTTAATTGATTTTTCACAGCCCCTATATTGTGACTTTCGCAGTGGAGACCAATGGTAGCCTATATGTGATAAAAGCCAGATAGGCTAAAAAACAACATTAGTTTTATTAAGCGGGTGTCAGGCCGGGTTGTACCACGCTATAAATTTGTTTTTTCAATTCTTCTTGCTTAGCCAATTGGTAAACTTGTGAAGCAACATCTGCGCGCATCACTAAACCATGAACTTCAACCTCTTGTTGAAGAACTGCTTTTCCCGTTGGCTCACCATGTAATAACCCACCAGGGCGAACAATCACATAATCTAACGAACTAGTTTGTAGCCATGACTCCGCAAGGGATTTTTCTCTCACTGCCTGGCCAAACGCAGCACGTGACCGAGCAGACAAATAAGGCCATGAGTCTCCACAACCTAGTGACGTGACTAGCACCATACGAGATATACCTGCTTGCTCGGCACAATCAATCACCGTGCGGTGAGCTAAGTAATCTTGCGTGCCTCCCATGGTTGAAATAACCGTAGCAGTTGTTCCTGCGGAATGACAAGCTGCCTTAACCACCTCACTATCACAAGCATCGCCAATTAACACTTGTACCCCTAAAGCCTCTAAACCTGATGCGGATTGCCTATTACGTACAACTGCGATGATTGGGCGTTTCTCTGCTATTGCCAACTGAGCAATCTGATGACCAACACCTTTTCCACCCGCGCCAAAAATTAACCATGGAGCCATTTTTTTCTCCCTTTGTTTTGAGTGATACATCAATCTATTTGTGATTTAAAGATCTAAAATTACCACAATATAGATGATAATGCGCATTATTTGCATTTATTATTTGAATCTATTTAAGCCGCGAATAGCTATCATCAACGATGGAAAAGTAAACAACACTAACTTTAATGTTTTTTATGTAATTCATTTAATCAAACTCATTAAAATGTGACTAGTTTAACTTTTTCGTAAAAAAACACTTATCATAAAAAATGATAAACCAACAAATTAATTACAAAAATAAATCGTAATATCAACAACTAACAACAAACAAAATACCAGTATCCCATTGATACCCATAATTATTTTAATGTTAATGCGAAGAATTATCATTTGCATTTATATTATTATTTGATTTAATAGCTACCGTCATATATATGCGAAATAATAATTTCTTAATCAATAGTATCGTTAATATCTTTAATAAAAATGGAGTATTTCGATGAAAAAGTTAACTATTATCGCCCTAGCATTCGCCACGAGTGGGGTCACTTTTGCCGCTTCTGCTGAGATCGGCTTTGACCAAAGCCAGCCTTTCAACCCAAATGAACCTTCCGTGCGCGTTGGTAAAACAGAAGGGACAAATGGTGGCCATGGTGGCGCTATCGGAGATCCCGGTATTGGTGTGCAAACTGTATATGGTGGAAAAATAATTTCATTCTCAGGCCTAACAAAAATGGCGCCAAAAAAACAGGGAAATGAAGCGCATGTGATTTCCATGCCTAATGGCCCTGGTTCACATGACAAAATGGGCGTATTTAACTTTGCCAAAGTCGCGGATGCTGAAGTGTATTTCGGTGAATGGTCATCGACAGGGCAAGTTAATGACGCCACACACACGGCTTACTACTCAGGTAAAGACATCACCACCAATATGCCAACAGCGGGCACTGCGGAATACTCTGTTAAAGGAATAAGCCAGTATAACGGAGGTGCAATGGCCGCAGGTACCCTGACAGCTAACTTTGGTACTAAATCTTTAGCAGGGAATATTGGTGCGACGAACATTGATGCCACCATTAAAAATAATGCTACCTTCGCAGGAGATGCGACACTTAATGGCGCATTAGGTGAAACCCGCGGGCACTTTTTTGGCGACCAAGCTAAACATATTGCTGGGGTAACTGAATTCAGCGACCACAGTAAAGATATGGCCTTTGGGGGAAGCCGTGGGAATATTTCCCAGTAATCCATAAATCAATCTCGGTGACCACAACAAAGCATCACACATTGCTGGTCACCGCCCTTTATTACCGAAGCTAACCCTATGCAATATCTTTTATTAACCCTTGCCATCATGGTTACAATGGTCGCGCCCTCTGCATTTTCAACCAGTCTGGATACAGACCGTGAACAGTTGTTATGGCAAAAAGATAAACAAAATTATCGTGATAAAAGTGCAGTTGTCCCCCATAAAGACCAATTGCTACTCCCAGATGACCTATCAATCAAACTAAATGGGGAAAACTATACCCTAAAAAATAACGCTCAAGATTTAGGCCAGGCGATTTATTTGGCAATCAATCATCGGCAATTTCAAGACGTACAACGCTTATTGCCTCGCTACCAGCAGCTAACTGATGCGGACCCATTACTTATTTTATTTGCAAAAGCAGAAATCGCTAAAACGCAAAACCATTACCCTGAAGCAATTGCCCACTACCAACAAATACTGGCACTGTCACCAAAGTTTCTTCGCATTAAGTTGGAACTTGCCCGAGCTTATTTTGACGATAATCAAAATAAGGAGTCTTTGGCTTTATTCCAAAACTTAATCAACGATGAAACACTTGCATTACCTGCCAGTGTAAAGCAGACCATCCAACAATTTATTAGCGCTATCGAAAACCGCACAGCTTGGAGCGGGAGTCTCTCTTTCGGATATAAAAGTAACAGTAATATTAACCAAGTCCCTGATAAAAATAAAATTTGGGAAGTACCAGGTGGCACATTAAAAATGGACAACCCCATCGCGTCGTCAGGGCTCACCTATGACGCGAGCCTGAGTAAAATAATTCCTATCTCTGGCCATCATTCGCTGCAAATCAAGGGGACATCATATGGCGACCGCTATCCTCACTATGCTGAATTTAGTGAGAATACCACCTCTTTAGCTGCTTTATACCGTTTTAATGATGCGAATACCACTGTCGCCGTTGGCCCATTAGTTGAATTAAAAATAGTCAATGAAAAGCGTCGTTATTTAGGGATAGGTGGCAAAATTGAAGCTGATTATCAATTCAGCCCAAACATGATCCTCAGTATGTCCGCGGATCACCAACAGCTTCATTACCAAAAACCGTATGACAGTGCCGATGGTAATCGAAGTAGCCTACACCTAACAGGTGTCTATGGAATCACCCCAGATACCTCCCTATTTTTGGGAGCTGACGCGACGCGTCTCACCACAGAAGTTCGTAGTGATGATTATGACCAGTTGGGTGTCCGAGGCGGCTTCTATACCGTGATTACACCTGATGTGCATTTATTAGCACTAGCCACCTATCGAGAAAGCCAATTTCAAGCCTTCAATTACCTCCTGAATGTGAAACGCCATGATCGTGAAGCGATGTACTTTGCGCGGCTCAATTTTCCAAATTATTCATTTTTCACATTTACGCCTTATACCAGTTATCGCTTTCGTGACAATCGCAGTTCCGCAGATGGAATTTACTCCTATCACCAGCACGAAATTTCTATTGGGTTAGAAACCCGTTTTTAAGCGTTATGGCACAGAGAAAAACACTATGTATAAATACAAATTAACACCTATTACTACTGCAATTATTACTGCCCTTTTTATTCCATCGATTGCTTTAGGGGAAAAAGAAGAACACATCGGTACCATTACTGTCCAAGATTCCGCAAAAACTATCAAAGAGCGTGATCAACAAGGCTACGATGACCAATATGATGCAAAAGGCTCTAAAATTTATTTAGGAAAAGACCTTGTTGAGCGTTATAAAGGTACCAGTACCGCGGATGTGCTCAATAGCGCAGTTGGCGTCTATAGCGGTGACGCAAGAAACAGTGGTGCGTTAGACCCAAATATTCGAGGGATCCAAGGACAAGAGCGTGTTCCTGTTACGGTTGACGGCACAGAGCAATCACTAACAGTTTACCGGGGTTACAATGGGGCAAATAACCGTAATTATGTGGACCCAAACCTCATTAGTAGTATTGAGATTGAAAAAAGTGGTTCTCTTGCTGGTGATATAAAAACCTCTGTTGGTGGTGGGATAGCCATCAGAACCCTAGGAATAGATGACGTTGTCGCTCCAGATGAAAAGTTTGGTGTCAGCTTAAAATTAGAAACCAGCAGTAATTCAACTCGTGAACGTATTCCTCACTATGGTTATGGCGAAGATTACCGAGATCACCCAGAGATTTATAAAGATAATAACTCTGTATTCTCCGATCCTGTCGTCCACATCACACCGAAATCCCGAGGAAATGCACAATTTTTCAATTTTAAAGATAATGGCGGAAGAATAGCGGTTGGGACTCGACAAGAAAAATTCGATTTAATGGCTGCCTATGCCTATCGCCGCCAAGGCAACTATTTTGCAGGGAAAAATGGCGCTCACCGTTATAAAGAATCCGTTCAACTAAATGAACAACAAACAGTACAGCAACAACTTGGCCCAGATCCTTACTTACCTTTTGCCGCGAATGTATTTCTCCCCGGAAAAGAAGTGACTAATACCTCTAATGAGCTGGAATCTTATTTAGTTAAAACCAATTTATATCTCACTGAAAACCAAACACTACACCTTGGCTTTCGCCGGAGTGAAAGTACCTATGGTGAAATTATGCCCTCACGTTTAGGATTTGCTGAGCTTGAAGGTAAACAAGTGCTACCACAATGGCCGTTGGCTCACTTTACAGTCAATGCCTATAATGCCGAATACAAATGGAAACCCGAAGATAACCAATGGATTGACCTAAATGCGAATATCTGGATGACGCATTCCGTAGGAGATACCAATACCTCTGGCGGCTACCCTCGAGAGCCCAAAGAGCGTGACTGGGCCTTTGAGTATGGCTATGGCGATGGCAAAGATCCTAACATTGATGGCACGTTAATTAATACCGCAGCAACTAATTCTGAAAATGATCGCATTGGATTTAATTTACGCAATACCATGGCGCTCACCCCCGATCTTGATTTAACCATTCGCGGTTCAATGCTCAAAGAAAAATTAGACTCAAATGACGTTCCACCATTGCAAACTGCTAGCCCGTTTATTGCCCTTCCACGTAAAGGCCATCGGCAAGAAACCAGTATTGCCTTTAACTTTAACTATCGCCCAACGAGTTGGTTGGAGTTGGATGCGGGAGCAAAATATATTGATGGCTGGACAGAAGATGATTACTTAAAAGAGCAAATGCGCAATCGAACCAAAGGTTTTCAAAACCCTGATGAACGACTTGCTAAACAGATCAATTACAACCGAATTTTAACCCAAGATGAATATAATAAGGCTATTGAAAATGGCTACCAACCCTTCAATGGTGGCTATAGGAACAAACAAATCTTACTCAAAACGATAGGGCTTGATGACACGAATTATACTGTTTTCATCACCAAGAGAAATAGCTCTCAACATCCAGAAGAAAATGGCGTTTTAGATGTCAATTTCCGCACGGAATGGAAATCAGATAAAGACGGGCGCTATACGACAAAAACGAACCCTTTCCATAACGGAACTTTTGACTCTCAAGCACGCGCTGTCGACCCAGTAACGGGTAAAGAAGTTTACGTCTATGGGGCAAGTTATTCGCATCCTTCAGATGATATCGAGCGAAAGCTCACTGAAGAAGAAAAATGGAAATTCTCAGGCAAACAAAAAAGCCATGGCTGGGCGCCTGCTTTTGGTGCCAATATTTGGTTGTCTGATAACGACCGCGTTTATGCGCGCTACATCGAAACAGTACGCTTGCCAAGTATTTTCGAAAATAGCATTGGGTTTGCTGGGGAAAGTGAAGCTCGCAAAGAGAAAATGTTATTCAAACCCGAACGTGCGAAAACCATAGAATTTGGCTATTCCCGTAATTTACAAGGGTTACTCGGTGCTGAACGTCACGCTGATGTGAAAATAGGCTATTACCATACTGTCATCGAAAATGCATTTGACCGTGATGGGCGTCTTAATTTTGTTCAAGTAAAAGAGCATAAAACCGCGGGGATTGAAGCTTTGGCCCGCTACGATAATGGTGGGGTATTTATGGATATTGGTGTTGATTACCGCCTCAAAAATGAAGTTTGTGATGACTCCGCACCCGCTAATTTGGATCCAACTAACCGCTATAATATCTCTCAATGCACCACCGCAGGTTTCCCCGGTGGCTTTTTACGCACACAATTACAGCCTAAATATGCGATTAACTCTAACCTCGGCATGCGTTTTATGGATGAAACTCTCGAGGTGGGAACACGCTTACGTTATACCAGCAGCGTGCAAAATAAAGATGAACGGAAATTAATGCAGCAATTCCCAGGGAGTTATTCAATGGCGAATAATAGCCCAATGCACTGGACCCCGACCTTTACAGCAGATGCCTATGCCAGTTACCAAATTGATAAAAATATCAATGTCGAATTCTTAGTAACCAACTTAACTGATCGTTATTATATCGACCCACTAACACGCAGTATGATGCCAGCTCCAGGCCGCACACTACGCTTAGGATTAAATGCACAATTTTAGATAAATGCTGTTGATTTACCCACTATAAATATCCGCTGCTAACCTTAAGTAGGAGCGGATATTCATCACTTCAGTATCAGAAAAATAACCGCATAATGGTTTCGTCGAATTCATCTTGGTCTACAACTGCAAAACCAAACTGCTCAAAGAATGGTTTCATCATGTCATTGCCTTCAACATAACAAATTGATACGGACTTATATTTGCCCAAATTTTTAATTTCTTCCAGAACTAGCGGAATAGCCTGAGAACCAAAGCCTTTTCGTTGATGCTTTATATCAATCATCAATTGGTCAATAAACACTTCTTCTGGCCAACCATTTTCATGGTTTGAATAATATTGAACAAAGCCAACAGGCTCATCATCAACATAAATCCCTCGATTAATATAATGATCAAAAAATTTTGAGGCTGCGATTGACTCTGAGTTAAGAGCAACAAAGTCTTCCTGCTCTTTGGTTATCTCGAGGCAGATGATATCCACCCAATTGTCTTTGGTGATATCTTTTAGGGTAATAATCATAAACACCTTGCTTTAGAATTTACCAATTACAATACCGTTGTGATAAAAAGATGGCTAAACATAAATTTAGCAATAAATACTTTTTTGTTCGCGCCATTCGTGCCTTTGTATTTTTCAAGACGCAATAAACAAATAGCAGTCGATATGTTACGGATAACATTAATATCAGCATTTAGACTAAAATAAAATTTCGACTCATTTATTGCTTTCTAATTAATGAATATTCAAAATTGGGATCCAAGTCAAATATCACAGCCAAATACAATATTATTGTAATTTATCAAATTTTTTTGAAGAAACCTTAAAAAAACAAATTGGTTTATTAAACTAATAATCAAAATCAAATCAGGTAAAAGTAAAACCCAAGGATAGAATCACAATAATAAACTCCAATAAAATCTAAATTTTCATCATTATACAAACTCAATAAAAATAAAACCTTTTCATATAAAAATACATAAAACCTGAACAACCTCACATTTATTAGGTATTTGATAACTCTTCGCATTAATGCATCTAAAAATCAAAATCACTTATGAAATAACATGTTAAAAACTTAATAAAATATTGTATCAGGCTGAAAAATAAAAATATTTCTAAGATTAGAATGCAAAAAAAAATTCAATAAGCACATTTTTATTAATTAATTTTAATTAATTGATTTTAACCATGCCTTTTAGGCATGGCTAAGAGACTTTCGGAATATTGTCAAGAAAATAGTTTCATGGATAGTATGAATACGAAAATGATGCATTTTTATTATAAATATATACGAATAACTCTTAAAAACATTTCCAATGAAAGGTAACACTATGGGTATATTAAAAGATAGTAAGTTGCTTTTGGTTAGCTTACTTATCATTCTTCTTTCGGAAGCTATAGGGCAAATTAAAATCAGTTTAGTTATGGTTTTTCCAATGCTTTATTCCATGTTGATGGGTGGTATTATCAGTTTTCCAAAATTCAAAATCCTCAGCGAAAAAAACATGGCACACGCAAGCTCTATAATGAGTGTCGCGTTAGTTATCTTAATTGCAAAATTAAGCACCTCCGTTGGTGCATCTTGGGAAAAAATTATTCAAGCCGGTGGTGCATTAATCCTGCAAGAAATCGGTCACTTTATCGGTACCATTTTACTCGGTTTACCCCTTGCCATTATGTTAGGTATGGGCCGTGAAGCCGTTGGTGCAACTTACTCTATTGGTCGTGAACCCAATATCGCCATTATCGAAGCCAAATATGGTTTAAGTTCACCAGAAGGCCGTGGCGTTATGGCAATGTATATTTGCGGAACACTATACGGAGCCGTTTGGATGGGCATCATCGCCAGTGTTATCGCAGGACTCGATATTATGAGCCCTCTCGCTTTAGCAATGGGAGCCGGGGTCGGAAGTGGTTCGATGCTAGCTGCGTCAGTCGCACCATTATTGGAGCTTTATCCTGAACATGCTGCGGATATTCAAGCATTCTCATCCTCCGCAAACTTGATGTCTTCAGTATTAGGTCTGTACATCTATATTTTCTTCTCCTTACCGTTTGCCTCTTTCTTATACAACAAACTCAAAAGAAAACGTGCAACAGCATCAGCAGATACAGAATAAGGATATAAGATCATGAAAAAGATGGCAGAAATTGCAATAATCATCGTGTTAGTCATCATCTTCACTTCACTGGGTGATGCTCTCGGAGGCTCAATTTATGGCCGCGGCAGCTTTAGCGCAGTCTTTAGCGACTCACTTATCGCCATGGCATTATTAGGGGGTATGTCATTTGTGGCATACTTAATTGCACAGATCCCACCATTAGGTAAGTTACCTGTGATTTTCTGGGTATCTTTAATTGCTGCAGGTCTGTGTTCACCATTATTCCCTTACGATAAAGAAATGATCGCAATGACAGGTAAAATTTCACTCGCTGTCATCAGTACGACAGTTCTGGCATTTGCCGGTCTTTCACTCGGTAAAGATATTGATAAATTTAAAGCCATTTCATGGCGGATCATCCCAGTTTCACTGGCGGTCTTTACGGGAACTTTCTTATTCGCTGCACTTATTGGTCAAGTGACACTTTCATGGAGCGGCGTTATCTAACCAGAGGAAATATTTACCATGACAATGACCAAAGACCAATTGAAAGCCATCGTCTGCGAAACAATTGCATCCCATAAAGGGGATATCAAAAAATTAGCAGAAGATATTTGGGCAGAGCCAGAGCTAGGCTACAAAGAAACGAAAACAGCAAAAAAAGTGGAAGCCGCATTTTCTGCATTAGGCGTTAATTACCGAAACCAACTCGCATTAACAGGGGTTAAGGCACGTCTAAAAGGTGGAAAAGGTAGCAAATATAGCATTGCTGTGATTGGTGAGCTCGACGCGATTATTTGTGCTGAACACCCAGAGGCCGATGATTTAACGGGTGCAGCCCATTGCTGTGGGCACAATGCGCAAATAGCCAATATGATGGCTGTGACTATTGGTCTGGTTAAGTCAGGTGCTATGCAATACCTCGCGGGAGACGTCGTTCCTTTCGCCGTTCCCGCTGAGGAATATGTTGAACTGGCTTATCGTAATAAACTGATTGAACAAGGAAAAATTAGTTATATCGGCGGTAAGCCAGAGCTGATATCCCTTGGCGAATTTGATGATGTCGATATGGCAATGCAAATTCATTTAACCAGCGTCAAACCTGAGCGTGATACTGGTTTTATTGAAATGTCGACCACCACCAATGGGTTTATTGGCAAGTTGATTAATTACAAAGGGACTGCATCCCATGCAGCGGCAGCACCTCACTTGGGTGTCAATGCCCTCAATGCCGCAATGATGGGGATCATGGGAGTAAATGCTATTCGCGAAACTTTCCAAGAAAAAGATTACATTCGTTTCCATCCGATCATCACGCAAGGCGGTGATTTGGTCAATGTCACCCCAAGTGATGTCCGTATGGAAAGTTATGTTCGAGCGTCAAATGTCCCAGCAATGATTGATGCGAATGAACGTATTACTCGCGCACTTGTTGCTGGCGCAATGTCTGTTGGTGCAGAGGTAGAAGTTAAAGATTTACCGGGTTACCTTCCATTATATAACAACGATACATTGAACAGTTTATTGCAACAAAATGCCCACAGCTTGATTGGCGAAGAAAATGTTTGGATTGCTGGGCACATGACTGGAAGCACGGATACAGGGGACTTATCACATATTATGCCAGTGAGTCACCCATGGATTGGTGCAATTCGTGGTGGGTTGCATGGTAAAGATTACGTTGTTTTTGATGATGATATGGCCTATATCCGCCCTGCTCAAATGATGGCAATGGCAATTATTGACCTGTTATTTGATGATGCGTCTCAAGCTAATGAGATGTTAGCTGATTACACCCCATTAATGAGCAAAGAGGAATACCTCTCATTTATTGGCTCTTTTAAGAACTAATTATTAAAACATTCCCCTTATTGCTATGTTCATTATAATAAGGGGAATATGATTTTTAGCTTTTATCCCACTTTTAAAATTTTTTCTTCGCATTAATTTAATTTCTTTTTACATTCGCCATTTCATTTAAAACAATTCCTAAAATCATGCCTCTCCCCCCTACTTTAAATAAAAAATTTAACTTAAACCCTACTCATGCTCACTTTAAAATGCAAATATTCCCAACATTAAAAACATAGCCATAACCTATTGATATAAATAGACTTAATAAGCTAAGCACTCTTTATATTATTGTTTTAATAAATTACCATCCTTATTATTCATGAGCCATGCAATACTGATATGATATAAATACGATCTCCGTCACGCTCACTTTTTTAATATCCACGTTAAAATTCACTCTATAAATTGATAGATAAAGAATAACGAGTAGAAGTAGAAATCATCCTATTTCTGAATCTAATTTTTAAAATACACATAAATTAAATGAGCGCGCTGTTCATTATTCCATGCTCACACCAGGGGCCCTTTAACAGCATTAAAAATGCTTTCTATATACGGGATAAAACGTAATGACCAACAAATACAATATCAGTGAAAAGCTCTTTGCTTTAGAAACGTTTAGCAAAAAAACACGTCAGGATTTACATAAAATCCCTGAATTGTCTGGGCAAGAATTCAAAACCTCACAATATTGCCGTGAATTGATGGAAAGCTTTGGCTATAACATTCGTTTATTTGAAGGCTACACAGGCTTTACCGCTGATTTGATTGTCGACCCAACCAAGCGCTTAATTGCCTATCGTACCGACATCGATGGCCTTGAAATGCCTGATTTAACGTGCAATGAACACAGTTCTGTCCATGAGGGTTGCGCTCATAACTGTGGCCATGATACCCACATGACCATCGCCTTAACAGCAGCTAAATACCTCAGTGAGAACCGTTCTGAACTCACCCATAACGTCCGTTTTATCTTCCAGATGGCTGAAGAAGATATGCGCGTACCAGGTGCTAACAAAATGGTCGAAATGGGCTGTATGGAAGGTGTTGACGAGGTTTACGGTCTACACAATGATGCGGCCTTTGAAACGGGTTATATTAAATTCAATTCAGGGGTTATGTCCTCTTATGGCTCAGCGTGGACACTAGATGTCCACGGTGTTTCTGCTCACGGCTCAACCCCTCATAAAGGGTTAGATGCTATCCGCGAAGCAACGCGTATCATCGATTATATGGACTACATTGTTGCCAAAAAAACCGATCCTTTCAGCCCTGCCGTATTTGGTTGTGGCATGATTAACGGGGGAACCATCCCAAATGCGCTGGCGGATCATGTTCAGGCACGCGGAACCATCCGTTCAATGGATGAAGAAACGGACAAAATATTAAAAGCCAGCTTCAATGAAATTGTGGCTCGTAGTGAAGCCGGCGGGTTTAAAACAACACTGGAAGCCAGCGGGTATCCTGCTGTTGTCAACCACCCACAAGCAGCCAAAGTCATTTATGATGCCGCAGCCGCCTTTTTACCAATTGAGAATATTGATTCAAATGGTAAGCCAATGACTGGAAGTGAAGATTTCAGTTATATGATCAATGCCACTAAAGGTAAACTCGGTGCCATGTACTTTTTAGGAAGTGGTAATCAAGCAAAAGGGATTAATAATTACTTACATGCAAACCCTTATTTTGTTGATGACGACTGTTTGCTGATTGGCGCTCAAATTTTTATTAATATTGCCACTCGTTAGAATAAATATAATACACACAGTAATACTAAAGCCGAGTAAATCTCCTATTACTCGGCTTTTTTCTTAATCATCCGCAGATAAGTCATAGCTCAGGCAATTCTCTATATAACCTATCTTTCTCACTTTGTTCTGTAGGTACCCATTGGTTCGGTTGATGAATATAATTCAAGTCAAGGTGAGGTGCGTAATGAGAGATAAAATCATACATATAATCTTTTAGGTGCATGTGCCGATTAATGCAAACGTGTGTATAACTTGGCTTGACTAAGTGGCTAATATCAATACAGCGTAATGCCTCACTATCTTCCTCTGGGTCAAAAGCTACGGTTGAAATAATACCGACCCCAGCACCGCGTTTTACATAGTATTTAATAATTTCAGTATCTACGGCAGTTAAAACAACATTTGGCGTTAATTTATGTTGATAAAAGACTTGGTCGAGCTTCGAATGCCCTGTAAAACCAAATACATAGGTAATTAGCGGGTAGCCTGCAAGGTCTTCAATTCTAAGCTGTTCACATTGAGCCAATGGGTGGTCATGTGGAACAATAATACTGCGAGACCATTGATAACAAGGCATTACCAATAAATCATCATAAAGATGCATCGACTCGGTCGCAATGGCAAAGTCCACATCGCCATTATTCACCATCTCTGCAATTTGAGCTGGCGCACCTTGGTGAAAATGCAAAGAGATATTAGGGTAACGTGCGTTAAAACGCTCAATCACTTGCGGTAATTTATAACGGATCTGGGTATGGGTTGTTGCAATATGCAAGTTCTGTTTTATCGTCGTATCTTCATGAGAAACAATACTTTTTATTTTATCGAACTGTGCAAGAATATCACACGCGACATGATGAACTTTTTCGCCAATCGGGCTCAGAGACAATAAGTTATTATTTTTCCGATTGAATAATGAAACGTTCAGCTCATCTTCCAATATTTTAAGTTGCTTACTCACCGTTGGCTGAGAGGTATACAGTTTTTCAGCCGCATTAGTGATATTGAAATCACTTTTGACCACTTCAACAAAGCTTTTAAGCTGACTAATGTTCATTGCTGGGGTATCCAATGTAAAATGGACTAAAAATAAGATTTAAAAAATATAGCTGTATTGTGCGCTTATTATACCATAAGCAACCGGCCAGCTAGAAGCATCCTTTTAGCATTGCTGAGCTCGCATTTACATTTTTCACAAGATCCCCAAATAATACCGTTTTTATTTTCCCCATAAAAACAGAATACCGCTATCACCATAGCAGTATATGTAAACTGAACATACTTTTTATAAAACAGACAGATATTAAAAATAAGTATAGAGAAAATTAGTCATTGGTATAGCCATCATCTTTGATGCCTTCATCAAATATAAAAATGATTATGTCTACATATAATTATTTTTAATAGCTTCTCTTTTAAGAAGCTATTAATTTTAATATTCTGCTTATAATGGGTAGCTCATATCAGCCTCACGCCCCAAAAAGTAATTTAAATCACACTCCAGTATATTTGCAAATATACATAAACGATAAATAGTGAAATTCTGTGTTCCTCTTTCATAGCGTGAAATTTGTTGTTGGCTCAAGCCTGATTTTTTCCCTAGTGTACTCGCAGACCAACCGAAAAGAAGACGGCGTTTACGAACCTGCTGCCCAATAAAACTATTAGAAATTTCAGTGTTATATACGTTCATACGTACTGTCCTAATTATAATGACACTATTATTTTTAGTGTTGTAGCCTTAAAATTTAACGCCCTGACATGCTATAAAAAAGCGTATTCGAGATTTACAACCTCAAATAAACTTATATTTCTCAAATAAAAACAAATCATAAACTCATATAATAAAAGTTATTAAACCATTACTATCAATTTAATTAATAAACTATTATGTTTTATATTAAAATTAACGATAATTAACACTAAACTCTGCATTTACATTCACTTTACCGTTAGTGATATCACTCGTCTTAATTAATGCACCATTATAAGTTAATAATTGTTCACTACTTGATGAATTGAAACGCCATGTCACCACTTTGCCTGAAGGGTTCTGAATTTCACCATTTGTGGACTTAATACGCAGTGCTATTCCTTTCGCTGAATCTTGGCTCGTGGAATCTAATGCAAAATAATCCGCATTAAAACTATCTGGAGTACCACTCATCGAAACATCAGCAACGGCGGCTGACTCACAATTTTGTAGTTTAATCGTAAATGGTTTCTCAGCTACAACACTTCCAGAAGGATAACTCACCGGCACATTGACCTTTTTAAAATCAACAGTCTGATCTTTTGATCCGGTATCAACCTCGCATCCCATTAATTTTATTTTGCCTTTAATCTGAACAGAAGCATCCAAAGCCAGTGCTCCTGATGAAACGAAGCTTATACCTGCGACTAAAACAGTTCTCCTAAATAAACGGCTTATGTTCATCCTCTCTCTCCCATATTAAATAACTATTATTTATTGATACCCAATACTGATATCAATACTCGCTTGTGCGAGACCACCGTCAACATTCCCTGTTTTATACAAAGTGGCTTCATAATCTAATGGCTGTGCCGTCGATGACCACTCAACAACTGTGCCATCGGGTTTTTGCTTTTTATTTTTATCCCCTTTTACGTTCACACCATAAACCAACCCTTGCGCACTGCCGGTGCCACTATTAATTGCAAAGTATTCAGGAAAGCCGGTATCAGCCTTACCAGACATACTCACGGAAACTTTATTAATTGTTCCCGCACAATTAGATAGTTTTAATGAAAATGGTTGAGTGACCAAGCCAGAAAGACCTGTTCCACTTTTTGTCGTTGTTACTGTTTTAAAATCGATTTCTTGATTCTTACCACTATTTCCAAATTCAACATCACATCCCGTAACGATTGCATTTCCAGTAAAATTTAACGATAAATCACTAGCCGATGAAAATAGAGGGCATAGCGAAAAAACCATGCCAAAAATATAGCAATACCTGTACGAATATAATTTCATAATCAGTCCAAATAATAATCGCAGATCAAAACAAACGAATAATGATGCTAGTTCTTGAATTAATCATTGCCTTATAACATGCATATAAATTATTGAATCACTTCTACAACAAAAATAGATAAACTAAACTTTCTTTGTCGTTTTAAGAAAATAAAACGACAATGTTATCAGTTATTTTAAATATCTATAAAACCATTCAATATATTAGTATTTTATTTATATGCTACGCTAACTTCGGCAACTGAACGAACATCTCCCCCGGTTATCGCATCTAACGTTTTAACTAATTCAGCACGATAAGGTAAAGTCACGCTAGCCCCTGAAAGGCTTCCCCAAACAACCGTGTCACCGACTGGCTTCTGGACTTTTTCTCCACCGGTTGTCTTTGCAATAATTTTAACGCCTACGCCTTTAGACATGTTTGCACCTTTATCAATCGCAAACAGCTCTCCACCAGCCATATCAGTATCAGCAGTACCTTTCATTGAAACATCAATACCTTTTAAATCTGCACAATTTTGAAATTGCAGATTAAAATCCTTTTTAGCTATTGAGCTTCCTTTAACCGCATTTTTAACTACAGTAACATCCGAAAAATCAACTAATTGGTCTTTACCTGTGCCTGTTGAAATATCACACCCCGCCAACTTTATTATTGCTTTCAATGTTAATGTTGCATCAGCCGCTTGTGCACCTGAAGTTAAAGCAATACCCGTCATAACGCCCATTAGCGCTAATAGAAAATTTTTCTTCATTTATATAGCCCTTAATTCAATATTATTAGTAATAATATTTTTAATATGGATACTCTATTAATTATATTTTACAGTGACATTCACAAGCCCAGTAATTGCCCCCGCAGTTACTACACCTGTTTTATATAATGTCGCTTTAAAAGGAATATTATTCGCTGTTGCTGTTCTTGCCCATAAAACCTCTTTCCCTGGTGACTGGACCGTTTTTGCCGTATCTGTTCCTTTAATACCAACAGCTAAACCACCAGCTTTACCAGCCCCCTCATCAATAGAATAGTAATCAGCAAAGCCCGTCACAGCTTTGGTTGTATCCATGACTAAACTAATATTTTTGAGGTTCGCACAACTAGTGAAATCTAAAGAAAAATCCACATCTTTTAAGGCTGAACTCCCTGTTCCCCCAGCTGTGGCTTTAGCTAAATCCACAGTACCAAAAGCGATCGCTTTTGTTTTACTACTCGCTGAAATATCGCATCCTGTTACAACAACATTTCCACTAAAATTCAACGTAATATCTGCTGCTTGTGCTGCACCACTGACTGCAATCAATAATGATAAAGCACCCACTTTTTTCATTGTTGACCACGGGAAATTACGACTACGCTCCATTGCCTTACTCATGGTAGTTATCTCCATTAATTTATATTATCTAAAGTCTAAACGCACAGTTACAATTGATGAATACTTACCAACCGTAGGGGCTAGACCAGTACTACTGAAAGGGTAGGTTTTGATTGTTACCGAACCATTTTGATTAGCATCTAATTGCAAAGGAAGTTTCCCTGTAGTCGGTGTTAAGCGGCCATTAGGTCCTTCTATTGCAATAGCAATATCTTTATTATCCGTACTAAAGCCATCAGTAGTGCTATTTGGGTCAGCAGTACCAATAAAGCGCATATCTAAATTTGCATAAGCGTCCATATTTGAGCATTTCAAACTCAATGTTTTAGATTGCGGTACCACACCAGCGGGCATTACTCCTTTACCTGCTGCGACGAAATTTCGCTGAGGAATATCATTAAATGGAATCGATATACTCTGACCTGCATTAATTTCACAGGACTGTGGGGCTGTTATATCAACACTAATACCTATAGTAGCAATAGCAGGCCCATTCTGATGAGGCTCATTATTAGCAAACATAGTATAAAAATCTGGAATACTAAAAGTCGTACGACCAACAAATGGTTTCCTTATATAAAGATCCATTCTTCCGGTACCACCACTAGTTATAGTCTGCCTTATTCGACTTCTACCAAATTGATTAAGCTCCGTATTTGGGCATACCCCTTCAGAGGTATAATTAGAAACATTTCTGAATGGAACTTCATGCATGGAGGTAACACCCGTATTTTGGTTCCAAATTGCAACAAAAGTTCTGACATCTATATACTCATTAGCTTTTTCCCAGCCCGGCGCATGGCCAGTAGTCGGCCCATTATTCCCCTTATAAAACGTTGAGTAATAAGTCTGATCCCATGATTGACCAGGTATGCATGCACAAACTATCTTGTATGTTTTCCCATCATTCCAACTAAATTTCGATGGAAGTTCAACGCCAGACTTGTTAAATGATGAACCAATATCACCGGTAAGATTAAGTGTATACCTCGTTACTGCCCCATCAGGAAAACAAATGTTATACCACGCAGTATCTATCCCACTTGCATGAGTATTAGGGACCATTAGAAATGGAGCAATCAATAAACTGGGGGCAAATAATAGTGTTGATATATGAATACTGAATAATTTTCTCATTGTAATCTCCCAATTATTGGCATACCGCTTGAGTCTGAATAATACCAATGGCATCTTTACTCGCTGGTTTCACAGGTAATTGATAATTAACGAAGCAACTTTGTGCTGCTTGACGTCCCCATTTAATTTCCAGCTTACCGCTTTCCGGTAACCCACTGATAAATAACTGACCACCTTCCCCAACTATCGAACTATTAACCGCTTTCCCATCATTTTGAACTAGCTGTGCGGATGCGCCAAAAGGGATCACCGTGCCATTTTTATGTTTTAGTGTGATCAAGGCTCGGTACCCTATCTGAGTAATAAATTCAACTCTAGAAATCGCCCCTTTGCTTGGCACAACACTCTTAGCACTTTCTTGCAACTCCACGTTGTCACCCAATGTTTGTGTATCTAGCTCAACATGGTTAAATCGATAGGCTTGAGCAAAAGGTAATACGGCATAGCCCCGCCAGTCTGTCTTAACACCGGTATAACTTGTAATATTGGTATCTTTGGCACCAATAGCTTTAACTAGAATAGAGGTTTCATTAATTGGTTGAGAAAGCGTTACCCCATCCTCATGAACTAAAACACCACCCTCGACACCGTAGTTTAACTGCCTAGAATCTTTGCTATAGTTATAACCAAAGTTCATATTGCCGTAACCACCTCGGTAACTGAGACTAGCTCCACCACCATTACCCTGTCCTTTCGAACCATAGCTCTCCTGAACGCTATAACTGAGATTATTATCATCTAATAATGTGCCTGAAATTCCCGCTTGATGAGTTATTGGCCCATGGCGCTGGCTAACCATGTTGTAAGTCGCCCATGTGTTAGGTAATAATGCAGAGAGTGGAAATGAACCATTAAAACTGAAAATTTGGTCTGTTTCTCTTTGGTTTGGATAGGTTGCTCGACTATAAGAAACACCGTAATTTAAAGGGCCCCAGTTATTGTTATAACCTACTTGTAATCGAGTTTGCTTGCCTTGCCCTTTCCAGAAGTCTTGTCGGTTAGCAGAAAAATAGATAGACCCTAAGTCTTTACCTAGTTGCTGCGTTAATGTTCCTTCAAGGCGATAGCGTCGGTGGTTAGAATAGCGACTATCATCTGCAAAATCCCAATCTTGATATCTACGCTCAACGGCTTCTTGGAAGGTATAAAACCCTTCCGTTGAATAACGGTAACCTAATAAACGAAAGTCCGTGCCCGTATTAGCAAAAGATTTAGAGTACAATAAGCGATAAGATTGGCCTGTAGCGCCATTACCATATCGTGTTACATCTTCGCTATGAGCTGTTGTAATATCAAAAGAATATGCACCAAAATCGCCGATATTCTGACCAACCCCTAGCACCAGAGAACGGTAACGTTCTGCTACTTGCACACCACTATAAGCGGTCAAGCTATTTAGGATCCCCCAAACCAGAGAGCCTTGTGTGATAAATGGCCGCTGGCTACTGTGACCATTTCGATATTGCCCCGCTGAAAATGCATACTTAATTTGCCCTTGGCGGCGCAAAACAGGCACACTCGCAAATGGTTGAATAAAGCTCTGGATTGTTCCATCCGACTCTTTTATTTCTACCTCAAGGTCACCACTCGCAGCGGTTGGGTACAAATCCGTGATAGCAAATGGACCAGGAGCCACATAACTCTGGTAAACGGTATATCCATTTTGCTTAATCGTCACCGTCGCATTAGTACGTGCAATCCCACGTACCACGGGGGCATAACCTTTCAGGCTATCCGCTAGCATGTCATCATCAGTACCAATTTGTGCACCACGAATTTGCACACTGTCAAAAATATCGCCCGGAGTATAGGTATCACCCATAATTATTTGCGACTTCAACTGCACAATATACCGCTGGAGATAGGTATTAATATTTCTCCAGCTATTATTACCATTACTGCTGTTCCACGTTGAATAATTACGTAAGCGCCATGCCCCCACGTTAACCCCAGAACGTAAACTCAAAAAATAGCTATCACTCGACTTATCACTAATATGACTGCCTGTATTCGTCGAATTACTCCCTGTAAAGCTATAGTTTGTTAGCAATGCGGGGATCCCTTCATCCCACATTGATGGGTCAATCGTTCCCTTTGCTAAATTGGTCAAAGATGCTTGAGGAAAACTCAAATACAATCTCTGCTGATTAAAATCAAAATGGGATGATGCATAAGGAATAATTTCTTCAAAAGCTGAAAATGGCTTACACTGAACAGGGTCTTGCGCATATTGAGCTAATTTAGGAAAAGCCTCAACACGGACACCATAAGCTTGTAATTGCTCATACGAAATACAAGGTTCTAATGATACGCCATCAGATGAATGATTAGCTTTATATTCCCTAGTACTAAAATTTACATTCTGCTTTGCCACTGCTTGTTCATTAACATATATATCGACCAAATACTCTCCGGGTAATTGATCCACATTGCCTTTTGACAATAAAGAAAAATCGGCAACGCTATTACTACTAATATTTTCTAAAAATTGAGAGTTAAACAATTCTTTCGCTAAAACAGGATAAGCGCTAAATATTCCCAATGTAATGCAAGAGAAAGCCAAAAGCTTCTTTCTATATCGTATTTTGTTCATTCCCTCGTTCCCTCTAATATATTGCGCAAAACTTTCTTATAAAAAAATAATAAAAGGTATCACACGACTTATCGTTCTATTAAAATTAACGCCTTATTTATTGAAGTGTCGCTTTTTGCAATTCAGAAGTGCCGCCATAATCATTGATAGTTGTAAATATTATCTGAGCACCCATATTTGCTGTTGAAGGTAACTTATAAACTGTACTGCTCATCGGTAGGACAAGGTCAACTTTATCTATTTCACTGCCATTAACTTTCACTTCACTTAATGTGACAGAAAAAGGAGTGTTATTAACTATACGCAATTTATCACCCTCTTTTTTCCATACTAGAGCCTTATAGGAATCCATTGGGTTACCTTTCAAGCCAGCAGGTCTATAGAATAATTTCATTCTAGTTTTAATTGCTAGTTGTAAAGTATTAGCACTTTCTTCAGCTGGAGCGGGTGGAATAGCTTTTACATTGACATAATAAACCGACTCACGATCTTCAGGTAAATCCCCACCTGCACGAATAATGCGAAGCATATTTTCTTTAACAGGCTCTAGTTTAAAAAGTGGCGGTGTTATAATGAATGGAGTTTTATTATTCCCTGAAGCATCCTCAACCCAAGATTGAATTAAATAAGTACTCTTATCATTATTATTTTTTAAACTAAGATTAGCTTCTTTCTTTGAGCCATCAAATACAACACGGGTGGAACCAACAACAACACCACCCGCAGCATAAATAGAGAAACTAAAACACATGAGTAAAAAAATAAGTATTAACTTATTAATAAAAAGGCTATTAAGAATCATTACATCCCCTTCGAACAAAAAAGCAGGCCACCAACATAGTGGCCTGAAGGAAATCAATATTATTTATATGTCAGGTTGAAATCTGCTGTTGCATTAGCAGAACCCGCTTTCACATCTTTCTTAGTAGAAACATAAGCTACTGAGAAATAAAGGGTATTTGAACCAACTTGTAATGCAGTATCAGCTGTTGCTGTACCTAAAGCCAGTTTCTTACCTTTACCGTCATAGATAGCAACACCTACGTTTTCTGCTGAACCTTGGCCACCATCAAGTGCTAAAAGGGTTGCATCATCACCGTTAGACTGACCGGCAAATGAAACTGCGACATTTTTGAACTGAGCTACATCACAATTTAGTAGGCTAATTTGGAATTTTTTATCCGCTGATTTAGCCCCTGCATCTGCAAATGTAGCTGTTTTAACTTGAGACATTTGAACAGTTTGATCCCAAGAATTTTGTGCCACTTCACAAGGTGCAGTTACAATATCACCAACGAATTTAACCGTACCATCTTTAGCATTCGCAACTTGACCAACACAAAGTGCAGCAAAAATAGCAGTAGCAATAATCTTTTTCATTTCTAATTCCTTTTTACTGAATCAATATATAACCCAGTGTTAAAATATTTAATTTATTAATATATTATGGTTATCACTACCACATTAATTCCCATTAATGTTTGTGGCACCTGTTTAATCCATTAACTTATTAATCCTTATGCTATTAATCTGTTAAATAGAAATAGCCAGACACACTCCATGTAGTGAAATAGAGAAAAACATAGTTTCGTAAAGTTAGTTTCCATGATTGTCATTATCTATTAAAATAATATCACTCACCTCCTAGGTTTGGTTTAAGCTAATTATTAAGAATCGAAGGCTCTATTGTATTTTCCGTAAAACAGTAGAGACATCTGAACACAGCCACAGTGCATAGGTGTATTTTGAGAGGAATAGCCATAAAATGTAATAAGACAAAAAAGCAATTTATGTAAGTTAATTATTAAATTTATGACAGATAAATATTACAAAAATATACATTGCAGCAAATTAAAACGCTCATTAAACTAATAAAAAAAACAATTAATTTTTCATTTGGCACCTGCACCTAAGTTCATCGCGCTTTAATTTACTAGCCAGAAAGGGAAAAACATGAAAACAGTACTGATAGTCGATGACCATCCAGTAGCACGGCTTGCTGTAAGAATACTATTAGAAAAAGATGACATGACCATTGTAGGGGAAACCGCTGATGGCCATGAAGCTATCCAACTAGCCAAAACACTCTCTCCCGACTTGATCATGATAGATATAGATATCCCATCACTTAATGGGATTGATGTCATGCAACGATTGCGTAAGAATAACTATTCTGGAGGGCTTCTTGTGCTATCTGCAAAAGATGATGACCATTACATCCGCCGCTGTGCAAGTGTCGGTGCTAGTGGTTTCATTAGTAAACGCAATAACTTAACGGAATTACATGTCGCCATTCATGCGATTAGAAATGGATATGGCTACTTTCCACTTAATCTCAATAAAATGGATACCTCCCCGAATAATCATCTTAATGACAAACAAAAAATCGCCGAGCTCTCTACAAAAGAATTACAAGTCTTACATTTATTAGCTAAAGGGATGAAAAGCATTAACATTGCACAACAAATGCGTATCAGCGATAAAACTGTTAGCACTTATAAAAGACGACTAATGCTTAAATTAGATCTTCACAATATTGCAGAGCTATACGACTTTATTCAACGCAATAATTTGGATTAATATATCGATGCGTAACCTAATCCTAATAGTTTGCTTGCTTATTGGTCTATTTCCTTGCTCATTTTCTGCATTCCAACCTTATGAAGTCAGACTTTATAGCCAAATTGAAATTCTTCCATCAAAATTTGAATTGAGTGATCGTGATTGGAGATGGCTAGGAGAAAAACAAGAATTAGCTATTGGTGTCTACGCTCCTAATAATCCCCCTTTTGATTTAGTATTAGAATCAGGAATTTATAAAGGAATTTCTGCAGATAGCATTATGACCATCATGCGTAACTTAGGTTTACGCTTCAAAATCATCTACTACCCAGATAGAGATATGGCATTACAGGGCCTACTCAATGGTGAGATAGATATGTTAGCTGATGATGGCAAAAGACAAAGAAACGAAAGCTATGGTTTTCTCAAAAGCGCTCCATATATTCCTGATTATCCCGTACTTATTTCACGAAAAGCGGCAATGTCCAATAAGCACCCAATACCTCACGGTGCTCGTATTGCTACAGTTCAAGGCTACCCAAGCAATGAATGGATCAAAAAATATTTTCCCGACGCAAAGATTGAACGTTTTCCTTTACCACAAAATGCGTTATCTTCCGTCGCATTTGGTGAAAATGATTATTTCCTAGGCAGAATGATCGTGGCTAATTTTTTACTTGAACGCCACTATGCAACAACATTATCCACTGCTGAGATTTTCTCTAATGAAAATATTGGCCCAGTCTTTCTCTTTCACCCTAAAAATGCGCAATTAAAGCGTACTGTGGATATCATTTTAAGCTCAATATCATTAGCTCAGCATGATATTATTTTCCATCATTGGAGTTCAAAACCTGATTTATGGGCACTAAAACAATCTGTTGTATTCACACAAAAGGAAATAGATTGGTTAGAACAACACAATGAGTTAAAAGTCGTCATTAATTCACTAAATGCCCCCTTCACATTTTTTGACTCACAAAAACAATTTCATGGCCTTTCTGCGGATATACTTAATCTGATCCATTTCAAAACAAATATTAATTTTAAAGTCATTGAAGCAAGCTCTGAAAAAGATGAGATTACTTTATTAAAACAAAATAAAGGGGATTTCATTGCTTCAATTACAAAAAACTCAAAAAATGATAAAGAATTATTATTTACTCGTCCTTATGTTCTCCCCCCATTTGTTTTAATTGTTAGGGACACACCATTAGCCCATAAAAAAATTGCTCAGGCAGCAAAACTTGCGATCACCCCAGATAATGCAATTCACGACTGGTTAACAAAGAACTACCCTCAAGTGGAATTAATTGAAACTAAAGATACCTATTCTGCTTTGCAAATGGTCAATGAAGGAAAAGTGGATGGTACCATCGAGAATCTTATCAGCGCTCACTATATGATTGACCGATATTTTCGTAATCGATTAAAAATCAGCGAGCAATTAAGCGAAGACACAGCTTATATATCGTTTGCCGTAGGACGTGACCAACCTGAGTTATATAGTATATTAGATAAAACAATTGCCTCTATTCCGCCGAGAGATATATCAGTATTAACTAATAAATGGCTAGGCTCACCAGATGTTGAAATGGATACATGGACAGTATACCGTGCCGAGTTCTACACATTAGCTTGCATTGCCGCTATTCTTATTATTACATCTTTAATATGGAATTATTATTTACATCGTGAAATTCGATTAAGAAAATATACACAAAAACGCTTACAGGAACAGGCTATATTCTTAGAAACTCTTTATAATGGTACTCCTGTTCCTATTTATGTCATTGATAAAAACGGAACGATAATAAATAGCAATTCAGCATGGGAGAGTTTTTTCAGTCCTGATAATGAAAACATAAAACAACTTTCATTAACATCACAACAACACCCGCTATCGGCAATTTACCAAAAATTATATTCTCTTTTTGATGATCCTAAGAGTCTAGTTTCTCCACCTAAACGTTATCAAATAAAAAACAGAATGGGTGAAAGGGTGATAGTGCATCAAGCCGTCGCATATAGAGACAACCAAGGTAATATTTCTGGTCTTATTTGTAGTTGGCAAGATATAACTGAACATGAACAACTCCTTACCAAGCTCTCTAGTGCTCGCCAACGCGCAGAGCATGCAAGCCAAACAAAAAGCAATTTCCTTGCTATCATGAGCCATGAAATTCGTACCCATATCAGCGCAATTATTGGGTTATTAGAATTAGCCGCCACGAATAAAAATCAACAAGATGATATTACGGAATCAATTCAAATACCGTATGAGTCCGCATTATCATTGATGGGGCTTATAGGCGATATTTTAGATATGGCAAAAATTGAGTCAGGCAAACTGGAACTCGTTCCTGAGTGGGTAAAAAGTAATGAATTAGCAACGCCCGTTGTCCGTTTGTTTGAAGGACTAGCTAAACAGAAAGGTATTTCTCTACATTATCATCTTAATGCTATCCATCCTGATGAAATATATATCGACGTTTTTCGACTACGTCAGGTTATTTCCAATCTACTTAATAACGCAATTAAGTTTACTACCGAAGGAACGATTGAGGTTATCATTAATTATCTCCCCAAAAACCATGACCAAAATATTTTAAGGATCATTATTTCTGATACCGGAATGGGGATTGAAGAGAACCGACAAGAATTGATTTTTTCCCCCTATACCCAAGCTGAATCAAGCAGTAAACATAAAGGAACAGGCCTTGGCTTAGCTATTTGTAAACAACTTATATCCATGATGAATGGGACTATTACCTTATACAGCCAATTAGGGCATGGTACTCAATTTTTAATCGATATCCCCGTTAAGCATCGGAAAAATACTAGAGTTTCACTTCCGACACTTTATAAGGCCACAAAAAATAATAAACGCTTACGAATACTTGCCGTTGATGACCACCCTGCAAATCGCCTGCTATTAGTACGCCAATTAACAAGATTTGGTCATCATGTCATTGAAGCAAAGAGCGGGAAACAAGCCCTAGAATTATGGAAAAAAAATGCAATCGACATAGTAATTACCGATTGCAATATGCCTGACATTGATGGGTTAGAATTGACTCGGCAACTACGAGAAATATCTTCCCAAACTCTAATTATTATTGGGTTAACCGCAGATGCAAGGCAAGAAGAACGCCAACGCTGTATAGAGGCTGGTATGGATGACTGCCTATTTAAACCTTTACGTCTATCTCAGATTGAAGCTCTGCTATTACGCTGTACCCTTCAACAAATAGAAGAAGATACAGAAGAGCCCATTCCTCCAATGTTAAATAGTTTAATCAATTTAGATGCATTAATGCAGTTGACTCAAGATGACCAACAGCTATTAAATAAATTACTTCAAACAAGTCTTCAAGAAAATATAGAAGATATACAACAAGCAGAACGTTTATTCGAAAAACAAGACTGGCTTAATTTAGCGCATTATTGCCATCGTTTAGAAGGTTCTAGCCAAATTATTGGTGCTAAAAAAATCGCATTAGAATGTAAATTACTAGAAGAGTATTTCCTTACTGGTAATATATCTGATGAAGCAATATTAAAATTTAACCAAACAATGCGAACAATTAAAATCTTAAATCAAGCTATTGAAACATATCTTTCTATGCCACTTAAGTGCTAGATTTTCATGAGATAATTAGCAGACAAATAGAAAACGGGTGCGCCTTGGTGGTAATGCAAAGAAGTATGGGGTTAGAGTGTATTAAAACACTCTATCACTTGAGGTAATTTATAGCGGATCTGGGTGAATTGTTTTCCATACACAAGTTTTGTTCTATCGTCGTGTCTTCATAAGACACGATACTTTAAATTTTATCGAACTGCGAGGATGTCACACTCTACATAATGAACTTTGTCGCCAACCAAGCTCAGCGACAATAAGTTATTATTTTTCCGATTGAATAATGAAATGCTTAACTCATGATAATCACAAAAAATAAGTCAACAAAGGCTGTAAAACTAATCCTGTCAGGTAAAGACCTAAACCAAATACACTATGAGATAATAAACTCATTAACCGAGCTTTATTAGGATTTGGCATCTTACTGGCTGCAATACCTGCTCCCATCGCTGGTTGCATAATAAAATAAGGGGCAGCAACTGTAATTATTCCAAAAAGTAGCGCAGGCCATAATACAGGAGATGTAAACCAAATTTCGCCTACCAATAATATAAATATAAAGGCAAAAATAATGCCCGTTACATAGTGAACACCCCAACCTAATGCATTCTCCGCAGGAATTATTGCCTTTTGGCCGATTGATGGGCGGTGTATAAACTGCCCATTTATCATATATCCTACCCAACGTCCTACCAGTGAAAAATTTAACGTCGATTGGCCACACAGTTTAAGGATAAGCGCCCATAAATCCATCACGATGGTTGCTCCCACCCCAAGAAAAACCACTAAAATTACTATTGAGAAAGTCATTATTAATTTCCTGTTCTATGAAAACTACCCACTACTTACCATCGAATAAGTCTGTAATATTAGCTAAAGCTGAATACAACGAAGGTAAAATAATGCTTTCACCTCCCCATGGAATAAAAACCGAAATAGAGGTTGACTTAAAGTCCACTTGAAGATGTAACATTCATGCTTTGATTTATCCAATAGCATAAATAGCTTTTCGAAAAAAAATGAATCGTAGTACAACTACGGCATAACCATTATCTATTTTATAAATTGAATACAAATTGTTAGTAAATAAATTCTAAGGCAGAATAAAGTGAGTACTTTCACAGATAACAGAAGTGCAATATTTAATAACACGTCACAAAACCTTTTAGTATGGGAACAGCAATTTAAAGCTGATGGCCCTGGTTTTACATATATGGCCAAATTTGACCATGGCGTATCCTATTCAGGTAACCTTGGGTTTGCTGAGCTGGAACAAAAAGAAGCATTAACACCCCAAACTATTTTTAATTTAGCCTCAGTATCAAAACAATTCACGGCCTTTGCTATCTTGCTATTAGAACAAAACAACAAGCTTGCTTTGCACGACCCTATTACTAAATATATTCCTGAATTACCTAAATACGCTAATGAGATTACGATTCAAGACTTGATTTATCATATTAGTGGCATGGTTGATTACATTGAATTGGCCTTGAATAAGGGGATTGATTATTCTGACGCCTTAGGACCAGAAGAAAGTTTGGCAGATTTAATTGCCTTCCCTCACCCACTTACCCCTGTCGGAACACAATTTGATTATTGTAATACGGGCTATTTTTTATTATCCATGATCATTGAGCGCGTTAGTGGCCAAAGTTATAACGAGTTCGCCCAACAATATATTTTTAAACCATTACAGATGAGTAATACTTTTATTGTTGAATCGTATCCTGTTCACACAGCGATTGCTCGAGGTTATCGTGAAAATACTGAATCTGGCTATCAATTAAGCGAAAGTCTATGGACTCAAACAGGTGATGGCGCTGTTCATTCCAATGTCTTGGACTTAATGAAATGGGGTGAGAACTATACGAGTGGGAAAGTCGGTGGTAAAAAACTAGTCGAGAAAATGCTTCAAGCATTACCTTCCCATAATAGAACAGGTGAAGTCATTGAACATCACCAGCAATATGCCTATGGCGTTATTATTTCACAACACTTTGGCTTAATGCATTTCGAACATTCTGGGGGATGGGCTGGTTATGCCACCTATTTTCTACGTATACCTGATTTAGGCTTAACCGTTGCAGTATTAGGAAATATTGAAGATTTAGATACGCAAAAAATTGCTTATGAGATCACCGATATCATTTTGACCCAATATAAGGAATTCCATGATGCCCCTGATAAATAATGATATTGCCGCATATTGGCTGAAAGAAAAAACTTCAGGCGAATGTTATTTAAATCAAAGTGATTTAGCCGTGTATGTAAACGCTCATATTGATGAAGACTATTTAGCGGTCGCTATTCAAGAACAAAATAAATATTGGCTTTCATTACATCCACAGCTCTGTGCTAAATTATCTATCACTCCCGATTTGACTAGAGAAGTTGCAGAAACATTGCGTGATACCCTCGCGGAACAATGGCATGGAGCAGACCAATTTTTTTATTTCAGCCAAGAAGCGTTATCAAAACTACAGCAACAACAAATACTGAGTGATATTCGCGTATTAACAAATATAGATGCCGCCGTATTTCAATCTTTCTGTGAAGCATCTAGTGAAGATGATTTAGAGGGAGCATCCGTAGAACTTGATCACTGGCTGGTGTACGGATTGTTTTCCAATGACCAATTAATTGCCGTTGCTAGTATGTATCCTTGGGATGGTGAAAAGTTGGCTATCGCTGATTTAGGGGTCTTAACCTTATCTGAGCATCGTGGTAAAGGCCATGCACGCGAACTTGCCTCTGCCATTTGTAAAGTCGCCTTAGAAAAAGGGTATCAACCACAATATCGATGCCAGCTAGACAATACTGCGTCCCTAGCACTAGCAAACTCGCTGGGGTTAATTCCATATATTAAATGGGATGTCATCGTTCACCCTAATGCTGAAATATAGAATCAATAGTAGAGAAAATAACTTTATGATTATTATAAGTAATATTGATCAGGACAACTTATTTGATGTATGTGAATTGACCTCTAATTCAGATGGGATCGCCACAGTATTAGAAGACTATATCTGCTGTAATGCGACATCAATTGCAGAAGCAAGTTACTTCCCAAATTTTTACCCAAAAGCCTTATATTTCCAAAATAATTTAATCGGCTTTTTTATGTATAAGACAACGAGCTCTAATCTAAAAAAAGTTATGCTTTGTAGATATATGCTTGATTATAAATTTATTGGTAAAGGATTAGGTCGAAAGTCATTCAAAGCAATCCTCGATTTTTTCTCTGCGGAAGCTATCCAGTTTATTACATTAGGGATTAATGAAAAAAACACGGTAGCGAAAAACCTGTATCAGTCATTTGGCTTTGAATTTACAGGTAATATTATTGACGGAGAGCATATTTATCATTTAAATCTATGATGTAATATGTATTAATTGCCTTAGTAAGGTAATTAATTTATCGATATTTGCTTGTTTTAAGAGAGAAGGATCTCTATCACTAATTAGATTCGTTATTTGACCTAGGTATTCTAGCTGAGCCCCTACAGGATTCAATATAAATCCATATAACATTGATTATAAACAGCTTGAATTTATTCAATTTCGTACCATGCCCCTTTTTATTTTGTGACTCAAAAATTAAGAGGTTTAGGCATCAGTTTTCCCAAAGCCTCCAGCATTGCAAAAATATCATCAGTTGATAACTTTATTGCAGATAATGAAAGACTGACCAGAAATAATCCTACTCATGTTTTCATAACTATTTAATAAACCGAGCAATTAATATTCTATTAATCCCGACTATGCCAGACTATTTTTATTCTGTATTTACGCTGCTGGACAAAGAGGCCATTGGAAATAGTAGCTAATAATTGTGATAATTGTGATAATTGTGATAATTGTGATAATTGTGATAATTGTGATAATTGTGATAATTGTGATAATTGTGATAAAAAATAACACATTGACTGTACCTCCGCATATTTAAAAAACAGAGGACTATTATGTAATACCATTAACCAAACCTGATATCGATATTTTAAATATTCAGGAATTGTTATACCCGACATCCAGTTTTCTATTCCCTTCTGACACTCAAGAAAGCCATTCATTAACATCAGAATACGTAAAACAATTAAATAAGTTTTGCAAGCGTAATGCGTTTAAAAAATTTATACCAATGGATATAAAACGGACATTTAAAACATTGGCAGGGAAATGGGGATAAGCTCAGAAATAAGGGATATGGTACAAAACCATAAAAGGCCAGGAGTGTCTAAAAAATACTATGATAGATATGATTACTTAAGAAAAAAACGCGAAATTCTAGATTCTTGGTACAAAAAACTATCCTAGCTGTTTAACTAACGCTTAAAGTGCGCCAACTACTTGAGCTGGCGCATTAGTTTTTATTGTTGCTCTATCTGTCTATACTGCGGTTTCCCATACAGATTTCTTTTCAACCTGTTTTTTAAAATTAGCTTTTGAGATTGAAGATCACAGAACTTCATAATTACGTACATCCGTCAATATGCGAGTCATATACATCCCTGTACAGTTAGCAAGAGTTAAACTTAGGATTTATCAATTACACTGGAGGTAACACTTTGAAACACATAATGAAGCTATCTATTTTGCTAACGGCATTTTTTGCAAGTAACTTAATCGCAAAACCAACACAATTACAGGTCGATGTTAATGGAACCTTTAATATAGATACTCCCCCCTGCTCATTAGAAAGTAATAACACCGAAAGCATCCATTTCGGAGAGCTTGATTACAACAGTTTGCTACAAACTCAATACACATCTCAAAAAAAACCACTGAATATTGTCTTAAATATGTCATACGCCAGCAAAAATGAGCGTCTATGCTACTGGGAAAAATGTGTCTGGAGTTGATAATATCTTTAAGACGACTCATCCAAGTATTGGTGTATTTATTGAAGATGCTCTGGGCGAGAAATTAAACGGAATAACTAAACCAAGAGCAACGGCACTCCCTCAACCGGGATCAATGACTTTTGCACTCAAAGCAGGACTAATGAAAACTGGCAATGAAGAAATGAAGACTGGTTCATTTAGTTATAATGTCGCTGTCGTAATAGATGTAACCCATTTTTAAGTTTATTAAAATAAACAAATAAATATAGCTGAGTGCTAAAAACAATTTTAAATACCCCCCTTGGTGTTTAGTTAAGGGGGATATTTTTTAATAATTATTTTTCATCTATCTGCTCTGCCCTTTCTGCTTCCTCTGTTGCACGTTTTAGTTGATCACTAAAATTTAGGTTGAGAGTTGATCTTATTGTTAGGGCTAGGCAATTAAAATACGGGTTTATGATGCTCTTCCTATAATTTGGTGGAGTTGGCTTGAAGCTCGTCCCAAATATAACTATTTGATTCTTCTATCTATGTCGATGAAGTTAATGGCTAAATAGTGTGGCACAGTCGCTAATGACTACAGAGTGAGGTATTGAGGTTTACTATGAATTCAATGCCCTGTGAGTGGATCTGAATTTAAACTGGAAACATTAATCATATTTTGCCAAAATAATTTAAGAGGTCTTTATGGAGTACTCGGCCTATTTTTTTATAGCTACCCCCAGTAGGGGTAGCTTAAATTAATAACTTATACTTATGCTGCAGAGTCATTGTTTATTAAATTTTTAGCATTGAATACTCGCTCATGGAGACGCTGATAATTCCTATAGTTCCAGAGTGTTGGAGCTACAAAAACTCGCTGTACCCATCTGTATGCTCGACCATTCTTATCATACTTGGCTTCAAATTGATCTCTTGAATGTAAAACAAAATGGTTATTTAAAATAATCAATCGGCCAGGGGTAATTTGAACTCCAAATGATACTTTTTTTAGAGCTTCATAAAGATTATCTAAGGCCTGTTTTGCTGCGATATTCGCTGTCACCATCATATCTGGATAAAAAGCAGCTGTTATTTGTGGGCAAGTGATAGGGCCTGAGAGTACGGGGACTAATCCCGTATTACTCCTCGGGGTAATTGTTGCATCTCTCCAACGATACGGTACTTTAATGATATAGTTGCTTTGATAGAGTTCTTTAATATCTTCTTTTGACATTAATTTCAATGCATTACGCATATCCGCTATACGCGTGAAAGGGCCATTATCAATATCCGTTCTAATACCCAGTAGCATTAAGAATAATGGGGAAGTATCTCCCTCTGGCATGTGTGCTTGTGCTGCATTTTCAATATGAAAATCAAGCTCTACTTCTGAGCCTAAGCCAGTATATTCTTTCGTTGCATCTGGATGAGGTGTTAAATTATTGACTAGCTCTAAACCTTCATGAGAAATTGAATAAGGTTCTCCAGCGATAAGACTTAATGCAATCAATACATTTTCACTTATTGTCCCTCCTTTAAAACTACTACCTGTTTCTTTGAAGAGAGGGCTTCCTGTGACTTCATTATCGATTGGTAAATTTTCAATTGAAATACAACCATAAGCCTCTTCAGTCAGAAGCTTCATTTTTTCAATACCAACAATAACACGTTCAGGAAATATGTTATAAGCAGTTTGCTTTAATTTATTTAAATAGTCCATGCCTCCTTTTGGGTCATATTCAATCTCATTTAACGTATTACGGATTATTTCCGATTCTTGACTAGATAGAATAATTTTTTCATTTTGTTGATACATAATTACCTCTTTTGTTGCTTTATTAATTTTATCGATGCTTTACTTTATATTCTTTGCGATATAAAACAGCAAAAAACACAACGCAATAACAAATATTATTTTAATATATAATTAGTAAACATTATTTTTTATAAATAATGCATTTTATATGTCAATAGAGTTATATCTCTTTATTGAAAATAATTGTGTAAATGTTAAATGAAAATTCTGACCGTATTTTGTGTTTTAATATTTATCTCCCTTCTATATGATTAAATAGAAATATTTGAGTGTTGCCAATTTGATCTATGTTCAACAGTAAAATGTTCTAAGACTCTGATCCTTTTCCAATCAGTCAACAAATCATCATAACTTTCACTATAAAGAGCCACTGACCCTAGCGCTGTACTTAAATCGCGAGTGACTTTTACCTGCTGTCCAATTTGATAATTAACTTTGCAGCCCACATAAGTCTTAAACTTTGCGAATTGTTCCCAAATATCTAATGAAGTTAAACATTCCTGCTTTGCCGATCTTATTAATAGATGTACGCTAAAACCGTGGAAAATAGGTGGCTGGTTGATATTATGCTTGAAATGATAGGGGCATAATATAGATTCAACAACGCAGTGAAGCTGATCATACCCATTCACCAACGTAGACAATTTTAAATCTAAACTCCCATGTAACCTTGCATTAAGTTCCACGATGCAGGGCCCTTTTGCTGTTTGCATGATTTCAAGATGGCTGGGGCCATTACGTACACCAAGCGCATCGAAAACCTGTTTTGCATAGTTAATAATCGGTTGGAATTTATCTTGAGAGTGATCAACAATAATCATGCCATCTAATAGAGGAGAGGAACCTTCCTCCCTATAAACTTCCCAAATATTGATAATTCTATGCATACCATCCAAAGATACAGCATCGACAATGTACTCTTGCCCTTGCAAACATTCCTGCGCAACAATCATATTATTGCTAACACCAAAATACGATTTCATGTCTTTAATAGTATCAATATAGTGTTCAGCTTCTTTCAATGAATTACATCTAAAAACACCTGTAACACCAGCACTATTGGTTGGTTTTAAAATAATAGGAAATACATTCCTATTTTTAATCCAGTGCAACAATTCATCTTTATTAGTACTGGTAAACTGTTCTGGTGCTAACAATTCATGCTCATTGACTGTTTGTGTCATGATGTATTTATGATATCTAGCTTCGCTTGTGCTAGCGTCGTTACGATATTGTAGTCCCAATCTTTCATTTAACTTATCTTTAAGTTCAGAGCCTGACTCAACACCAGATAATACTGCTAAAATATGAAATTGTTTCAATTGTGTTAGTAAAAAAGACAAATCATTTTCATATTCAAAAACAGCAGTATAGTCTTCAGTTTTGATTAAATGACTAAATTTATCTTTGAATATCTTTGAGCTGTAAATATGAATGCAATCAATTCCGTAAGATTTAAATGAGGGAGCATATCCTACGGCAGTTGATATCCCATCAATAATAATTATAATCGAGTTATTCATTATGCTACCTGTACCTTTGTTTGACGAAAAAATAAAAAAACACCCCCACCATTAACATCAAAATAGCAGAGATCACTAAAGCAGTGATTGCTCCATGATTAATAGTAGATGTATCTCCCACAATAAACATGCCAAGGATTGCGACCCCCAAGGCACTACCAAGTTGTCTGAATGAATTAATAATGGCTGAAGCCGTACCAACCATCTGTTTACTTACTGATGAGATAAACAGAACAAATAATGTTGGTAATGCTATACCTGTACCAATAGGCATTAAAATTAATGACAATACCAATAAAAGATATGAACCTTCATATACCATCACCAATGTAATTAATAGATAAGCAAGACTGGTAATTATTAAACCTAGAATGACTGTATTTTTTTCACCAAATTTTTTAGATAAATAAGCACTAAACAAATTAGCAAACATGATCACCACAAAGGTCATTAACGCAAGTCCCGTTAATGTCGGAGAGTACTTCCTGACATATTGCATATAGATGCTGAGAATAAAAATAACACCATAAAAAGCAAAATTAATGACTAATCCGACAAGTAAAGCAGGAAATAACCTACTAATTTTGAATAGCTCAAGAGGAAACATAGGGTTTGATACTCTTTTTTCTTGCCGAATAAACAACATTAGGGTAAAAATAGAAATTAACAGGCTTACATAAATAAGAGGATTGCTCCACTGACTTTTGCCTGCTTCAATCATTGCCCAAATGATGCTTAAAACGCTAACAATTGCATATAACTGGCCTTTGACATCGAGGCTTTTATTTTTTTGTAGAGGACTTTCTTCTAATAAATAAGGTGTTAGTAATAAACCAACTAAACAGATGGGTATGTTAATTAAGAAAATTGCTCGCCAATGAATCAGGTCTATTAATACACCCCCAATAAAAGGACCAGTGGCACTTACAAAGCCGCCAATAGCACTCCACCAACCGATAGCTTTTATTCTGGCGTGATCGCTCTCAGGTGTTGATAATGCTAAAAGTGAAAGTGAAGCAGGTAAAATCAAAGCTGCCGCTACCCCTTGTATAATACGAGCGATAATAAGTGTCCGAATAGTTGGTGAGAATGCGCAAACTAATGAGGAAATTAAGAATAACAAAAGACCAATAAAGTAGATTTTTCGACTACCATATTTATCACATAGCACACCAGCACTGATAAGCAAAGCGGCAAAAACTACTACATAAGCATCAGCGATCCATTGTAAGCTATGTAGGTTAGCTGAGTATGTCTGTCCAATACTAGGCATAGCAACATTGACAATCGTTATATCTAGCTGTACTACGACATATCCAAAACTCGTCGTTAAACACGTTTTTGCAATGCTACTCGGATTATATAAAGCGTTTTTAATCATTTTTATTGCCCCTTCGTTTTACGTTAAATCCTTTGCTCTACCATCATGTTTTAAAAGGGTATAAATAAATGCTCGTCTATTTCTTTCTTGTGAATATTGCTGACCACATATCACGTTGATTTGTTCATTCTCTAATAGGCTTGTCTCAGTAATTTCCCAAGTGATAGGATCAGACAATAGGATAAAATTGACATAAGCTAGTGCACTTAACTGCATTTTTGCAGGGATGCAGTAAGGTTTATCACTTAATTTATTCAGTAATGCAGTGACAATATCGAATTGATAAGCATCATGAACTAGTTGGCAAATAAAACTTCCTGCAATACGAGGGTTAATCTCTATAATATGATAACCATGCTCATTAATGATACTGTCCACATGCACGGGCCCCCAATCAAGGCCTAATCTATTAATGATATCCGATACCTTTTGAATGGCTGGTTTGATATAGATAGGCTCTAGATTGAGTTCTGATGTATAACCACGCTCAAAAAATTCGTCTCCATCTTGCTTGAGTTTTTGTAGAACACCAACACAAATACCGTCAAAAAACTCAATACAATATTCTCTACCTTGTACATAAGGTTCAATAATAACTTCGTGAGTTAATATCATCTTTTGGTCTTGATGATAATCTTCATATAAATCATTTAAATGTTTAATGGCATCATATTTACTATGGCATTTTTTCACCCCTAAACTTGCAGATCCCTTACAAGGCTTAATAACCAATGGATAGTTTAGTGTATTGAGACTTCCTGAAAGTTTCACTTCATTAACGGGTTCTTCAATAGAAACAGTAAACCCATTATTATGTTGTTGATTAAATATTTTTTTCTGAAAAACTTTAGAAGTTGCTAATTTTATCTTTTCAGGACTAGGACCATTTAAGTTAAGTTCTGCACAAATATTTGCTGCTATGACCGCATAATTTTCGTGGGCACATGTCACCATGATGCTACTTAAGTCACAGTGTGAGTTTATCCAATTAAGAAACGTCTTTTGTATTTTCTCTAAATATACAACGGTTACTTCCGGAGAAAAGACATTTTTTAATAGTTCTTTATCAGAGATAATAATTACGACTGAATATTGGTTTCTTAATGCTTGGTTAACTAAGGTAAGGCTTGTTCCTGTATCTCTTGCACCTATTACAATAAGCTGCTTCATAGTCATGATAGTGTTCTCGCTCATAGGTATTAAATGATTTTTTGATTTGTTGTTTTTTAAATTTTTTAGTTTGTTATCTTACTGCTATTTACATTATTTAAAAAAATATGAATAAACAAATATTATTTTATTTATAATTAATTTATTTTGTTATATTTTATTATATTTTGTTATTGTAAGTGGAGTTAAATTTCTAGTTAATTGTAATTTAACCATTTAATGCGTTGGGTTATTTGCTTTAATAAAGCGTTATTATGATATGAAGTGTTTTAACACATAATCATTTGATTGAATACAAAATCCATAACAAATATATTGATGAAGCGTATTGATATTAATGAATTCTATTTTACTTAAAACATTTGAACTGGTTATTAGTAAAGGTAGCGCACTTTGAGTAACTAAAATTATAGAGTGTGCTCAATCGAATATTACAGTTCGCGTCAGACAGCTAAAAGAGTCTCTTGGTATTCCTTTGTTTTAGCGACAGAGAAAGTGCTTAATCGCCAATAATGTGGGTAGGCAATTATTGGTCTATTCAAATCAAATCACACAACTTATACTGTAGTGATCAACAAAAATTGGTCACCGTTTTAGAGTTTTCCCAATATAATCGTTCTGATTCATTGGGTGTTAAGCCACTGCCCACTTCCCTTTAATTGAGTGTACAAGTAACTATGATTTTATAGGTAGATTTGAGATTGCCTCGGTAATTTCGAAGTAATTAAACTGATCATCTTAAAGAGAGTCAGTTAAAAGTAGGTAACTATCCGCACTCCTGTTAAGTGATAACCATTAAACCATCCATAGTACCTGTAGCGATTATATTGTTTTCTTTCTGGCAGGTCATAAGCTCGTAGCTATATCTAAGTAACTAAAACTAAACAAGTGACGGTAACAATAAAATTGACACCCACACTAATGAGTATGATAATCATTTGCATACATGAATTTATCTTAGGGAGCGAAATGGAAAAGAATAAAATTTATTTAATTTATAGCCGAAGCCCTACACTTGGAAGAACAGCGTTCCCATGGGTTAGTGGCTCTAGCTTTATTACTCGCTTTCTCGATGGAAATACAGTTGATAACTATGTTTCAGCCCTACAAAATAAGATAAACAAAATTAACTTAGACTGGGAAGTTTACCCTGATAATACAGAATCAAACATAGAGAAATTGATTTCTCAAAATGCAAAACTGCTCATTTGCACTCCTGGTCTAAGGTTTCAATTTAACAGAACAGGATTTGATAAAAATAATATTATCTACCTTAGCTCAATGGAATATGCCAATAACGTAATCACTCGTGTTTTAAAGAAAATCAATGAAATAGATAAAACACCAATAAGATAATTTGCAGTAGACACCATGCTGGATTATCCCGTATGTAGCTATAACCTGTTGATTATACTTGATTCCATCACAAAACCAGATTAACGCTCATTGGTCATCGTTTCAGTGACCAATGGAATCGTTTACTAATCATCAATACGTTCAGGAATTGAATATTTCAAGACTACTTCAGGGACATTTGGTAATTTCCGATTAGATGTTCCCATCAAATAAGCGGCTAGCACCAGCAATTAAAAAGTTAAATCCTAACTTGGAATCTGAAGTATCCAAGCAGTTATCTGAACTCAATGAAGTTATTTATTGCAACCTATTAAGCCTTAAAGGAGAGCCAGAAGCTAAACTATTAGCCTAACCACCCAGCCAAAGGACGGGCTAGATTAACTATTGAACAATATAATCAGCGGTCAATATCATTATATTTCCACCATGTCCGTTGCAATCAATCCTAACTACATTTTTTGGTCTCTGTGTTATTAATGTGTGCGCGTTTTCGAAATGAGTTATTGATGTCAATTTATGATCGATTGCGCCAGATGTATAAATAGCCTCTACTGATAGCTTACATAAATCATAGTTCATTTTTTCAGCATAAAGAAAATCCCAATCACCATAATTAGACCTTTTTCCATCTGCTACTAATGGGTCAATACCATTACTAGAATGTGCATAAAAACCAGAGCAAGCAATCATTAGCAAGCTAGCAACTATGTATCCTTTCATCTCACCACTCCATCAATTAGTTTCAGTCATGTTAGCTTAGCGGGAGTGCAAATTGAAGTTAATTAGCTGGTGGCACATAGCCTGGAAACATAATCAAAGTGCAATACATTATTAGAAATATAATTACGACTAACACCGTCATCCCAACCCAAGGATCCCATGGTTTCATTGAAAATCTCCATTTTTCATTGATAAAACATTATCCTGGAATGTTGGCATTTGGCGCTATAGTCATAGTGCATTTTGCTATAGCGAATATAATAGAGAAATATATTAAGTACCCAAGCCAATTACGCATATCACCCCCTCCAGTTGTATAGAAAACAAATACTAGGATAGATGCAGATTTCAGGCAATAACCAGCAATACCCCCAACAGTATGGAAAATAAGTGTTGATGATAATAACGCTTGGTATGCAGGATTAAAAAGAGCAGGAATAGAAAACTTCCGCTTTCATGATCTGCGGTATACATGGGCGAATTGGTTGATTCAGTCTGGCGTCCCGCTTTCAGTTCTACAAAAGATGGGCGGCTGGAAATCGGTTGATATGGATATGGTGAGAAGATATGCCCACTTAGCACCTAATCATTTAACTGAACATGCGAAGCAAATAGACAATATTTTCGATACTTGCGTCCCAAATACGTCCCAGTTAGGAAAAGTGGAGAATTTTAAATGATGGTAAGTGATTGAAAATTAATGGTACGCCCTACAGGATTCGAACCTGTGACCTACGGCTTAGAAGGCCGTTGCTCTATCCAACTGAGCTAAGGGCGCATTGATAATGCAGGCAGCCTATCTGGCTGATGGCGTTGAATTATACGGTTGCTGAGCGCTGAGTCAATGGCTTTTCGCTACTAAAATAACTATATGCTCATTTTATGTAATAGTTTGAACTGACAATGGCGTTAACTTCTGACAAAATAGAGTCATTACCGTGTCTCATATATGGATTAAGTTACAGATGTTAGCAAAAATTATTGATGGGAAAACGATTGCGCAGACAATTCGGCAAGAAGTTGCCCAAAAAGTACAATTACGTTTAGAACAAGGAAAACGTGCTCCCGGCCTTGCCGTGATTTTAGTCGGTGCTAACCCTGCTTCACAAATCTATGTCGGCAGTAAACGCCGTGCTTGTGAAGAAGTCGGTTTTATTTCGCGTTCTTATGATTTACCGGACACAACGACAGAAGCTGAATTACTCAAGCTCATTGATGATTTAAACCAAGACCCTGAAATTGATGGAATTTTAGTTCAACTTCCATTACCTGCGGGTATTGATAACGTCAAAGTCATTGAGCGTATTCACCCAGACAAAGACGTGGATGGGTTTCATCCATACAATGTCGGCCGACTATGCCAACGTGCACCACGCCTTCGCCCATGCACCCCAAAAGGAATTGTTACTCTGCTTGAACGTTGTGGTATCAACACCTATGGTTTAAATGCTGTAATTATTGGTGCATCGAACATTGTTGGTCGTCCAATGAGCCTAGAGCTTCTGCTAGCAGGCTGCACCACAACAGTAACCCACCGCTTTACTAAAGATTTAGAGCACCACGTTCGCCATGCTGATTTAGTGGTCGTCGCTGTGGGGAAACCTAATTTTATTCCTGGAGAATGGATTAAGCCAGGTGCAATTGTGGTCGATGTCGGTATCAACCGTTTAGAGAGCGGAAAAGTCACCGGAGATGTCGATTTTGACGAAGCCGCGAAAAACGCAGCTTGGATAACCCCCGTTCCTGGTGGTGTTGGCCCAATGACCGTTGCGACTTTAATTCAAAACACCCTTCAGGCATGTGAAGAGTACCACGATATTTAATGTAATTTTGGAGTTATCATGGATATATTCAATTTAAATGGCCACCCACACGTTGAATTGTGTGATTTGCTGAAAATTGAAGGCTGGGCGGAAAGCGGTGCAATGGCAAAAGCCATGATTGCAGATGGCTTAGTTGAAGTTGATGGCGTGGTCGAAACACGTAAACGCTGTAAAATTGTCGCGGGTAAAATCGTTTCAATGGGCAGCGAAAAAATTAGAGTTGTAGAATAATACCGTTAGATAGGCTGAAATATTTCAGCCTATTTCCTTTCTAAAACCAATAGTGCCCTCCCTCCCCCTTTTCTTCAAAGTAACAATATTTATTGTAAGAACGATAAAATGCTTTTTTAGGTTTTAGACAAATTTTTTCTGTGATCACTTTTTCTGTAATAAGCATCTAAACAATTACGCATATTGAAAATTTAATTCATTGTTTTATATAAACAAATAATTTCAGCAACCACTTCAGCTTTGTCATTAAACACACAAATCACACCCTTATAAAATTTAACTTAGATCTCATTTTTTGTATTTCACATGTTAATCGCATAGACAAGATTAAACGATTCAGCTAACCTTGTTAACGATAACATGATTAACAAATAATCAGATCCGCTTGCAAGTCTTCTGGCTGATCCGGCTACGAATAATAATCAGGAGAAATTATGTTTAACTTACCAATAAGCGATATCCACCTTGCAGCTGCTGCATCTGATAAAAAAAATGCAATAGAACAAGTTGCCAAAGCATTAGAAAATGCAGGCTATGCAAAAAGCGGTTATGCGCAAGGAATGCTTAACCGGGAAACCCAAGCGCCTACCTTTTTAGGGAATGGTATCGCTATCCCACACGGGACAGTAGAGACGCGAGATCAGGTATTAAAAACGGGTTTTGCTGTCTTTCAATTCCCTGATGGTATTGATTGGGGTGATAACCAAACTGCTTATATTGTTATTGGCATTGCCGCTCAATCAAATGAGCATCTCGAATTGCTACGCCAATTAACCCACATAATCAGTGATGAACACACCGCTGATGCTATAGCCAAAGCTGACACCGCCGAAACCTTAAAGCAACTTCTAATGGGTGAGCGCCAAACTCAACCGGTGAAACTTGATGAATCAATGGTCACGGTTAGTGCTCAAGTTGATAATATAAATACATTGAAAATACAGAATATTATTAACCTACAAAACGCTGAAGCTATCAGCACCGACTTTATTTCTCGAGTTCTCACTCAAACCCCGTCATATTTAGGTCAAGGTATTTGGTTAAGTGATAGTCCAATCGGAAACATTGAGAATGCGATTGCGATATCGACGGTAAAAAAACCATTTAGCTTTCAAGGTAACCCCGTCAGCATTCTAATTACCCTCTCTTACGCTAATTATCAAATAGAGACTTTGTTACTAAAAATAAACAATTTATTGAAAAATAAAGAAGCAAATCTCATTCTCGAAAATGATAACGTTAACAAACTAATTGATTTATTGCGTCCTGATGACTCATACACAGAAAGTGATTCATTGAATACAAACATATCTGGAATAACTCAGGACTTCACCATTCTTAACCCACATGGGTTACATACGCGGCCTAGCACTCAGTTAGTCACTGCTATTAAGCAATTCGAAAGCACGATTACAGTCAGTAATCTTGATGGTACTTCGACTCCCGTAAATGGTCGAAGCTTAATGAAAATTGTCAGCTTAGGGGCTAAATGTGGGCATCGTTTACGCATTCACGCAGAAGGTGTAGATGCACAAGAAGCCATCAATACCATTGGTGAGGCAATCAATTCAGGACTTGGAGAAAAAGTCGCATGAGCAGAAGAGTCGCAACGATCACGTTAAACCCTGCCTACGATTTGGTTGGGCTATTACCTGATATTCATCGCGGGGATGTGAACTTAGTCAAAACAGCAGGCCTTCATGCCGCTGGAAAAGGCATAAATGTGGCTAAAGTACTTAAAAATTTAGGGATTGATGTCACTGTTGGTGGTTTCTTGGGTAAAGAGAATCAAGATGGCTTCCAAAAAGCCTTCAGCGAAACAGGAATTGCTAACCGCTTTCAAGTTGTTGAAGGCCGCACCCGCATCAATGTCAAACTAACAGAGCAAACTGGTGAAGTTACCGATTTTAACTTTTCAGGATTCAGTATTACTAAAGCGGATTGGCAGCGTTTCGTCACCGACTCATTAAGCTGGGCGGGTCAGTTCGATATGATTTGCGTCAGTGGCAGTTTACCTCAGGGCATTGATTTAAATGATTTTACTCAATGGATGTTACGCCTTAGAGAACAATGTATGTGTGTCATTTTTGATAGCAGCCGCGAGGCCTTTGTCGCTGGGCTCAAAGCTTCTCCTTGGTTAGTAAAACCTAATCACCGTGAACTTGAAATTTGGGCCGGAAAACCGCTCCCTACCCAGCAAGATATCGTAAATGCCGCAAATCAACTTCGACAACAAGGTATTGCCCATGTGGTGGTTTCTTTAGGCGAAAAAGGCGCTATGTGGGTCAATTCATCGGGCGCTTGGTTTGCTAAACCACCTGAATGTGAGGTTATCAGCACCGTTGGCGCAGGGGATTCAATGGTAGGTGGATTAATTTACGGGCTAATGATGAGGCAAACAAGTGAGCACACACTTCGCTTAGCTACCGCGGTTTCTGCACTTGCTGTCTCTCAACCCAATGTCGGTATCACAGACCGAGCGCAACTTGCACATATGATGACGAAGGTTGATTTACAACCGTTTACGGCTCAATGAGGATGAAAAACATGAAAATATTAATCGCTCCAAGCCACCAGCAAGGCCCTGCTATTTGCTGGCTAGCCATCAATGCCTTAAAAAATGTATCTGCCTTACAAAATATCACCTTCACAGAACAACTTACTGATGCAGATATTGTGATTTGTTTCGATACTCAGTTGCCGGAAAATTTTAATTGCTCAGATAAAAAAGTCTATTTCGGTCACCCCGATGTCGCTGTTAGGCAACCTGCTGAATTTCTGTCATCTGCAATTAACGAAGCGACATTGTGTGAGCAAAAAATTACCGAGCCGCAGCATGCGAAAACTTACTCTGTATTAGCCGTTACCGCTTGCCCAACAGGGGTTGCGCACACTTATATGTCCGCGGAAGCACTTGAGGCTGAAGCAAAAAAACGAGGCTGGAATATCAAAGTCGAAACCCGGGGCTCTGTCGGGGTTGGAAATGAAATTACGCCAGAAGAGATAGCACAAGCTGATTTAGTCATTGTCGCTGCCGATATCGAAGTCAATGTGGATAAGTTTTCGGGGAAGCCAATGTACCGCACCTCCACCAGTGCCGCATTGAAGAAAACAGCACAAGAAATGGATAGAGCAGTAGAAGAAGCAAATATATTCACACCACAAAGCGGAAAAACATCAGCCCAAACGAGTAGATCGACAGAAAAACGCGGAGTGTATAAGCACTTACTTACCGGGGTATCATACATGCTCCCTATGGTTGTCGCTGGGGGATTATGTACTGCGCTTTCATTTGCTTTTGGTTTAGACGCATCCAATGTCGAAGGCTCTCTGGCTTGGGCACTTAGCCTAATTGGCGGACAAACAGCCCTTGCATTAATGGTGCCTGTACTATCGGGTTATATCGCCTATTCCATTGCTGACAGAACGGGGTTAACCCCAGGTTTGGTCGGTGGGGTACTTGCAACCACTTTAGGTGCAGGGTTCTTAGGTGGGATCATTTCCGGTTTCCTTGCCGGTTATAGTGCTCACTTTATTAGTACACGATTAAAATTGCCGCAAACTATGGAAGCGTTAAAGCCAATTCTAATCGTACCACTCATTTCCACTTTATTCACGGGTTTAGCGATGATCTATGTCATTGGCCACCCTGTAGCGTGGTTAATGGATTGGCTAACTAACTGGTTAAATACCATGGGAACCACCAATGCGGTGATCTTAGGTGCAATTTTAGGGGCGATGATGTGTACAGATATGGGAGGCCCAGTCAATAAAGCGGCATATGCCTTTGGTGTCGGTCTATTAAGTTCACAAACCTATGCGCCAATGGCAGCAATTATGGCGGCAGGAATGGTGCCACCTCTGGCAATGGGCGTTGCAACACTATTAGCACGACATAAGTTTGTACCTGCTGAACGCGAAGCGGGTAAAGCCTCTTTTGTTCTCGGTTTATGTTTTATTTCAGAAGGTGCAATCCCATTTGCAGCCAAAGACCCGATTCGGGTTCTTCCTACTTGCATTATTGGTGGCGCAATAACAGGGGCGCTATCCATGTATTTTGGTATTCAGCTAATGGCACCTCACGGTGGTTTATTTGTGCTGTTAATACCCGGAGCTATTAATCATGTATTGATGTATTTATTCGCGATAGTGGCTGGTACGGTGGTTTCAGGTGTGCTTTATGCCATTGTCAAAAAAGCGACACCTAAAGAAGCCCAACAAGAAATGGCGAGTATCGCTTAATCACACAACTTTAAGTTCCATTCCTAGTCCCTGTTGGTAGTCTTATTCCCCCCCTTAATTGGGGGGCTTTTTATCCAATGAGAAAAAGATAATATTATTACTCGAAGGCCTTTCTATTGGTTCAATATAACTATGCTGATATGAATCTAAACTTAAATTTTCTCGGTCTCTGATTACTGTTAGACATTTTATGAGTGGAGGCCTGTTAGGAGCATTAAGAGACAATGAAGCATCTTCTATCTTTATATTTTTAATTGTTTTTTGTCTATATTCGGAGTAACTTTGGGGGCGGAGTTATCGACTTTGCCAATATAACTAATAAAAGTTCGTTCTAGTGGTACAACCCTTTGAGAAGGTTTGAAAAAGTTTCGGAGTTTTTGAGTAAACCTCGTAATCGGCTGACTAATTTTATTTTTTATTCCTTTTATGCATCTAGCGATATTTTTGGATGCATTACTTGGAACTTTATGATCTTTCATATAGTTATTGATTAAATTCTCATCAGTACACCCACCTGATTTTACAGAACTTTGAATCGTCTTAATTACCATAATTACCCTTACTCAAACTTTAATTGATGAAAATATATTCTATTTACATCAATTTTTTAGTAAATAAATAATTATTTCTTTCAATTTTAGCTAACAAAATAAAAACGGTTAGATACCAATACCTAACCGTTTGAATATATGAAAATTTATTTTTAAATCAATCAGTACTTAAAATGATAACTTGGGGAGCATACAAAAGTATGTGACCCAAGTAGCCAAGTGATGACAACACCACCACAGCGCGAATATGACTCTTATTAATACGCTAAATAGTTCGTGTTGTGGCTAGGCGCCGAACGCGGATAACTTGGGGAGCATACAAAAATATGTGACCCAAGTAGCCAAGTGATGGCAACACCGCCACAGCGCAAAATATGACGCGTATTATTTGCGACGCCAAGTGGTCCCCTGTGCCCCATCCTCAAGCACAATCCCCATGGCAGTAAGTTCATCACGAGCCGCATCCGCTTGTGCCCAATCTTTATTCTTACGTGCATCTAGGCGTTGTTGAATTAATGCCTCAATTTTTGCCACTTCCGCATCATCTTCAGTTTGTGCACCGCCTTTTAAAAAGACTTCAGGGTCTTGTTCTAATAAACCCAGCACGCTTGCTAACTCACGCAATTGTGCAGCCATACCATTTGCTGCTGACATATCTTCAGATTTCAGGCGGTTAACTTCACGAACCATGTCAAATAATACCGAATAAGCTTCAGGTGTATTAAAGTCATCATTCATCGCTTCAATGAAACGTGCTTTAAACTCGTCACCACCTGCAGGCACAGCTGACTTATCCGTACCACGCAACGCAGTGTACATGCGCTCAAGCGCAGTACGTGCCTGTTTCAAGTTCTCTTCTGTGTAATTCAGTTGGCTACGGTAATGGCCTGATAACAGAAAATAACGCACCGTTTCTGCATCGTAATACTCAAGCACATCACGGATAGTAAAGAAGTTATTGAGAGATTTAGACATTTTCTCTCTGTCTACCATCACCATTCCTGAATGCATCCAATAATTCACGTAAGGGCCATCATGGGCACAGGTAGATTGCGCAATTTCATTTTCATGGTGAGGAAACATTAAATCAGAGCCGCCACCGTGAATATCAAAATGGTTGCCTAACGTTTTGCTGTTCATGGCCGAACATTCAATGTGCCAACCTGGACGGCCTAAGCCCCATGGGGATCTCCAGCTTGGTTCGCCTTCTTTAGACATTTTCCACAAGACGAAGTCCATTGGATTACGTTTTACATCAGCAACTTCGACGCGAGCACCTGCTTGCAGCTGTTCTAAATCTTGACGCGATAACAGTCCATAATTTGGATCGGTTTTGACTTCAAACATCACATCGCCATTCGCAGCAACATAGGCATGACCACGCTCTATCAAGCTTTGGGTTAATTCAATAATTTCACCAATATGACGTGTTGCGCGTGGTTCGCTATCAGGACGTAAAATATTTAACGCATCGAAATCTTTATGCATTTCAGCCAACATACGCGTTGTTAGCTCTTCGACACTTTCATTATTTTCTGCCGCACGTTTAATGATTTTATCGTCAATATCGGTGACGTTGCGTACATAATTTAAGTCATAACCCAAATAACGTAAATAGCGGCTAATTGCATCAAACGCCACAAATGTACGGCCATGGCCGATATGACACAAGTCGTAGATAGTGATGCCACACACATACATCCCAATCTTCCCTGCTTGGATGGGCTTAAACTCTTCTTTTTGACGACTTAGTGTATTAAAAATTTGTAGCATCTGAACTTTTCCATTTATTTGAAAAATGATTATCGATTTCTACCGATAAAATATCATGTTATTGAACCCCGATCACCTTAAGAATGCAAGGGTTTACCCCGCTTCCTTTTCAGTTTATTGATTAGGTTTAATACACATCTATTATGCTATAAACGGCCGACTAAGCTTCCTTCCGCTTCAAGTCAGGTTTTATCTGTGATATAAACGTGCTGATCTCAACGCTTTCGCAAGTTAGCGCACAAAAAACAATTATTCAGGATAGCTATTATGGTTACATTTCATACCAATCACGGTGACATTGTTATCAAAACGTTTGACGATAAAGCCCCCGTTACTGTCGAAAACTTTTTAACTTACTGCCGTGAAGGTTTTTACAATAATACCATTTTCCATCGTGTTATTAATGGCTTCATGATCCAAGGCGGTGGTTTTGAGCCAGGCATGGAACAAAAAAACACTAAAGCACCTATCAAAAATGAAGCTAACAACGGTCTAAAAAATACCCGTGGTACTTTAGCGATGGCTCGTACTAACGACCCGCATTCTGCAACAGCACAATTTTTCATCAACGTTGCTGACAACGACTTCTTAAACTTCCGTTCAGAACGCCCTGATGGCTGGGGTTACTGCGTGTTTGCTGAAGTGGTTGAAGGTATGGACGTTGTTGACAAAATCAAAGGTGTCTCAACAGGTCGTAGCGGCTTCCACCAAGACGTTCCACGCGAAGACGTCATCATTGAAAAAGTGACGGTCAGCGAGTAAACCTGAACGCATGTCCACTTACATCATTGCAGATTTGCATTTGAGTGAAGATGAACCGGCGATCACCGCCGGTTTTATTAATTTTATTCAACAGCAAGCCATCCATGCCGAAAGCCTATATATTCTCGGTGATTTTTTTAATTATTGGGTGGGCGATGATGATGCCAATCCGCTGCATCAGCTAGTTGCCAATGAATTGAAACAGCTCACAGAACGCGGCATTCCCTGCTATTTCATTCATGGAAATCGAGATTTTTTAATTGGTAAACGCTATGCGAAACAGTGTGGCATGACCATACTCCCACAAGAAACATTGCTCGAACTTTATGGTAAGCGCATTTTAATTCTGCATGGTGATACTTTATGCACAGATGATGCCGCCTATCAAAATTACCGTAAAAAAGTTCACACGCCTTGGATCCAACGAGTATTTTTACTACTCCCGCTCTTCGTACGTCGCCGTATCGCACAAAAAATGCGGCAAAATAGCCAATATGCAAGCAGCATGAAAGCCGAGTCGATTATGGACGTCAATTCACAAGCCGTTATTGATGCATTACAAAGGCACCAAGCGCAATGGATGATCCATGGTCATACTCACCGGCCTGCCATTCATGAGATAAATATTGGTGGTAAATTGCATTATCGAGGTGTATTAGGTGCGTGGCACCACGAAGGTTCAGCCTTTGTGATTAACAAGCAAGGCATTGAACTAACTTTCTTTCCCTTTGAGTAATTTTGCCTGACTAACCATTTTCAATATCTCCCACAACTGTTTGCTTATTTATTAATCACGCAAACGTTTTCCTTGCTGCTTTACCATGATATGATCAAGACAATTCAATTTCCCACCTCAGGGTGATGTTTTTTTTTCAATACAGGAAAGCACCAAATGACTGCCCAAGTTCCTGCTCAATCTGCGGCAAAAATCGCCATTGTTATGGGTTCGAAAAGTGATTGGACGACCATGCAGCACGCAGCTGATGTATTAACAGAACTCCAAATCCCTTTTCATGTCGAAATCGTCTCTGCGCACCGAACACCAGATAAACTATTTTCTTTTGCTGAAACCGCCAAAGAGAACGGCTTTGATGTGATTATCGCGGGCGCGGGTGGTGCCGCACATCTACCAGGAATGATTGCCGCTAAAACATTAGTCCCTGTTTTTGGTGTTCCGGTACAAAGCGCTGCATTGAGTGGTGTTGATAGCTTATATTCTATCGTGCAAATGCCTAAAGGCATTCCTGTTGGTACGCTAGCCATCGGTAAAGCAGGCTCAGCAAACGCAGCGCTGTTAGCCGCGCAAGTATTAGCGATAAGTGATATTGCTATTTTCAATCGCCTCACCGCATGGCGAGAAGCGCAAACCAATGATGTGTTAAACAACCCAGACCCGAGGAACGCCTAATGAAACCCGTTTGCGTGCTTGGTAATGGCCAATTAGGCCGTATGCTACGCCAAGCTGGCGAGCCATTAGGCATTGCCGTTTTTCCTGTTGGTCTTGATGCAGAGCCCGAAGCGGTTCCTTATCAACAAAGCGTCATCACCGCGGAAATTGAACGCTGGCCGGAAACCCCGCTAACCAAAGAATTAGCTCGCCATAATGCCTTTATTAACCGTGATATTTTTCCACATTTAGCGGATAGGTTTCCACAAAAAAGCTTATTTGATAGTTTGCAACTTTCCACTGCACCTTGGGCTCTATTAGAAACCCCCGAACAATGGCCTGAATTATTTGCCAAACTCGGTAATTTCCTCATTGTAAAACGCAGAACTGGTGGCTATGACGGGCGAGGCCAATGGCGTGTTCGCCCTGGCGATGAAATTAATCTTCCAGCAGATATTTACGGTGAATGTATCGTTGAGCAAGGTATTCCCTTTGACGCCGAAGTCTCTGTCATTGGTGCCCGAAACGCAGCGGGAAAATCCGTTTTTTACCCGATAACCCATAATTTGCACCAAGAAGGCATTTTACGTACAAGCGTAGCTTTCCCTAAGTCGACTAACCCGCAGCAGGAACAAGCTCAAGCCATGCTTAGCGCTGTCATGGATGAGTTAGGCTATATCGGTGTAATGGCAATGGAATGTTTTGTCGTGGGTGATAACCTACTGATTAACGAGATTGCGCCTCGAGTACACAATAGCGGCCACTGGACACAAAATGGCGCATCCATTAGCCAATTTGAGCTGCATTTACGTGCCATATTAGACCTACCGATGCCGTCACCTGAAGTGTATAGCCCTGCTGTTATGGTCAATTTAATCGGTACTGATGTAAATATAGACTGGCTGAGCTTACCCCTCGTTCACCTTCACTGGTATGAGAAAGAGGTACGCCCTGCTCGTAAAGTTGGCCATTTAAACCTTTCTCATAGTGACCACAACCAGTTATCTGCAACACTTAACGCATTGGCTTCACTTTTGCCAAATGAGTACAAAAGTGGCATTGAGTGGGCAAATGCAAAATTAGACTGGTACTCTCATCAATAAATAGGGAAAATAGCCCTATTCGATGCCCGAAACTATTTTCGGGCATTATGCTATTTTCGCCGTCATCCAGAAAACAAATATCCTGATTTAAGGTGTGCGGCATTACTGGAGTCAATATGTCCTCGCAGACTTTTAGTCCGTTTTATCAGTGGTGCATTCTTGTTCTGTTAGGACTTGTTTATTTTTTAGCCACCGCGACAACCTTTACCTCTCTTGGCGTGGTCTTGCCTGAAATGATAAGTGAGCTCAAATGGAGCTGGAGCGAAGCTGGGTTTGGCTTTACGCTACTGGGCTTAACTTGTGGACTTGCGAGTTTCCTCCCTTCTTTGTTGATCCGTAAAGTCGGTGTACGGGCTACTTTATTGCTAGGTACCAGTGTCTTTGTTGCGGGCTTTTATAGTCTTTATTCCACCCAAGCCATTAGCACCTATTTTTTAGGTACCGCATTAATTGGTGTTGGTTTCACCTTACTCGCCACCGTCCCGGGGACTTACGTACTTTCGCGGCTATTTGAAAAACAATCCCTTGCCTTTGGGTTATATTTCACCATCGGGGGCTTGGGGGGTGTTGCAGGCCCTTGGATTTACTTTTACGCATCAAACCAATTAGGCTCATGGCGCATGCATTGGGTTCTATGTGCTGTTTATCTTAGCATCGTCACGTTAATCACGATTTTCATGCTACGTGAAGGTAAAAAAGAGCAAGAGCACGCAAAAAAGGTGATGCAGAAACAAGTTAGTGACGCAAGCAAGCCTATTTATCGCACTGCTGAAGTATGGACAGTCGGCAGAGCGCTACGTACATGGCAGTTCTACTTGATTGCTGCGACTTATACCTCGTTTTTATGGTGTGGCATTACCGTTAACAGTTTTGCTGTTGCCCATATTGAAGAGCGTGGATTTGGCATGACCGTGGCGGTTTCATTATTAAGCACAATGGCATTTGTGAATGCATTCTCAAGATTTATTGGTGGAGCCGCTGGTGAATGGTTAGAACCGAAGAAACTATTAATCGGTAGCCTAATTATCATGGTGTTAGGTGTTATTTTCCTCAGTATTGCCACGTCATGGCTATGGTTAATTTTGTTTGTGTTATGCGTTGGTATTGGTTATGGCATGACCTTTTTGGCATCCAGTGTTTTACTGTCAAATTATTTTGGTCGAGGCCCATACCTAGAGCTATTCTCTGTGGTAAATTTAATCTCAACCGTTGCCTGTTTAGCGCCTTTCATTGCCGGTGGTATCAAAGACTTAACAGGCAGTTTCACCCCTGCATTTTTGGTTATTGCCGCGCCTGTTATCGTCATTTTATTGCTTACTTTGATGATGAAGCCCCCTGCCCTCAATCACAAATAAAAAATCCCGAGTGATTAGCTCGGGAAAAATTGAAACCAAAGGGAAAATAAGCTTAAGACCAGATATTGGATCAAAACATAGCGTTTATTTGCGCCTCCGAAAAATCAAAGAGAGGCGTAAAATTAATTAGGGTTTTAACAGCTCGGGGACTTTTAATAAGATAAATTCATTATCATCCGCTTTATTTGGTTCACGGCTAGATGAAAACGGAAAATTATTGTCATTACCAACAATAATGTGTTCGCTATCAACCACATCAACGTTTTCAATGGTGAAGAATGGGAAGGTAAACACGCCATCATTTAATGGTTTTCTTGCCATATTACTTGGGTCTTTGATATTCATTAAATCAATATAAGCTTGCTTATCTACGGCTTTCCCTACGTTGCTAGCTGAAAATTCAATACGATATACACGCTTGAATTTAGCTAAATGACTAAAGCAATTTTCAGTATTACTGTTTCCCGCCGTGCAGGCTTTATCTGCTGTACCTTCACCATTATCACGCTCAATGATTAGGCCGTGGGTATCATCAATAAGATTGAAATCACCAATGGCATTTTGATTGTCTTCAAAGACATACAACCAGCTTCTACCCGTCCAATCTTGCTTTTTCACATCAAACTCAAGAATACGTGCTGCGCGTTTACCATCAACATTTTCATAATCTTGCTTGTCATCAAGCCAAATCGCACCTTCTAGCATTGGATAGAGCTTAGAACCGTCTGGTGATGACGCCATACCTTCAAAACCTTTCGAACGGTTGACTTGGAAATTCACTTTATCAGCAGGTTTACCCGGTGTTGTGATTTGGTAGTGATCAGGAGAAACAACTTTCTTTCCATCTACTTGTGTTTCAAACAAGGCTAATACCTTGCCATCCAAATCCATTTTGATTAGATAAGGGCCAAACTCATCGCCAACCCATAGAGCACCACCTGCAAATTGAAAGCTTTCAGGGTCAAAATCACTTCCTGTTAAATAGCGTTCTTTTGTACTCTCATTCGTAATATGAAAAGGAATAATTTTATCAGGGTCATGGAAGAAAACCGTTTTTAATGGTGTTGTATTACCTGATTGAAAATCAATATCATATTGAGTGACATACAACATAGAATCAGGGGAATTTACTTTATTGCCGAATCCATTGTCGGTTAAAACCCAGTAAGTGCCATCCACCATGCGTTTGATACCCGAGTGCCCTTGCCGTGGCTGGCCTTTAATTGGAATATGCATTCCTGTTGGGCGATCTGCAGATTTACCTTCCACTTTCCCTAAACTATCAACACGAGCGCCAGTGGTAAATTTACCACTCACTTGCATGTCTGAAGGTGCATTTTCGGGGGAAGAAACCGTTGAATTAACTGGAAGAATGGAGTGCCCCGCTAACGTTGCGGTCACTTCTTGTTGTGCAAACCCTGTGATGCTAAATGAAATTAAACCAGCCAATAAAGATAACGAGCCCAGCTTACGTTTAATCGAATGGTTATTCTGCATTGTTATGTTTCCATTATAAGGCTATCAATAATTGATGGCGGAATCATAACGTCGATGAATGAAGCTTTTATGAAGGATTAGAGACAGTTATTTTACTGAAAAACAGGTTGTTTTTATAATGTTCAATAAATAGTGGCATTAAAATATTTCCCTAACACCACTATATTCTAAATAATTCGAGTTGCAGCTAGCTGAACGTAATCAACAACGCTGCAACTTGAAGTATGACGAGTATTTAACCATTCAAACGACGGTGCTGACTCCCCGTCCCTAATAAACGTAACCCCAACCAACCACCACAAATGGACAGTAAGAAAGCCGCGCTTAAGGGTAATAGCACCCACATACGCCACTCAGGTTGCCAAGGGAAATCAAACACTTTACTTTGCAACAACCATAAAGCAATTTCTGCCCCAAATGCCGCGGCAAGCCCTGCCATTAAGCCAAGTAATGCAAATTCGCTCCACAGGGTTCGACGCATCAATTTTTTACTGGCTCCCAGAGTTCGGTACACCACTAATTCACGTTCCCGTTGGCTCATACCGACTTGAATTTGAGCCAATAATAGCAACAGCCCACAAAAAATAACCAGCACTACCATCACCTCAAGGGCTTGGCTCACTTGCTGAAGAATTTGCTGGATTTGGGTGATAATTGCACCGGTGTCGAGCACATTAATGGTTGGGTAATGGCGGCTAAGTTGCGTTAATAGCTGCCCATCGCCTTCATAGTGGAAGCTGCTCAGCCAAGTGGCCGGCATCTGAGAAAGGCTTTCTTCAGAGAAAATAAAATAGAAGTTTGGTCGTAGGCTTTCCCAATCAACCGTACGAATACTACTAACTGTTGCACTAAAGACCTGGGCCCCTGCGTTAAATGTGAGTTTATCACCTAATTTCAACCCAAGCTCTTTAACGACCGTTTGTTCAATCGAGACTTCACCTGCTTTTGGTGGCCAAGTTCCTTTATCAACCACATTAGCTGGCGCTAAATCAGATTGCCAAGTTAGGCTCAATTCACGTCGCACCGTATTATTATTTGGATCACGTTGATCGGCCCATTCAATTGCTGACTGGTCATTAATATCGGTTAAGCGCGCTAACACCACAGGGTTGAACTCGGTGGGTTTCACGTCAAACTCAGCCAATAGCTTGGTGACAGGCTCAAGCTGTGACTGGTTCATATTGATCAAAAAATAGTTCGGGCTATCTGCGGGTAACTGTTGCTGCCAACGGTCAAGCAAATCACCACGCACTAAAATTAGCAGCGCCAACAACATAAATGACAGCGAAAATGCACTCATTTGTGTGATGGTTTGTAACGGCTGGCGCAATAGGCGACTAACGGATAAACGCAAACTTAATTGGCGAAACTTAATATGACGCAGCCCCCATAAGCCAACCCAACCAATCAGCGCAAGTAGAATGGCAACCACGACAATACCGGCCAAAATTGACCACAACAGAGGGTTAACGCCAGCAAACACAAATAAGCCGCCAACCACAATTAAAATAACAATTGGCAGATAATAATATAGCGGCCAAACGGGTGATTTGGCATCTTCACGTAATACCCTTGAAGGCTGGGTTGCCATCAGTTGGTAATAGGGGCGGCTGCCAACAATTATCGCAATAATAAATAATGTACCGATCGCCCAAACCCAAGGCATTAAACTTGCAGGCGGCAACTCCTTCGGCAACATAGCCCCTAAGATTTGCATTAAAATGCCTTCAAAAGCCAAACCTAATAATGAGCCGAGTAAAGCAGCAGCAATTAAAATCACTAACCACTGCCCAATAATCCATTGACGTAATGCGCTACGCCCTGCCCCTAAGGTTTTTAATACTGCAATTAATTGATGGCGGCTACGGCAGTAATGCGTCATTGAAACTACAACCGCAGCAATGGCTAGTAGCAGGGTTAATAAAACTGACAACAATAAAAACTGTTGGGCACGTTGGAAGGTTTTCCCCACTGCACCGTTATTTTCGCTTAACGTAAACCAACGCTGATCATTTCGTAGGTCTTGGTCATATTTTTGTTGAAATGCATCAATAAGCTGGCTATCGCCGGCAAACATGTCGCGATAAGTTAACCGGCTGCCTAATTGAATTGCTCCCGTTAATGGTGCATCTTCAATTGCTATCAATACTCTTGGCGCAATCTGGAATGGGTTAAAACCGCTGTCAGGCTCTTGAATTAGTTTACCCGAAACTTTTAGCGTCGCATCTCCGATATCAATGTTATCCCCTACATTGAGGTTCAATAATTCTAATAACCGTGGTGCGACTAATATCTCCCCTTTTGTCGGGGTTACCCCAGCTGGTTCTGTGATGAGCTCGCCATATAATGGATATGCCTTATCCGCTGCTTTCACTAACACCAGTTGTGGCCGAGCGTCTTCATTTTCCGTCGCATAAGCCATGGTAGAAAATGATATTTGCTGGCTTAGCGTTAACCCCTCTTTTTGGGCCTCTTGTAACCATGCAGGGTCGCTTGGGTGAGAAGATCGTAAAACTAAGTCACCCGCTAATAGCTCACGGCTTTGGTAGCTCATGCTATTTTCAATGCGATCGCTAATTCGCCCTAAAGCCAGTACACAAGCAACCGCAAGGGTAAGCGCAAGCCAAACAATCAATAACGAGGGTGTTTTCCATTCACGCCAAAACCAACGCCAAATCATACTTCTTCCCTCAACTGCCCATCGACCAAGCGCAAACGGCGTTGGCAGCGCGCAGCCAGCTCGTTATCGTGGGTAACTAAAATCAAGGTTGTTCCATGCTCTTTGTTCATATCAAACAGTAAATCTGCAATTTTATCCCCTGTGTGGCGATCGAGATTTCCCGTTGGTTCATCGGCAAATAAAATCTGTGGGCGGCCATTAAAGGCACGAGCAAGTGCAACACGCTGCTGCTCACCCCCTGACAACTGTGGTGGCATATGTTTTAGGCGATCTTTTAAGCCTAAATCCGTCAATAAACTTGCCGCGTGTTGGTAGCTTTCAGACTCAGATTCACCTCGTAACAAAGAAGGAAGTTGCACATTTTCAATGGCATTTAAGGTTGGGATCAACATAAAAGATTGGAACACAAAACCGACACTTTGTGCCCGTAAGCGTGCCCGTTGTTCTTCGTCCATTCTAGTGAGGTCTTGGCCTAATAAATTAACCGTTCCACTCGAGCCGTCATCCAACCCCGCAATAATCCCTAACAAGGTTGATTTCCCCGAACCTGACTCCCCAATTAAAGCAATTGTTTGCCCGGACTCGACAATTAGCTCAACACCTTGCAATATAGTCAGTTCATGTTCACCTTGACCAACACGTTTAATGAGATGATGAACTTCAAGAATATTATTCGCCGACATATATTGGTATTTCTCCTGTTACTGACTGCAAGTGGACACGCACTTGCGTCAACTAAGCTATTAATCTTAGGTGATAGCCTAAGTGCAGGCTACCGTTTACCGGCTGAGCAGGCTTGGGCCTCCTTGCTTGCCGAACGTTGGCAGAAACTTTCCCCACCCGTTGCTATTGTTAACGGTAGTATTAGTGGAAATACCTCTGCACAGGGGTTAGAACGCCTTTCCGTTTTACTCGAACAAAACAAACCTAACTGGGTATTGATCGAATTAGGTGCAAATGATGGCTTACAAGGTCTCCCTGTAGAGCAACTCGAAGATAATTTACAGCAAATTATCGATCAAATCGTGCAATCGGGTGCGAAACCGCTCTTAATGCAAATTCGCATTCCACCTAACTATGGCAAACGTTATACGACAAGTTTCGAAAAAGTCTATCCGAAATTGGCGCAAAGTAATCAAATTCCATTACTCCCGTTTTATATGGAAACCGTGATAACTAAGCCTGAATGGATACAACAAGATGGTATTCACCCTACCGTTGAAGCCCAGCCATCCATTGCTGATTTTATGGAAAAACAGCTTTTCGAACACATTTTACCGTCTAGTAAATAAAACAGACGTTAAACAAGGGTATTAAAACGCTCTTTTATACCCGAAATAGATTCAGCTGCATGAAACCAAGGTAAAGTTATGCAAACATCGGCACGAAACAAAAAATCAGTCCTAGTCACAGGTGCATCAAGCGGTATTGGCTTTTGTGCTGCACAGACACTTCGGCAGCGTGGCTACCATGTGATTGTTGCTTGCCGTAAAGAAAGCGATATTTTGCGCCTAAAAGAGCTAGGTTATGACACGGTATCCCTTGACCTCGATGATAAGAATAGCATAGAAACCGCGGCTCAAACGGTGCTAACACTCTGTAATCATCGCCTTTTCGGTTTATTCAATAACGCCGGTTTTGGGGTGTATGGCCCGTTAAATAGCGTCAGCCGTGAACAACTTGAAGCACAATTTTCCACTAACTTTTTTGGTGTTCACCAGTTAACCTTTTTGCTATTACCTGCAATGCTAGCGCACCATGAAGGGCGAATTATCCAAACTAGTTCAGTGATGGGGGTAATTTCAACCCCCGGTCGTGGCGCTTATGCTGCCAGCAAATACGCGCTGGAAGCATGGTCTGATGCGCTACGCTTAGAATTGGTAGGAACCGGGGTGAAAGTGAGTTTGATTGAACCGGGTCCGATCCATACGGCTTTTACTCAAAATGTTGAACAAACACAAAAAGATAAACCCGTTAAAAACCCAGGTATTGCTTCACGTTTCACCTTAACACCAGAACATGTGGTAGAAAAACTGATCCATGCGTTAGAAAGCCCCCGCCCAAAAGTACGCTATTCTGTCACGTTATTAACCGTCGCTGTGCGTATCTTAAAACGTATTCTACCTGACAAAATAATGGATAAAATACTGGCAAATCAGGGGAAAAAAGCTTGAAAAAAGCAAAATCAGCCCCACTTAATTACTATTGCTCACAAATTCTATTGATAACAAATTCAAAAGAGACTTCTTATGTTTGCTAACGCTCAGATAATTGATATTAACGAAACGAACCTACACCAAGTCATTGAACAATCAATGAACTTACCCGTCATATTTTACTTTTGGTCACCGCGTAGCCCTCATTGCCAAGATTTCGGTACTATGTTGGAAAAAATTGCCAACGACTACGCAGGGTCATTTATTTTAGCTAAAGTTAATTGTGATGAAGAACAAATGATCGCAAGCCAGTTTGGCTTAAAAGCGATCCCTACTGTGTATGTGTTGCAAAATGGTCGCCCTGTTGATGGCTTTGAAGGGCCACAACCAGAAGAAGTAGTGTTAGAAATTTTAGCTCGCGTGCTGCCAAGCCCAGAAGAAATGAAAGCAGCACAAGCCGCTGAATTAATTGCAGAAGGTAAAACACAAGAAGCGCTGCCATTGTTAAAAGAAGCGCATCAGCTGAACCCCAAAAATAGCGATATCACATTATTATTGGCAGAAACCCAAATTGGTTTAAATCTCGTTGATGACGCACAAGCTACTTTAGAAGCTGTCCCATTACAGGATAAAGACAGTCGCTACCAAGGTTTAATCGCACAAATTGAATTATTAAAGCAAGCTGCGGACACCCCTGAAATTCAACAATTGCAAGATGAATTCAATCAAAATCCGCAAAATACAACGTTAGCGGTTCAATTAGCCCTAAAACTGCATGAAGTAAACCGTAACGAAGAAGCGCTGGAAATGTTATTCGGTTTTTTACGTACCGACTTGGGTGCAGGTGACGGCGCAGTAAGAAAAACCATGATGGATATTATGTCTGCAATGGGTACTGGTGACGCCATTGCCAGTAAATACCGTCGCCAAGTATATTCATTACTTTACTAATTAAGGGTTAAATATGGACTTGTTCGCCTTTGGTGCAATACCGATTATCATTTTTGTCGCTGTCGTTATTGTTTTTACCTGTGTTAAAACAGTACCTCAAGGCTTCCAATGGACGGTTGAGCGCTTCGGCCGCTATACCCGTACGCTACAACCGGGCTTGCATATTATTGTGCCATTTATGGACAAAATTGGCCGTCGTATCAATATGATGGAACAAGTCCTTGATATCCCATCTCAAGAAGTTATTTCTCGTGATAATGCCAACGTCACGATTGATGCCGTCTGCTTTATCCAAGTCGTTGACCCAGTACGTGCTGCCTATGAGGTCAGTAACCTTGAGCTTTCAGTCCTGAATTTGACGATGACCAATATTCGTACCGTATTAGGCTCCATGGAACTGGACGAAATGTTGTCACAACGTGATTCAATTAATAGCCGTTTGTTGCACGTGGTGGATGAAGCAACCAACCCTTGGGGTGTCAAAATTACCCGTATCGAAATTCGTGACGTGAAACCACCAAAAGAATTGATTAGTGCGATGAATGCTCAGATGAAGGCTGAACGTACTAAACGTGCCGATATTCTTGAAGCCGAAGGGATCCGCCAAGCGGCAATTTTGAAAGCTGAAGGTGAAAAACAGTCACAAATTCTCAAAGCCGAAGGGGAACGTCAGTCGGCATTTTTACAAGCCGAAGCGCGTGAAAGAGCCGCGGAAGCGGAAGCAAAAGCGACACAAATGGTATCTGAAGCGATCGCCGCTGGGGATATGCAAGCAATTAACTACTTTGTGGCGCAAAAATACACCGATGCACTGACCAGTATTGGTTCTGCCGAAAACAGCAAAGTCATCATGATGCCATTAGAAGCCAGTAATTTAATGGGCGCAATTGGTGGGATCACTGAGCTAATCGGCGAAAGCAAGAAAACCAGTGCCATGAAAAAGCAGGTAAAAGAATGATAGAGCTTATCAGTGCTCAACCCGCATGGTTTTGGCTGTGTCTTGGTGGGCTATTACTGATTGGTGAACTTCTTGGAACCGCAGGCTACCTTTTATGGTCGGGTATTGCGGCGGTACTTGTTGGGGTTATCGTTTGGGCTCTACCATTCATCGGTTGGGAGTGGCAAGGGGTCTTGTTTGCTATTTTTACCGTGGTCTCCGCTGTTTTATGGCGAAAATGGTTGAGTAATAGGCAAAAAAACAAGGCTGATAACGTCAACCAAATTAGCCATCAACTCATCGGTGTTAAAGGCCGTTTGTTGTCAGATACTGAAGAAGGTTTTAGCCGTGTACGCCTTGCTGATGGCAGTTGGCGTGTCTATAGCGACACGCCATTAAGTGCCAACACCGAAGTCGTCGTCATCGCAGTAGACGGCATCACCTTGCAGGTTAAGCCTTCGCATGGTGACAACACCCACGCGCCAAGTGGTCAATAATCGGACAATCTGCACCATCATCCCCAGGGCACACGTCCACAAGCTCTTGTAATGTATCTCGAATGGCAGACAATTTAACGATTGTCTGCTCTATTTCATTTATCTTGGCTATCGTTGTCGTTTTTACATCTGCGCTATGTCTAGTTGGATTACGAAACAAACCTAATAGTTCGCCACATTCATCCAAGGTAAAACCCACATCTTTTGCCTGTTTGAGCAATACAAGTTCGTTTAAATGACGTTCTTGATAATAACGGTAGCTATTTTCCCCTCTTTCAGGGGGGGTAATTAGCCCTTTGTCTTCATAAAAACGAATAGCTTTTGCAGTTAGGCCAGTTTTTTTGGCAATTTCACTAATATTCATAATTCCTCTTGACCTTAACCTTGCTGGAAGGTGTAACCTTTGTTCATTGTCGAATTATAGACCTAATTGTAGATAAAGTTATAGACCCAATACATCAAACGGGTTTTGGAGGCTGCAAAATGAGTAACATGATTATTTTAAAATTACAGGGACTAAGCTGCATGCATTGTGTCGGTTCAGTCACTAAAGCGCTCGAAGGGCGTGGCGATGTCGCTAACTTAAAAGTCACTATCGATTATGCCGTGATGGAAAGTGATGCCAATGTCGCTGACTTAATTAAAACCATCGTTGATGCAGGTTATGAAGCTGAAGTGGCTAACACTCCAGATACCGAGTTACAGCTCTCCGGCCTCAATTGTATGAAATGTGCAGGTAAAACACAAAAAGCTCTCGAAGAGGTTGACGGTGTCGCTGCCGCTGTTGTCGATACCACCAGCGCCAAGGTATATGGCACTGCTGATGCGCAAACGTTAATCGCTGCCGTTCAACAAGCGGGCTATAACGCAGAAACTGCCCAAACTAAGGCGATCACTTTAGCCCTTTCGGGTCTAAGTTGCATGAAATGTGCCGCTAAAACGCAGCAAGCGCTAGAAGCCGTTGACGGCGTTGATAGCGCAACTGTCGATACCCAAACCGCTGTTGTCCATGGTACCGCATCCGCAGAAGCCTTAATTGCGGCAGTTCAAGCCGCTGGCTACCAAGCTACAGAGGAGGGATCTCACCCAAAAACTGAGCCGCTGAGTACCACAACTGAACAGCCGGAAGCTGATTCAGCGGCAATCTGTGAGATCCCGGCACAAGAGTCTGATTTAGGTGAACAACCTGAAATTAGCCCAATGGATGACAGTGTACAGTTACTGCTTGATGGCATGACCTGTGCCAGTTGTGTCAATAAAGTTCAAAAAGCCTTAAATAGCGTACCGGGTGTTGAAAATGCACGAGTCAACTTAGCTGAGCGTAGCGCTTTAGTCACCGGAACCGCTGAACCTAATGATTTAATCGATGCTGTTGTCAAAGCAGGTTATGGCGCAGAGATCATTCAAGATGAAGCCAAGCGTCGTGAGCGCCAACAAGAAGTTGCTCAAGCTAATATGCATCGCTTCCGTTGGCAATCAGCATTAGCACTTGCCCTTGGTATCCCTGTGATGGTGTGGGGGATGATGGGCGATAACATGGTGCTGACTGAGCAAAACCATACCATTTGGCTCACCATTGGTGTATTAACCCTTGCAGTCATGGTATTTGCAGGTGGGCACTTTTATCGCAATGCATGGCAAAGCCTGAAAAATGGCAGTGCCACCATGGATACCTTAGTTGCGTTAGGAACAGGAGCAGCTTGGCTCTATTCTATTGTGGTGAATATTTGGCCTGAATGGTTCCCTGATCAAGCCAGACACCTTTATTATGAAGCCAGTGCCATGATCATCGGTCTTATCAACCTAGGTCACGCCTTAGAGCAACGCGCTCGCCAGCGCTCATCAAAAGCTCTTGAACGTTTGCTAGATTTGACGCCGCCAACAGCACGTGTTGTCACAGAGCAAGGCGAAGTGGATATGCCACTGGAGCAAGTCAAAAAAGGGATGGTTTTACGCTTAGCAACCGGTGACCGTGTGCCTGTTGATGGTGAAATTATCGAAGGCGAGGTCTGGCTAGACGAAGCCATGCTAACCGGTGAGCCGATCCCACAGCAAAAGAGTAAAGGGGATCAAGTCCATGCCGGAACCGTGGTACAAGATGGTACCGTACTATTTCGTGCCGCTGCTGTCGGTAGCCAAACGACTTTAGCACGAATTATCCACCTTGTTCGCCAAGCACAAAGTAGTAAACCACAAATTGGCCAACTTGCTGACCGAATTTCAGCCGTGTTTGTCCCCATTGTTGTGGGTATTGCCTTAATTTCAGGTGCTATTTGGTACTTTGTTGGGCCTGCACCACAAATTACTTACGCACTCGTTATCACAACAACCGTATTAATTATTGCGTGTCCTTGCGCGCTAGGCCTTGCAACACCAATGTCGATTATTTCTGGCGTGGGCCGAGCAGCTGAGTTTGGCGTGTTAGTACGCGATGCGGATGCATTACAGCAAGCCAGTGAATTAGATACTATTGTGTTTGATAAAACAGGTACATTGACTGAAGGAATGCCTCAAGTTACAGATATCCATGTGTTTAATGGGTTCGAACAAGACACCGCCTTACAGTATGCCGCTTCATTAGAAAATGGCTCTAATCACCCACTAGCTCGCGCTGTTTTAAATCGCGCAAAAGGTTTAACGCTACCGGCTAATGAACAGTTTAGAACCTTAGCTGGGTTAGGTATTAGTGCAATAATTAACGGCCAAACTATTCTGTTAGGTAACCAAAAACTGTTAGCGCAAAATAATGTTGAAACCCGTGACGTGGAAGAAACGCTACACCAACAAGCGACTCAAGGCGTAACCCCTGTATTGCTAGCTATTGATGGAAAAGTTGCTGCGCTATTATCTATCCGTGACCCATTACGTGAAGACAGCATAAGTGCGCTGGCGCGTTTACATAAACAAGGTTTCCGTTTAGTCATGTTAACCGGAGACAACCCAGTAACCGCCAATGCGATAGCCAAAGAAGCGGGTATTGATGAAGTGATTGCAGGCGTCATGCCAGACGGAAAATCCGCTGCAATTGAAGCCTTACAAGCCAAAGGCCACAAAGTGGCGATGGTCGGTGATGGTATCAATGATGCCCCTGCTCTAGCCCGAGCTGACGTTGGTATTGCGATGGGTGGCGGTAGTGATATCGCGATTGAGACCGCATCCATTACCTTAATGCGCCAAAGCTTACATGGCGTTGCCGATGCAGTGTCTATTTCAAAAGGAACACTGCGTAACATGAAGCAAAACCTATTTGGTGCCTTTGTTTATAACACATTAGGCATTCCAATCGCGGCGGGTATTTTATACCCAATTACGGGGACTTTACTTAACCCTGTTGTTGCAGGTGCAGCAATGGCCTTATCATCCATTACCGTGGTCAGTAACGCCAACCGCTTATTACGCTTTAAACCTGAGAAATAATGGCTAACTTATTTATATTTCGTTGCCAATGCTAATAAATAGCATATAAAAGGGCCTCAAATTGCTGAGGCCCTTTATATTAAGAGTATCTAATACTACGGAAATTACCAAAAAACTGCATATAGCATAGCGAAGATAATAAAGATGGCATATGACGAGATATTAAATGTTGCACTCGTTTTAAATTCTTTCGCGGTCAATATAATCGCTTTCGGATCATCATCGCCTGTATTATTTGTTAAACTCACTACGAAAATACAAACAATAGTAAACAGAAATGTATATAGCATTTGATCTAAGAATGGCATACCGAATGGCATCAGCTTCAGGAATAAAGCGAATGGAATTGATAGAACGACTCCCCAAATAGCGCCTTTAGATGTTGCTTTCTTCCAGTATATCCCTAATAAAAAGACCGCTAAAATACCAGGACTGACTAAACCTGTATATTCTTGGATATACTGAAATGCTTGCCCTAGATTTTTCAGTAATGGTGCAATAAAGCTCGCAATAATTAATGAAATAATTGCAGAGAAACGACCGACATTAACTAAAACTTTTTGGCTAGCTTTAGGCGCAATGTACTCTTTATAGATATCCATCGTAAATATTGTCGCGATAGAGTTAAGCATTGAAGCTAATGAAGAGACAATTGCTGCAGTTAAAGCTGCAAATACAAGTCCTTTAACACCTGCGGGTAAAAATTGAGCTAACCATGGGTAAGCTTTATCCGCTTGTTCAAAACTTGGTAAATTAAATGTCGCATACTCTCCTAATCCTGCCAATAAAGCAGGGTCATTTACAATAACATAAGCCGCAATTCCCGGTATAACCACAATGATAGGCAATAAGAATTTAATAAATGCGGCAAAAACTAATCCTTTTTGCGCTTCATTTGTGGATTTAGCAGCTAATGCTCTTTGAATAATATATTGATTAAATCCAAAATAGTACAAGTTAGCGACCCATAATCCCCCAAGTAAAACAGCGATACCTGGTAAATTTTCAAATTGCGGGTGGTCTTTACTAAGGATCATTTCAAAATGCTCTGGTGCCGCTTGCGTTAATTGACCTAATCCTGAGAAAAAGCCTTGTTCTCCACCAATATAGTCTATCGCTAAAAATGCAGTTAAAAAACCGCCAAGGATAAGAACAAAAACTTGAACGACGTCAGTCCATGCTACAGCAGATAACCCACCATAAACTGAATAGACGACAGCAAATATTGATAATCCTGCAATCGCATACATCATTGGAACATTTAGAATAGTTTCTAATGCTAATGCACCTAAGTATAATACTGAGGTTAAATTCACAAAAACAAATAACCCTATCCAGAAAATAGCTAGAATTGTTTTTAACGATTTATTGTAACGTTTCTCAACAAACTCCGGTATTGTATAAATTCCTTCTTTTAAAAAAATTGGTAATATAAATTTAGCAACAACCACTAACCCTATCGCAGCAATCCATTCATATGCTGAAATCGCTAATCCAATTGAAAAACCAGAACCGGACATACCGATAAATTGCTCTGCAGATATATTCGCTGCAATTATTGAGGCACCAATAGCCCACCAAGGTAGACTTTTACTTGCAAGGAAATAATCTTCAGTCGTTTTTGTTTGACCATTTTTAGTTCTGGAGACCCATAAACCAATTCCAATAATAACAATCGCATAAGTAATAAAAATCACATAATCTAATGTACTTAAACCAATTATTTCTGTGTTCATAGTGTATTCTCCACACTAATCTTGCATAACGGCACTACGACCGCCATCAATTAAAATAGTTGTCCCTGCAATAAAACCAGCATCACTACTCGATAAAAATAAACAAAGCTTGCCCACTTCTTCCGGCTTACCGATTCGCTTAACACAGTGTTTATTTTCAATTTCTTGGCGTGCTTTACGTGAATCTGCAAAAGAATCAAAATAGGTTTGATTACCTTCTGTATCAATAAAACCCGGTGCAATACCGACCGTTCTTATTGTGGGTCCCCAATTTAACATTAAGCTTTGAACGAGAGATAGAAGAGCCCCTTTGCTTATATTGTAGGGTGCACATTCTGGTAATGTGTGATACGCGTGATTAGATGTAATAATAATAATTACACCATTACTTTTTTCTAATGACGGCTTGAATGCTTTAGCCATTCTCCAATGTGATTTTAAATTCAAGTCAAAATTGTGATCCCAATCTTCTTCCTCACAATCAATACCTTTGAATATATTTTTTCCTGCATTTGAAACTAAAACGTTAATTGTTCCAAATTTTTCACTTACCATTTTTGAAAAGTTTGTAATTTCATTTTTTTTAGAAACATCAACTTCATAATAAAAAAAACTATCAGTGTACTTTTCTGTTAAGAGAGAAATATTTTTATTTTTGGGTTCACAAGCGCATCCAATGACAATATCTCCATTCTTCAAATACGTCTCACAAATACTATAGCCAATACCTTGACTGACGCCAGTAACAACAACAACTCTAGAATTATTATTCATATTAAGATACCTGTTCTATCTTTTGCTATGTTTATTAATTATTTTTTATTTCAGGATTAACTAATTTAGCTGGAATGAGAAATATCAACGGTGCACATAAAGCTAAAAAACCGGCTAATATAAGTAACCCGATACCAGAACTACCTGTTAAATCATTTAACCATCCTAAAACCGTCGGCCCAAAAAAACCTGCCAGATTTCCAACCGAATTAACTAACGCTATACCAGCAGCTGCAGCAGTTCCTGAGAAAATTGCACCCGGTAAACTAATATAAGTAGGAATTAGAGCTAAAGTTCCTGAGATAGCAACACAGATCCAAAACATCATTGCTATTGTCGAACCTTCATTTAAAGAACTAAAGACTAACCCTATAGAACCTAATATCGCTGGAATAGCAATATGCCAACGTCTCTCTTTTTTAAGATCTGAGTGATAGCTGTTCCACAACATAAATATAGAACCAAACAAATAAGGTAATGCCGCTATAAAACCAATTGATAAGTCATCAGTTATCCCAGACGATTTAATTATGGATGGCAACCAAAAATTAATTCCATAATAACCAATGTTAAAACTAAAGAAAATTAGTGATAATAGCCAAACATACTTGTTTTTTAACAAATCTTTCAGACTAGCAGCGACTTTTCCATCACTGTTTTTTTTCTTTTGTTCTCCATCTTTTTTTAGATCATCTTGTATGACCAATTTCTCTTCATCTGTTAGCCATTTTGCTGACTTAACATCGTTATCTAAATATTTTAAAACAACAAATGCCAATAAAAATGAAGGTATTGCTTCAACTAAGAAAAGCCATTGCCAGTTATACCAGGGCCCAACACCATCAAACATCTTTAAAATAAAACCTGATAATGGACTACCTAAAATTGTCGATAAAGGCGTTACTAATATAAATAGCCCCAATGTTTTAGCTGAACGCCATGATGGAAACCATAGCGTCAAATAGAACACAATCCCAGGAAAGAACCCTGCTTCCGCAACACCTAATAAAAAACGGACAACGTAAAATTGAGTCGGCGTTTGAACAAACATAGTTAGTGCAGATAATATTGACCAGCTGACCATTATTCTAGCGATCCAAAATCTCGCACCATATCGCTGCATTAATAAGTTGCTAGGCACTTCAAATAAAAAATAGCCAATAAAAAATATACCAGCACCGAGCCCATAAACTGTATTACTAAAGCTAAGGTCCTCCTGCATATGTAATTTTGCGAAACCAACATTCACTCTATCTAGGTAGGCAAAAAAATAACATAGAACAAGAAAAGGAATTAACCTAAATATAACTTTTCTATAAACCTTATCTTTTTCTTTCTCTATTATTTTATCATTATCAGAAATCAGTGATGAATTACCCATATCACCCTCCACCGTTAATTGGCGTTAAGTTAAACTCATTCATAAATTCAGCGATTGTTTTCATGTCATCATTATTAAGTGAATAATTAGGTCTTCGACAATAATCACTTTTTAAAATCCCTCTTTTGTTTAGAATTGTTTTTTCTACTTGAATAATATATTCGCAATGTGTCATCCATTGATTAATATATTTCAATAATCGTCCATGTAGCTTTTGCGCTTTATCTTTCTCTTTATTTACCCAAAGACGATATATTTCGACATAAATTTCCGAGAAAGAACACCCTGGCATTACACCTTTCCCACCAATATCTAGCATGTCAAGCATATATAGACCTGCATAGCCGTTAAGTACTACAGCATCAGGTACATAGCTCAAAAATTCTTGGGTATATTCTGTCGGAGGGTTACATTCTATTTTGAAAACCGCATTAGGATAAATTTCACTCCACTGTGCCATTTTTGATGGCGTAATGAGAAACCCTGTTTCATTAGGAGCATATTGCAACATAACAGGAATTGATACTGATTCTAATACCTCTTGAATATGCTTCTCGACGGCGGCTTGAGATGGGTTCAAAAAAAAGGGAGGAAGTAGCATCAGAGCATCCGCACCAAGCTGTTCATATTTTTTGGCTCTTTTAATTGCATTTTCAGTTGAGTGATCAGTGACCGATAATGCCTTATAAAAATTAACCTCTGATTGATTAAGATAAATATCCGCTAATAAATCACGTTCATAATCATTAAATTTAGCAAATTCACTTGCAACGCCAAATAGCGTTGCACCATTAACACCAATCGAATTTAAATAAGAAATAATGTTAGAGAAACCCTGTTCATCTATTTCACCATATCTATCAAATGGTGCTGCAATAATTGGATTAACACCAGTTATGTCATTAACTTGATATTTCATTACAGATCCTCATCGTCAATAAATATAGCGCCAAGAGCTGCTGAAGAAGTACTTTTTCGATATAAACGTAAAAAACCACGAGGAACTTCTTTGTGAACTGGAATCCAGTGTTGCTTTCTTGAATCTAAAATTTCATCTGACACTTTTAGTGATATTTGTCGATTAGGAATATCTATAACTATAGAATCACCATCTTCAATTAAACCAATAATTCCCCCTTCTACAGCCTCAGGAGACATATGACCAACAAACAAACCTCGATTAGAGCCTGAAAATCTTCCATCTGTAATTAATGCACAACTGTCTGATAAATTCATACCTTCTAGTAATTTCATTGGTAGGTACATTTCAGGCATGCCTGGACCACCTTTTGGCCCCTCATAACGTAGGACAAGAACGCTACCTGGTTTTACTTGACCATTCATAATTGCATCAACAGATTCTTGTTCACTATTAAAAGTGATTGCTTTACCTTCGAAAAACATCAAGTTTTCAGGAACCGCAGCAGGTTTAACCACACAACCTAGAGGCGACAAATTACCCGTCAGAACTGCAATTCCTGACTCTTTGCGCACAGGATCACTCAATGTTTTTATGACTTCTGGGCGTGTTGTCTTCATATTTCTGGCTAACAAAGCACCTTTTTCTTCACCATCAACAGTCATTGTGTCTGAAAATAAAATAGATGAAATTTCATGCTCGACTGCAGGAACGCCACCAGCTTCCCAATAATCAATCATGTCGTGCTCTGATGCGGGATATAAAGCAGATACTAGAGGAACTTTATAACTCAATTCATCAAATGATTTTAAAGGCAAGTGCCCTAGCCCTGCTTCATAATGAATCGCTTGTAAGTGAAGAATGGCATTCGTTGACCCGCCTGTTGCCAATAGGTAAGCCATTGCATTATGTATGGATTTCTTATTAATAATTTGACGTGCGGTGATATCTTTCAGTACTAAAGAAACTATCTTTTTTCCTGACTCAATAGCAATCAACCTACGCTCCTTCGACACCGCAGGCAACGTGCTACCACCAGATAAAGACATCCCCATCGCTTCTGCAATGCAGCACATCGTATTCGCTGTACCATACATTGTGCATGAACCAGGCCCAGGCTCTGCGATATTTTCTATATGTTCAAATTCTGCTTCATCGATTAACCCTTGTTTTTTCCACCCAATAGCTTCCGTTATAATGTTTCCGTCCCAATGTTTTCCTTTATATTCAGCTGGATACATTGGTCCACCATTAACAAGGATCGCAGGAACATCTAAACGCGCTGCGGCCATTAGCATGGCTGGAACTATCTTGTCACAAGAACCGAGTAGCACCATTCCATCAAATCGATGCGCCCTCATCATGCATTCAATAGAAGCTGTGATAACTTCACGGGATGCTAAGACATAACGCATACCAAAATGCCCTTCAGCAATACCATCACAAGGCGCGATAGTACCGAAAACCATACCAACACCGCCTCCTTCATCGATCCCTTTTAATACATTTTCGGTAAGTTCATTAAGATTAACGTGGCCCGCCGTTGCATTGGTGTAGCTATTAACGACCGCAATAACTGGGCGTTTTAATTGTTCTGTTGTATGGCCACTCGCTTTATATAAAGCTCGTTTTAAGGCCCCACTGTCTCCTTGTAAACTAGGATTAAAGTGTGTATTACAAGAAGAACACCCTCCACAATTACTCATTTTTTTCTCCATCAATTTTTACAGTACAAATGTGTTACTAGGTTGACCAATAAAACTTGTTTTAATGGAAGTTACCCTTCCATCATTTGTGGTTATTTTTTTTAACCCGTCATAAGCAGAAGTTACATAAAGGGTTGATTGGTCAATTCCTGAAAATATACAACTCGTTGGTTGAGAGGAATCAACTATTATTTTTCCTATTAATTGCATTGAATTATTCAAATCGTATAAAGCAAGACATTTATCTCCCCAGCAAGCATTAATTAAAATACCTTCTTTGGTTAGAGCCGAACCATCTGCAATATAATTAACTGGATACTCTTTAATCTCATTTGTGTTTAAATCTTTTCGATAAAAAACTTTACGCCCTGAGTCTGCAAACCAAAATCCACCGCCAAACCACTGCATAGTATTAGGGATAAGTAAATTAGAATGAATACAGTTCAATTCCTTTCTTTTAACATTGAACTCATAAATCCTACCTATAGGATTATTGGCATTTTTATCCATCACACTGATAAAAATATTTCCATCAGGTGAAATTTGGCATTCATTAGTTCTTATTCCTTCATTGTTAAACTCAAATTCAAAGTAAATACTCAACTCTTTAGTCTTATAATTTAAAACATAAACTCCATTGATATTAATCAAAATAAAAAAATTTTTTATGTTCGTTGGTAAAACGGCACTCGTTAATATTGGAATATCCTGTATTTCTATAACATCACTTAAATCAGGATAAAACCGAAATAATTTCCCTTTTTTAATATCAACCCAAAGTAGCGAATTAGTGTGATGACACCAAATTGGTGACTCACCCAATTCAGCTTGAGGGCTTCTTATAACTTTAGTATCAAATGCAAAAATACTTTTTGGCATTATCGATTATTCCATGCGTCTATTAATTTATCTGCATTTTTCAAGACTTCCTCAACGCTCATTGTTGGCTTATATAGGCTTCCGCCAATACCGAATCCATTAGCCCCTGATTCTATATAAGCATTTAATTGATTAGAGTCCGCAGAGATCCCTCCAACTGGAAAATATAAGCCTTTTTTAGGCAGAACAGTTAACATTGCACTAAGTACTTTTGGTGTTATCATATCTGCGGGATAAAATTTTAAAATATCTGCACCATATTCTATTGCATTAAAAGCTTCAGTCACTGTGTAAACGCCCGGGCAACTAATCATTTGTAGATCTTTAGTTTTTCGAACAACATCTTCATTCAAATTAGGTGAGATAATAATTTCCCCACCAATATCTTTGATTTTTTGAACCTGTTCTATTTTGAGAACAGTTCCTGCACCTATAGTTGCTTGATTACCAAATTCTTTAATTAATAACTCAATAACTTCATATGCATAATCAGTATTCAAGGGCACTTCTATATATTTTATCCCCTTATCAATCAAACCACTACAAACTGGAATTGCATGTTCTACCGTTAACCCTCTCAATATAGCAATGAATGGGTACTTATTATTACTCCAATGTACTTCGAACTCTGTTCCATTTTTCATTTTAATTACCTAATTGATTAATTAATTTAAATGCACCTTTTAGAAAACACCTATTACCAGATACATATTCCATATTTAGGCCAAAGTATTTACCTGCAACGATATATTTTTCACCTAATGACTCATTTGTAATTACCCATATTTTATTTTCATACTCTACATTTTTTAATTCAATTCCAATTAAAATACCTGACAAATAACTGCCAACAAATTCAGCAGGTATTTCTTTATTTAATTGTTTAGTTCTGGCAGAGAAAATTAAATGTGTAAATGGAATATTTTCCTTAGATTTTTCGATTCCTGTTAAGAAATACTTTTCATTATCAATCTGTTTTGGCAATCCTTTACCAATCATTGATGAGTTTATTAATAAGGAATAGAGCTCCCCTGTCATAAAGCTAGTAAACGTTTTTATTTCACCGTGGGAAATAACGCTGTGTTTACTATGTGTTCCTGGCAGAATTGCATAAGTATCTGCACTGTCTGCTAATCCAAGTAATTGGGTTTCTTCTCCACGCATAACATCTGGTAATGCATACTGGCTTAAATTTTGAATACCTGGAACAATCCACGCTTTACTACCCCAGTATGTGGTTAATTCTTTCAGTGACTCGGCTAACCCCTTTGCGGTTATTGGTACTTCTTGATATGGAACTTCATACCAACCTTTTTGGGAGCCAACCATTCCTGCTAATAAAATAGGAAGGTTCCCTTTCGATGTTAGCCAATGCTCAATATTACGGTATAAAACAACATCAAATTGGTTTTCAGTAACGGATAAAATTCCTTCAGTTCCAATAACCTCATCAATGATTTCATCTTTTTTCATTAAAAAAGCACGAAAATTTGTAGTACCCCAATCCACCGCAATCCAATACACTTTGTCCACCTCAATCTTGTAATACAAGTTAATGTAATTTGTATCACATGATTTTATTGTGTCAACTAGGTGAAAATAAGAAAAAAATGATAATCATTTGATAATGTTGAATTTATTGGTATTTACGGAGGGATTAGTTTTTGTTATTTGTTATCTACGTCTACTTTTTTGTAAGTATCAACCTCACCTTACAGTAAAAAATAAACCGTATAACTGGCGGTAGAATCTATATCAGTTACGTTATTTTAGTCACACGAACAAAGATCAGCAGGCAGTTGAACGCCAATCATGATAGATTGTTACAGTCATCAATATTACATCAAAATAAGGTTTTAATTTAATGGCCGAGCCTCAGCAAACATTAGCTCAATCGATTATGCAACAAATCGGGATGCAAATTATTCTTGGGTATTATAAAGATAATATGCTACCTGGTGAAAATGAGCTCGCACAACAATTTTCCGCATCAAGAACATCAATTCGCAATGCACTACAGCAACTTTCCAGTAAAGGGCTTATCTCTATTCAGCCAAAGAAAAGAAGTGTTATTAATCCAAGGGATGAATGGAATTTTCTTGATTACGACCTACTTAAATGGGTTGGCAAAGCAGGAGTTTCTCCTGAACTATTCAAACAACTCGTTGTATTAAGGCTCATGTTTGAACCTAATGCTTCCGCACTAGCTGCCAGCTTTGCTACAGGAGCAGATTTAGCAGACCTAGAGAAAGCCTGGTTTTTAATGCAAAAAGGCCATGAGCAAGATTCTTTGGCTTTATTCGAACAAGGTGATATTGACTTCCACTACGCATTACTCAAAGCCTGTCATAATCCTTTTTTATTTTCAATCGGGAATGCCATCCAAGAAGCACTCATTTTGTCGTTCAAACATACGCAAGAAAAAAGTGCGAGGGAAACAACCGAGTCAGTTAAAATGCATAAATTATTGTTTGATGCGATCCGCTTAAAAGACAGCCATAATGCAAAAAAACTGATGAAAGAAATTATTTTAACTGCTGCGACTCGCCATTTCCCAAATTTAGATCAAGAAAAATATTTAGATATTTTAGATCGTTAACTAAATTAACCATAATATTGGTAGTTAGCAGATTCTATTTACGCTACACATGACTCTCTGTGTTATTTAAAGTATAAAAAATGATGCAAATCTACACGAAGACAACTAAAGCTGATTAAATTTATACTAACTAAGATGTTATTATGTGAAAGCTAAGCCTATACTTATAAATAGTTAGTTATTTAATATTTGGAGTACAAAATGCTTAATATTGATCGTGAGAAACTCGCCAAACTTGCGGGAGAAGAGTTTAAAAAACAACGCACCTTTCTGGTGATCTTATCCATTTTACTGTTAGCTGGTGGGCTTTTTTGTATTATCAACCCGATGATCTCCGGTATTGCCGTCAGTACAGTACTGGGTGTACTGCTGATTATTGGCGGTGTTGGTGCAATAGTCAGCATCTTGAGTACGGTGATTTATACTGGTTGGTCACGGTTATTTGGTTTTGTTATTGGTCTTATTTATATTATTGTCGGCTACTCGTTTATTAAAGATCCGTTACAAAGTTTAGTGGCGTTGGCTATTTTGGTGGCCGCGTTATTTATTGTTGGTGGGGTGATCCGGCTCTATGTCGGCTTCCAACAAATTAGCTCAGCGGGTGGCTGGTTACAAATCATCATTGGGCTGTTAGATTTCTTTATTGCCTATTTACTCATCGGTAATGGCCCTATTACATCAATTACCTTACTGACAACCCTAATTGGGATCGAAATGGTGTTTAGTTCCTTTAGCTTATTCGCTTTACTCAGTGTATTTAAAGGCATTAGTAAGAATAACTAACCCTATGATGCCCCTTTATTAGGGGCATTTTTTTACTTTGTCTCGCCTCCACGAAAAATCAGTCAGCTAAAAAATGCGTAATCGGTGATGAGCATTCGCAAATTGCGGCAAGATTGTTTAACCTAGTAAAATGAGAAATAGCGCAGGGACGAAATCGTGGGCAAACTGATTGAAAATTTAAAAAACTGGCTTCATACGGAAACTGCTCCAGTTTACCCTTACCCTGCGGTTGATATTCGGCTATCAAAAAACCTTAAATTGCACGTTGTGGGGAGTATCCATATGGGAACAGAGAATATGTTTCCTTTGTCTGCCACATTATTAGATAAACTTAATTTCGCAGATGCCTTAATTGTTGAGGCAGATATCACTGAAACTCACTCCCCATTTCCTAATGATGTAGCAGAGCATCTTCCTGTAGAACAGCGGTTAACCGATGGTGAATATCATCTTTTTCAACAATATTGTTTAGAGCTCCGCCAATCCCCCGAACGCTTTGATACCTTACCCTCATGGCAAATCGCCCTGATCTTGCAAGCGACCCAAGCTCAAGAGCTCGGGCTCAGAGGCCATTATGGTATTGACTACCAACTTATCCGTAATGCGCAATCACAACTCAAACCAGTTATTGAGTTAGAAGGAACCGCCTCTCAAGTTGAATTGCTGCTTTCTTTGCCTAATAATGGGCTAGCGTTGTTACAAGACTCATTGAACCACTGGCGTGAAAATGCGCGCTCGCTACAGACAATGATAAGCTGGTGGCTAGATTACCAACCCAATAACCGCACGGCTTTACCCAATACGTTTAGCGAAGACATTTACCAAGTATTGATGAAGCAACGAAATGCGAATTGGAGTGAGCAGCTTAAGTCACTTCCTGATGGTAACTATGTTGTCGCTGTTGGTGCATTACATCTGTTTGGTGAAAATAGTCTGGTAGAATATTTGCGAAATTAAGCTATAAGTTATAAATAGAAGGCTCAAAATGACCCCAGCCGTGAAATTACTCGAAAAACAAAAAATTTCCTTCACTTTACATCCTTATGACCACGACCCAAATGAAAATAACTTTGGTGATGAAGCGGTACGAAAACTTGGGTTAGATGCCAAACAGGTGTTTAAAACCTTATTGGTTGCGCTCAATGGTGATCAAAAAACGTTAGCCGTCGCTGTTACACCTGTTTCAGGGCAATTAGATTTAAAACAGGTCGCCAAAGTGTTTAAAGTCAAAAAAGTTGAAATGGCAGATCCACAAATAGCCCAAAAGACTACTGGGTATTTACTTGGTGGCATTAGTCCATTAGGCCAAAAAAAGCGCCTGCCAACGGTAATTGACGACCAAGCTCAGCAATATGCCACACTGTTTATTTCAGGTGGAAAGCGTGGATTAGATATTGAACTTGCTCCTAACGATCTCGCAAAAGTACTGAATGCAACCTTCGCTGAAATACGTAAATAGCACTAAGCCATAATGGTTCTGGTGGCTGTTAAATCACCTTTAGCTAAAAAAGCCCCACCGCGAGCAGTGAGGCTTTCAAGGTAATAATGATTTAATTATTTATTATTATAAATAATTTCACCTTTGGGTTCATAGTCTGCCGCTTTCAGAGGGGAATGTTTTTCAATATACCCCTTGAGCACTTCCGCATCGACAAAGCCGGTATTAACGTAGTTAGGATGGTTGTCAATTTTCGGGTAACCGTCACCACCAATCGCATTAAAATTCAACGTGGCCATACGATAGGTTTTCGCTGGGTCAACAGGCTTACCATCAATTTTGACATCACTGATCGTGCCATCTTTATTCAGCGTTAAGTTCACATTGTAGAACTGGCCATATGCACCTGCATCCGGTTTCATATTCGCAACTGCGGTCAGGTATGGGATAACTTCATCACCTTTGAAATCCACATAAACTAACTCATTGGCAAATGGCTGAACTTTAAGAACATCTTTATAAGTGATATCGCCACTTTCGATAGAGTCACGAACACCGCCACCACTCATGATCGCGAAGTCAGCTCCTGCACGTTCTTTCTGTGCAGCTAACAGAAGGTGCCCCATATTGGTTTGTACAAAACGCACTTTGCTGCGATCGCCTTCGAGTTTGCCTTCAACAGATCCCACTTTAACACTCAGTTGCTTGTCACCTTTTTCTTGATAAGGTGTCAATAACTTCATCATGTCAGGGTTGTGAGCAATTTCTTGCGTATAATAAACACGCTCGCTAGTCCCATCTTCTTTTGTCACTTTTTTCTTCAAGTTAATTGGGATTAACTGGTAGTGCTTGAGCGTAAACTTGCCGTTTTTAAATTCAAAATCCGCACGGCCTACATATTTACCCCATTCATGGGCTTGCACAATCCAAGTTCCATTTTGGTTATCTGGCGCACACGGTGTACCTGGTACATAATCTTCTTGCTTGTAGTTTTTCTTTTCTTGAGACATACAAACAGGGTCTTGTGAGTGACCACCCACTATCATATCTAAATAGCCAGCCGGTAAGCTGCGCGCCATTTCGACATCGCCTGGGGCATTGGAGCCATGATTGCCATCGTCATAGTGGCCCATATGCGTTGCTGCGATGATAATGTCTGGTTTTTCTGTTGCGCGGAGCTCTTCAACCACTTTTTTAGCTTCATCCGCAGGCACACGGAATTCAACATCAGGGAAGTTAGCAGGGTTACCTATACGTACAGTATCGTCAGTTGTCAGCCCCATCACTGCAATTTTTACACCTTGTTTATCAAAAACTTGATAAGGCTTGAAAAGACGTTTGCCTGTGCTGCTTTGATAAATATTGGCGGATAAAAACGGAAAGGTTGCCCACTTTTCTTGCTGACGCAGCGTTTCAAGCGGGTTATCAAACTCATGGTTCCCTAATGCCATCGCATCGTAACCCACTAAGTTCATTCCTTTAAAATCGGGTTCTGCATCTTGTAAATCAGACTCTGGTACACCGGTATTAATATCACCACCAGAGAGCAGTAAAACACTACCACCTTGCTTAGCGACTTCGTCACGAATTTCATCAACCACCGTTTTTTGCGCGGCTAAACCATATTCGCCATGGTCGTTGTGCCAGAAATGGCCGTGATGGTCATTGGTATGTAGAATGGTAATATTGTATGTTTTGTCTTTTTCCCACGCATTTGCCATAGTTGCGGGTATTAACGCTAACGATACCGTTAATGCGCATGCGGATGCCTTAAATGCAAACTTCATACATTTCTCCCTGCTGATATAGGAATTTTTATTCAGTCATATTAGATTATAGTTTGTCACTACCTGCTGTCTTATAGCATAAAAATATGATCAGGATTTGATACCTATTGCAGAATAAGAAATTCGTTTCATAAAAATGAGATCATCATCAAATAATTAACCGACACTAATTATTCACGTGATTTATTTATCCATTTAAATAAATTGTATTTCAGTTATATTGATAACAATTATGTAACACAGAAAGTTGATAATAATATGAGTGAGCAAACCACAAACCCTAACAACCCAAGCCCGTCAAAGCCAATAAACAAAACGGGGAAAACGGTCTTTAGTATCCTAACTGCCATCAGTGTCTCTCATTTGCTTAATGACATGATCCAGTCACTGATCTTAGCCATTTATCCTTTATTACAATCTGATTTTTCATTAAGTTTTGCCCAAATTGGGATGATCACCCTCACCTATCAGATTACTGCATCATTACTGCAACCTATTATCGGCTATTATACCGATAAACACCCGCAGCCATATTCTCTGCCAATAGGTATGAGCTTCACGTTAACGGGATTAATATTGCTAGCAATGGCTGAAACCTTCCCGACTATATTACTGGCCGCGGCACTCGTTGGAACCGGCTCTTCCGTATTCCACCCTGAGTCCTCACGTGTTGCACGTATGGCATCAGGGGGGCGTCATGGCCTCGCACAATCCTTTTTCCAAGTGGGTGGCAACTTAGGGGCCTCCCTTGGGCCATTACTTGCAGCGCTGATTATTGAACCTTATGGCAAAGGCAATATTGGCTGGTTCTCACTGGCTGCCCTACTTGCAATTGTTATTTTGCTGCAAGTCAGCAGTTGGTATAAACACCAACATCGTGCCGCAAGTAAAAAACCGATCGGCGCGGGAAATGTAAAAGTCTTACCACGTAAAGTCATTGTTGGCTCTTTAGCTGTACTATTAGTCCTGATTTTCTCCAAATACTTCTATTTGGCCAGTATCAGCAGCTATTACACCTTTTATCTGATCGATAAATTCGGTGTTTCAGTGCAAAATGCGCAAATTCATTTGTTTGTTTTCTTATTTGCCGTTGCCGCTGGCACAATGATTGGCGGGCCAATAGGTGACAAAATAGGGCGTAAATACGTTATTTGGTTCTCAATCCTTGGTGTTGCGCCATTTACTTTAATTTTACCCTACGCATCCCTCTATTGGACTGGGGTACTTACCGTCATTATTGGTTTGATTTTAGCCTCCGCATTTTCAGCTATTTTAGTCTACGCACAAGAGCTGATCCCCGGTAAAACCGGCATGGTATCAGGGTTGTTCTTTGGGCTGGCCTTCGGTATGGGGGGCGTTGGTGCAGCAGTTTTAGGTCATATCGCAGACCAAACCAGTATTGAACAAGTTTATCATTATTGCGCTTTCTTACCATTACTTGGGGTTTTTACAGTATTACTGCCAAATATTGGTAACAAATAGTTTTATTTTCTTATTTTACCCATACTTACCTAAAAATAAGTATGGGTCTTTCCTTCCTCAATCCAAACAAATTCCAGATAAAAATCTCACAAACATAGCGCTTGTAACGATTTAGCACCTTTAAGCTGTCTTTTTTTTAAAAACATTTCATTTTTTTAAGGAAATTTATCTCAAAAAAAGTTAGAATATAAAAACATGCAAATTGCATTTTAAAATGAAGGCCTCATTTTAAAAGTCAACGGCATGTACCCACCTTTCTATTTTTATATTCACCAGAGGAGACTAAATGGAGCATTCAACGCCCTTAATCACAACCATTGTTGGTGGTCTCGCCCTTGCATATTTGTTAGGTATGATCGCGCAGCGATTAAAAATTTCCCCTTTAGTTGGCTACCTTGCAGCCGGTGTTCTCGCAGGCCCATTTACCCCCGGTTTTGTTGCTGATGCAGCACTGGCACCTGAACTTGCTGAAATCGGTGTTATCTTACTGATGTTTGGGGTTGGCCTACATTTTTCATTAAAAGATTTACTTGCTGTTAAAGCTATCGCCATTCCCGGAGCCATTGCACAAATCGCAGTAGCCACCTTATTGGGCCTTGGCCTCTCTATGCTATTTGGTTGGGGAATATTTACAGGCGTTGTATTTGGCCTATGTTTATCCACTGCCAGTACCGTCGTATTACTACGGGCCTTAGAAGAACGTCAATTGATTGAAAGCCAGCGTGGGCAAATTGCTATAGGCTGGCTGATCGTTGAAGACTTAGCCATGGTCTTAACACTTGTTCTACTGCCTGCCGCAGCCGCTATTATGAACACAGATGACGCAAGTTTCAGTGAGCTTGCATTAGGCCTTGCATGGACAATTGGTAAAGTAGTTCTATTCATATTCATTATGATTGTCGTGGGTCGTAAAGTGATCCCATGGATTTTATCACGTACCGCATCAACAGGTTCTCGTGAACTATTTACCCTTGCTGTTCTCGCACTTGCATTAGGTATTGCCTATGCCGCTGTGGCGATTTTCGATGCTTCATTTGCCCTCGGTGCGTTCTTCGCAGGGATGGTATTAAATGAGTCTGAGCTCAGCCATCGCGCTGCACAAGACACTCTACCATTACGTGACGCCTTTGCTGTTCTGTTCTTTGTCTCGGTTGGGATGCTATTCGACCCAGTCGTGTTAATTGAACAACCTTTAGGGATTTTAGGGGTTCTGGCCATTATCATTATTGGTAAATCTGCAGCGGCCTTGGTTCTTGTCAGGATGTTTGGGCACTCACGGCGAACAGCGCTAACCATTTCCGTCAGTTTGGCGCAAATCGGTGAGTTTGCCTTTATCTTAGCAGGCATGGGCTTGACCCTTGGCGTGATGGATAAAGACGCACAAAACTTGGTATTAGCAGGTGCAATTGTCTCTATTATGCTGAATCCTGTGTTATTTAGCTTATTAGATAAGTACCTTGAGAAAACCGAGACTATCGAAGAGCAACTGCTGGAAGAGACTCTGGAAGAAGAAACTCAAGTTCCTGTCGATATCTGCGGCCACGCAATCATCGTCGGTTACGGCCGAGTCGGTGGCATGCTTGCAGACAAACTGCGTAGAAGGGAGATTCCGGTTGTTGTTGTTGAAGATACCCGCGCTCGGTTTGAAGAACTTGCTGAAAATGGCTTTAGCGCAATTTTAGGCAATGGCGCAAATAAAGATATCATTAGTCTTGCACGTATTGAATGCGCCAAAACATTGCTTTTAACCATTCCGAATGGTTATGAAGCAGGGGAGATTGTCGCAACAGCAAAAGAAATGAACCCAGATATCACTGTGATTGTTCGTGCCCATTATGATGATGAAGTCAGCTTTATCAAAGAACGAGGGGCTGAGCATATTATTATTGGTGAACATGAAATTGCTAAATCTATGGCGACACTCATGTGCAATGATGTGGAAGAGTTCGGTTGTTCTATTGATGATTTTATTGATAACGACAATAGAAAAGTCGAAGGCAAAAACTTAGATGAATATCTAAAACCTAGCCACTAAACGCCGCCCTATCTTTAAAGCCGTAGCCTTTGGGTTACGGCTTTTTTGTGCACAAAAAAATCCATGACGATAAAACGTCATGGATCATCAAGATAGCGATAAATAAACGTTATTCTGCCATTTGTTCTTTGAACTCATCCCCTGTCCAAACCGGCAACCCTTGATCTTTAAAAAACTGAATTTCCGCTGCAACACCGCCGCTCTTCTCCCACCCCGGTAATGTCAGCACAATTAACCCATCACAACGCTTTAGAAACTCCATATCAATAGAAGACCAAGCGACTTTTTGTCCTTGTGAGGCAAGGTATTGGTTAATAGGATGGGTCATCGTGATTTGGCTATAAGTTGCTATACCTTTAAGCGCAAGCTCTGCCGCGAATTTAGTGCACTCTTGGAAGCGCATTTCCACAACATTGCTATCGGGGTCTGAATAAGGGCAAGCAATAAAATAGAGGCTCATAATAATTCCTAGTATTGGCGTTAATCAAATTTTGGGTAAAGTAACCCTATGAAAAATAATTAAATATATTTCATAGGGAGTGTTTATAATTGAATGATAAAAATTAAAGCTTATTCAACACCCGCAACAATAATCTTCGTTTTAGGGTGTTTTTTATTTTCAGGTAATTTAAACTCTTTGCTGGTGGTCACCAAATAGTCAATATTTTCCCAACTTGTCACAAAATTAATCGCATGCTTATTGGCCTTTGTGCCATCCGCTAATACCATTAATTTATCGCTATTTTCCATCATCTTTTGCGCGATCGCAGCTTCATCGACGTGCTGGTCCATCACACCATGCAGCGCGTGTATCGCCCCTGCGCCAATCACTGCGTAATCAGCAAAAAATTCAGCAATATTTTTTAGTGCAATCGCACCTAAGCATGCATTTTGCGCTGCATTAAATTGTCCACCAATCAAAATTGTTTCGATGGTTGAGTTTTCTTGTAACGTATTTGCCAATAAAGGCGAATTCGTAATGACGGTTAAATTATCAATCAACTTGATTCTTTGGCTAAATTCAAAGGTGGTTGTGCCAAAATCAATAAACAATGTGTCTCCGGGTTTTATCAGCTCAGCCGCTTTTGCTGCAATCGCTTTTTTCTCATCAACCGCGGCTTGTGCTCTTTCCGTAAAATTACGCTCAAATTTTGACTGGATATTAACGGCTCCACCATGGACTTTTTTCAGTAACTTTTGAGTTTCAAGTTTACTAAGGTCACGACGGATAGTTTCTTGCGCGACATTAAAATGTTTTGCAAGCTCCTGTACGTAAACCTGCCCTTGAGTAGAAAGCAGCTCAATGATGGTTTGATGACGTACTTTTGAGGAACGTCCCTCACACATAGTTTAATCCTTCTTAACCATTTAACTTTCCAGCACTATACAACAGTGATACTAATTTCAGTAGCGTCCCGTTGTATTTTTGTTAAATCAATATTTTTCAGTAAAATACGTCGTGTTGGTAAACAGCGATGGCGTTTTTCATATAACAGGGTATTTCCTGCCATAACTCGAATAGTTCCGCTCACAGGTTGTTCAACTTTGATATTAAAATCAATTTGTCGCACTGATAAATTATCAATATCAATACATGCAGGAACACTAAAACAAATTTTCGAGTCAAACTGCACAGGAATATGTTGGGTTTCTTTCAATTGTTGTTGATGATGATTCGCTAATAAATCGTCTGCTATCCGCCCTCCTGTCACTAAACCTTCTTGATAGCATTGGTCACCCATATCGGCCGGATGCAACATATTGCCCGCAGCATAATAACTAGCATCTGAGCAACGCCCATATTGGTCTGTTACCGGTTTTCCTGTCGCTGCATCAAACCCCAAATGGCTTTTACGGATTAAGGTGTTTTCACCAACAAATTGCCCCGTAAAAATGACCGAATCACACATAATTTTGTGGCTTTTACCTTTGGTTTCAATAACCACATATTCCACGCGATCTAATCCACCAATTTCAGTAATTTTACTATTCAAATAAACGGGGGTTCCCATCGCTTTGGCAAATAAAGTCGCGGGTTTAAACGCTAAAATCCGTTCGCCACTTTCAATCATCGCTTGGGCTTTAACACCTGCATTTTTTAGTGTCCATAATGCAGAAAAACTCACTAATTCACTGCCTACTATCACTGGATTGCGGCAAGGCTTCTTACCATTTAGATAAACAAATTGCTGTAATGCCCCGGCTGTTAATACCCCTTGAGGGCGCAAGCCTGAAACTAAGCGCGGGTGTCTAGGTGTTTCTCTGACCCCAGTCGCTATCAGAACCCGCTTAGCTTGCATTTCGACAAGGCCTTCTGGTGTTGAAACCGTTAATTTTCCATTAGGCTGCAGTGCCGTTACCGTACTACGGGTAAAAATTGGTGTATTTCCCAGTTGATTAACAATTTTTTCTGCAAATTGATTGCCTTTCATCGGGCGCTTGAATGCGAGTATGCCAAAAGTTGGGTGCTGGCAATGACGCGGAACGCCTCCTGCCTGCGCTTCACGTTCAATAATGGCGATATTTTGAATACCGCGACGACGCAAAGCCTGTGCCGCAGCAACACCAGTAGGGCCCGAGCCAATGATAATCACATCATAATTTAAACTCATTTTACGGCCTCCACTGCTAGTGTGTGGTCGAAACGACCATTAATGATTTCAGCCACCTGGCTACTACAATAAAACCCATTACAGCGCCCCATCATCACTCGCGTTCTGCGACGTAAAGCGCCCAAACATTCGGGAGGAATATCCGAATCAAATGCGGCCTCAATCTCCCGCTGAGTCACTAATTCACAATGGCAAACAATACCGCCATTGCTTTTGCATTGGTAATCCCGCTGATGATATTCAGAAATCATTGGCATGGTTGGCCAAATTAGCGCTTCTGGCGGTGATAATTCAAAAAGTGGTGTGAAGTTTTCTTGATACAATTTACCAAGATAGCTTGCCACCCCTAAAGCCGAAGTTAAGCCTGTTGAACGAATTCCCCCCGCACATATCCACTGTTTTTCAGGATAATCATTAATACGGTAATACTTTTCTTCTGTGGCAGGACGTAACCCCGCATAGGTTGCGGTCACACTGTAATTGTGCAATGAAGGTAACATACGTGAACCTTGGGCAATTAAGTCCTCAAGGACTTCTTGTTTTACTTCTGCCTTCCAACGGTCATCTTGTTCTTCCGCTGTTGGGCCAAGTAAGAGGTTGCCAAAGATGGTTTTTGATAGCAAAACACCTTTTGTGATAGCCGTTGGCACTGGCAAGATAATCGCATTGATATCTGCTGCTGCGGCTTTATCATAAACGAGGAACTGCCCTTTACGTGGTTTTATTTGGAACGGTGATGGGTGGCAAATTGATTCAACAATGTCCCCGTTGATCCCTGCGCAGTTAATGACTAAACGGGCAGAAAACTCACCTTTTGATGTGGTTAAACGCCATATTCCATCATTGAGTGCTCCACCGCTTACCTCACAATGAAAACTGTATTCAGCCCCATGTTTCACAGCTTGTGTTAAATACGAAAGTGGTGTACTCCATGGGTCGATAACCGCCTCACCTGGCACAGAAACGGCCGCAAGTGCGCCTTGTGCTAAATGTGGTTCTCTACGATAGAGTTCTTCTTTATCAATAATTGTCACATCTAATACATTATTAGTGTGCGCTTGCTCAACTATCGCAGGTAATTTACTGAGTTGCTCATCATTCCATGCAACCACTAATGCTCCTGTTTCAAGAAGAGGTAAATTCATTTTTTCTCTGATTTCAATGAATTCACGATACCCTTCTTGCATGCACTCAAGTTCTAGACTCCCTGGTGTGGCGTCAAAACCTGTATGTAATAGCGCACTATTTGCCTTACTTGCTCCCGAAAGAATGTCACCTCCACGTTCGAGTAACAACGTGTTGGCACCCATCAGTGTGAATTTGCGTGTCACTGCACAGCCAATGACACCACCGCCGATGACAATGACATCCCAAATCTTTTTATTATTAATTTCCATGGCTGAGATCCTTAACTTAAAACTTGCACACATAAAACCACATAATTCCCACAATCACAATAATTAAAACAACACAAAGCACAACAACAACCAAAAACTTACTCACATTGTTACTTTATTGTGAGTTTTGTCACATTAGTGAAACTTACTGTGAGTTTTTTGTGGATTTTATTTCCGATTAAACGATAGTAAGCAAAAAAACAGACCTATTTACAACATTTATAACACTGGGAATACTGTGATGCTCAATCAACGTTATGCGGCTATCGATCAGGGAACAACGGGAACCCGGGTCGTTGTCTTTGAAGAAGGCGGCCATTACCACTCCCCTATGAGCATTCCTCATAAGCAAATCACATTGAATAGTGGTTGGGTTGAACACGACCCAGAGGAAATACTGGCAAACATCATTAAGTGCTTACACAGCTGTGAAGTTGTTGATGCTATTGGGCTTTGTCACCAAGGTGAAAGTATTGTGGCATGGGATGCGGATAGCAAGCGTCCTTTATACAATGCCATTGTCTGGCAAGACTTGCGGACAGAGAAAACCATCTCAATGCTCAAAGAGGCAGGGTTAGAGCCACTGGTGCAATCTAAGTCGGGATTACCTCTCGACCCGTATTTTTCCGCCAGCAAAATGGGGTGGATAATTGAAAATGTCGTCGGAGCAAAAACATTAGCGGATAAAAATAAACTACGTATCGGTACGATGGATGCTTTTTTTCTCGACCGTTTATGTGGCGTATTCGTCACCGACTATAACTCAGCATCTCGAACGTCATTACTCAACATTCATACATTAGAATGGGACCAAGAACTGTGTGACATTTTTGGTGTTCCCATCCACTGCTTACCACCAATTAAAGATAACATCGGTGATTTTGGTGCAGTAAATCTCGATGGGCATCTCACACCAGTCACAGCCATTATTGTTGACCAATTTGCTGGCACATTTGGCCATGGCTGTCGTGAAAAAGGTGATGCAAAAATTACCTTCGGTACAGGCGCTTTTTTGCAAGCATTGACTGGTACAGATATACCACAAACTCATGACAGCGGTTTACTACCCACACTCTGCTGGAAGTTCCCCAATCAACCCCCTGTATTTGGCTTAGATGGTGGCGTGTACAACGCAGCGTCTGCCATCAATTGGGCTCGCAAAATCGGTTTATTTGACTCATTCGATGAGCTTGGTGATTTCAGGGCTGAATCTGCGATTAAACGTGGTCTCGCCTTTGTCCCAGCGTTATCTGGTTTAGGCTGCCCATACTGGGATCGCAGTGCTGCGGGTCTCTGGGCGGGGCTTTCATTAGATACTGACAAAAAAGATATGATGCAGTCTGTTTTGGAAGGCATCGCAGCGCGCTCCGCTGAAGTTATTTTTGCAATGGAAAAAATTTCACCGTTAGGCCAATCAATCTCAGTCGATGGAGGGCTTTCTTCAAATCAATATTTTAAACAATTTTTAGCGAATTTATTACAGAAAGACATTGAAGCACCAGCAAACCGTGAAGTCACCGCACTAGGCGCAGCCTTGCTGGCTCGCAAAGGCATCGGTATCACTCACGAAATGGCGGTAAGACGCAACGCTACTGTGACACATCCTGATGGAACGAACATGCAAGGTGTGATGGAACAATATCGCGACATCATTGCCCGTTCTCGCCAATTAAGACACTAAAATAATAAAAGGAAACCCTACCATGGCTGAATTCGGAAATTACATTATTTACTTGATCATGTGCGGAGCCATCATTGGCGCAGTCGCATCCATTGTCAGACCCACCAGCGATCTTGGAAAAGAGTTTGTTAACGGGATCTTTTCTATTGGTCCCGTGTTTCTTGCCCAAGCGGGGATCATGGCTGCAGTTCCACTACTCTCACAGTTAATCTCTTACATTCTTGGGCCTGTCTTTTCCTCTGTTGGATCAGACGTTTCCATTGCGGCCTTATCGATTATTGCAGTTGACATGGGCGGTTACCAACTAGCCGATGCACTGACGACGAATCGAGACATGTGGATCACCGCAATGTTGATCGGTTATACCTCTGGGGCCACTATTGTTTACCTGATCCCAGTAGGGTTAACAATGCTAAATCGCAAAGATCATAAATACCTTGCGCTTGGTGCAATGGCTGGGTTGATCTCAATACCATTTGGCGTACTCGCTTCACTGCTATTAATTACGTTCAATAATATTCCTGTCAGGGATATTATCTCTACAAACTCACCGGCAGCACATCAATTGACCTTAGATTTCTTTACCATGTTGCAATACTTGATGCCGCTGTTTGTATTCTGTTTTTTATTAGCTGCTGGGCTAAAATATCGCCCAATGTTAATGGTAACGGGTTTCCTGATTTTCGGTAAAATCATGGATGCATTCGTCAAATTAGTCTTAGCATTTTCAATCGTTGAACACTTTACCGGGGTATTCACTAAAGTTTTCGGGGCATGGGGCTTCGACCCACTGTTTGCGGACCAAAATGAGTTATTCCGCGCCATCGAGATTGCGGGCTATATCGGTATTATGTTAGCGGGTACATTCCCAATTTGTTATTTATTCCAACGCTACTGTAAACCTTTAGTACGTGCATTAAGTAACCGTTTAAAACTGAGTGATACCGGGTCTTTGGGTTTTATTATGGTTATGGCAAACATTATTGCAACTTATCATTTATTCAAAGAAATGCGAGCTAGAGACAAAGTACTCTGCGTTGCATTTGGTGTTTGTGCGCAAGCCACCATCGGTGACCACCTTGCGTTCACGGCCAATTTCCAACCCACGCTTGTTTTACCTATTCTGCTTGGTAAGTTGGTTGGTGGCTTCTTAGCGGTATTTATTGCGATTAAAATATCAGTGCCACAAGCAATGCGCTATGAAGCTGAAGATATAAAAGCGGCTGAAATAGCCAAAGAAGAAAGTGAACTCGCTGTTGCGAAGCAACATTAATTAACATTAACCATATTTATATATTTAAATATACAACTCGCTGCATGCTAAATATGAATACTCATAAAGTAGTATGCAGCTTTTATTTATTGGTCTGAAATTAATTCAAACTCTCATCAATTATTAACATTGCACTCACTATATGGTTATTTATATTAGTCATCATTAACCATTACATTATTTATAGATACATAATTTGAATGTAAATAATTACTTCAGTTAATAAAATTTAGTGACAACAATTCATCAAAATAATTGTTCAAAAATAAAGGCACCTCAATAACAATTATATTGAAGTGCCTTAAAATCGATATCATTAATTAAAATGAGAATTATTTCGCTTTAACGTTCCCAATAAGATTCTTCTAAACTATCTTCTTTTTCAGGTAAGCCACGAGTCAAGCGAGGCGAATGCTGAGTTAATACTTGATAACTTACACGATTAGCATATTTACACACTTGGGCTAAAGATGAATAAGTTAAGTATTGGCGCTCATGTTTACTGGAATTAGGCACATTAGAGCGATGGTAAGAATTGGCAGTAATATCGTGAAGTAATGCAGATAAAGCCCCGTCTCCCGCCCCATTCGTGTTCATGATTTTCTCAGGCCCGCCCATGTAAGGCTCAATATGCGAGAAAATTCGTAATGGAACTTGGCAATCTTGCTGACGCATTGCTCGGCTAAACTCGTATAAGTTAAATTCTGCAATCGCCCCCGGCAATAGTGGGTGCTGCGTCGTACGTTTATAAGCGTCTTCCGTATAGCCAGCCATATACAAGCCTGACGGGCCCGCTGTGCATAAAACTAAATCGACCCAGTCTAATGCCATATTAGAGGCCAGTAATGGGTCACTCAGCCCTGTCAGCTCCTGTGCTTCATCTTCATTCATTGCAACTACTGAAATATGTTCCGCTAAGAAATCACGCCAGAACTGAGGGTCTTGAGCGATGACAAATTTAGTTCCAAGCGTCAACACAACGGGAACATTATGCTTTTTCGCATACGCAATAGCCTGCATAGTCGCATCCGGCATAGTTTCTCCGGGTTTGCAGCGGACTAAATAAGCCGTTAAAACCAGCGCGGAAGCCCCCGCAATGATATCTTCGGGAATGCTATTTGGGTGCAAGCGGTTCATATGGCCTGGACTGATAGCAAAAGTTCGCTCGCCATTTTCAGTAACTAAGGTAAAACAACGCCCAATAGGGCCATCCACACCTTGTAGAAAATTTAAATCCATACGGCTTGAGGTGTGGCATAAATAGCGATAGGCATAGCTACCAATTTGGATGTTATTACACATTGTGCCCAATAACACAGATCTGTCATCGGCTAATACTGAATAATTGTGCAGTGTATTGCCAATTGTCCCACCCGCAAACTCATGAGTAATCAATGCATTATCTGTAAGTTCTTTATATAAAGCTTCAGCGGCATCATCTTCAATAACCAATGAATGTCCCTTACTCAACTGGTAGCGCTGAATGAAATCGTCATCCACTTTCGCTTCAATATCGACTAGTGTTTGATCGATACCAACGATATAGGACTTACAATTCTCATCATCCGCCAATGTTTCTTTTAAAGGCTGTAATAAAGGATCTCTGAGGCTAACAGGAAAATAGTGTTTTGACTTGCGTTGACCGGGGAATTTCATAATTAGAAGATTAACAATGGAACATCGCCCTATTCTAGCACGATAAAGTAAAGCCAGCACCTGCAAAGAAGGCACTGGCTCCATTGTTTGTCATTTGGAAGTTATTTTACTGATTTTGATATTTATAATCGCGGTAAAGTTCCCGACTTAACACAAATGCACAACTCAAAATTAAACCAAGTATTGCGCTTAATGCAACAATTAACGATGATTTTGGTGAATCTTTATGCAACGGTAAGTCTGGCGTTAAAATAAATTTAACTGGCGTAAAATTTAATTCTTTACTGGTTAACTCTTGTAAATCATCAATATAAATTTTACGGTTTTGTAGGTTTTCGCTCATCAATGCCAAATCACGATTTTGGGTTTCGATCAGTAATTTTTTCTCTAAAGCTTCAGTTCCTAACGCAATAGGGTAATCAGGGTCATCATTGATAGCAACAGAATCGCTGGCTATCGGCTTTTCAATTCCAGCCGCTTTTGCAATATCAACAGCTCGTTTAAGCCTTTCAACCTTAACATCGTATTCCGTTTGAATTTTGCTGACTTCGCGTTTTAGTGACTCACTGGCATAAATAAGTTTCTCTGAAATCATATTGTCGATTTCAACTTTTAACTGTTGCCTTACTTTCGATGCACTATAGCGAATATAACCTTCAAGTAAGTCCTGGGCTTCCGTTGGCAAAGGGGCAGTAAAGCTCAAAACAATATCACTTGAAGTACTGTTTTTCTCTTTTGAGAGATCTTGAATTTTAATATCATTAGAAATGATTGAGTTTACTAACCTTTGCTGAGCGATAACATCATCTTTTGGGTCAATTTTCTCTGCAAGATTATGATAATACTCAGTACTTCTTATATAACTCTCTTGATTAACTTTCGAACGATATTGGTCAATAAATGCAGTAAAAACACGTTGAGCACTGAGATCAATAGGAATATCTAAGACATCCAATTGCGCTTTAAATGCATTGACTTCTTTAAGCTCTTCAGATGCAGGAGGAATAACAATAGCAGTACTGCTCCATTTTTGAGGTAATAACTTAACAACACCAACACTTACCCCAATACAAACAATCGTAAATATAAGAATCAAAAATTTATGTTTTAACAAAATGGAAAACAAGGCCATCAAATCAATTTCATCGTTTTGCTGTATATGAAATTGATGAGCAGAAGACGACTTCTGCTCTATATTACCTTGTGGTGGCTGCTGCTTATTGCTCATATTAATTCCAAAAGACATAACATTCATTCAATCATTTATAATTTCAGATAAGTGATTATAGTCTATAATCAGCTTATTGATATATCGATAAGCAAACTTTTCTGCATTAATTTACTGAATTACTTATTTCAGTACATCTTGAATTATTGAATTAATCATATGAATACTATTTGGATTATCATTTAACGCCGGTATGTAATTATATTTATTACCGCCACTACTCATAAAAAACTCTTTATTTTGCTCGCTAATTTCTTCTAATGTTTCTAAGCAATCAACTGAAAACCCTGGGCAAATGACCTGAACTGACTTTACTCCTTGTGCGGGTAATTCATGCATCGTTTTATCCATATAAGGCATCAACCAAGGCTCACGTCCAAAACGTGACTGGTAGGTAAGCATGACTTTGTCACTTGGATAATTCAGCGCCTCACGGAGTGCCTCCGCCGTTTTTTCGCATTCTTGCTGGTAAATATCTCCGGTATCACAATAACGCTGCGGAATACCATGGAAAGACAATATAAGCCTATCTGGCTCACCATGCAGAGCAAAGCTTTCTTCTATCGAGCTGACTAGCGCTTGAATATAAGCGGGATGTGTCGCATAGCTCCGAATAAATTGCACACTTGGAATGGTACGTCTGCTTGCAAATGCTCTCGTTAATGCATCATACACCGCTGCAGTTGTCGTACAGGAGTACTGTGGATACAGTGGAAGTACCACTAAATCGGTCACGCCTTGGTCTAGCAAGCTATCCACCGCACTTTTAATTGAAGGTGAACCATAACTCATACCTATCTCTACGGCAGTATTCGGCAATAATTCAGCGAGCTTTTGCTTTTGACGTAAAGAATAAACCAGTAATGGCGAGCCACCTTCTAACCAAATAGATTGGTATAATTTCGCTACCTTAGAAGAACGAAGCGGTAAAATCGCCCCATGCAAAATGGGTTTCCAAATCAAGCGGGGTACATCAATAACGCGTTTATCACTAAGAAATTCGGCTAAATAGCGTTTCACTGCTGAGGTCGTTGGGGCATCAGGGGTTCCTAGGTTAGCTAACAAAATGCCGTATTTTTTTTCTGACATGAAACAACTCCTAATTGATAATTATTCCCAACTTTAGCACAGTTAATTAACGATTTTTGTCACCAAGTGGTATAAAAAACAAAGGCAGCGATCATCGCTGCCTCCATATAATACCTTATACTTAAAATAATTCGAATTGCAGTGACTATTACTGCAATACACATCATGATAAGTACAAATATTAACCTAAAATTTTCGCCAGTTCTTCACTAACTTCTGCTACTTTACGCGTACCGTCTAATTTGAAGTACTTGGTATTCCCTTGTTTAGCTTCATTTTGGTAATACGCAATTAAAGGTGCAGTTAATGCATGGTATTCAACCAGACGCTTACGTACGGTGTCTTCTTGGTCATCTTTACGGATGGTTAGTTCTTCACCTGTTACATCGTCTTTGCCTTCAACCTTTGGTGGGTTAAAGTTGATATGATAAACACGGCCTGATGGTGCATGCACACGACGACCAATGATGCGCTCAACAATGATTTCATCAGGTACATCAAATTCCAGCACGTTATCAACAGTGATGCCAGCTTCTTTCATGGCGTCCGCTTGAGGGATAGTACGGGGGAACCCATCCAACAAGAAGCCATTGCGGCAGTCATCTTGTTTGATGCGCTCTTTAACTAATGCGATAACTAATTCATCAGTAACTAATTTACCGTTATCCATCAGCTCTTTAGCTTGTAAACCAAGTTCGCTCCCTGATTTAACAGCGGCACGTAACATGTCACCGGTTGAAATTTGAGGGATCCCAAACTTTTCCATAATAAATTGAGCTTGAGTGCCCTTACCAGCGCCTGGAGCGCCAAGCAGAATGATACGCATTGCGTAAACCCCTTGCTATTTAGATTTTTATAATTTGAAAAGAAAACAAGCTACCATACCATTAGCATGCCGCTTTACTCAAGAACACACGTAAACGATTTCGCATTTATCTTTTTTCGCAAAAGAAAAAAACCACGCTAAAGCACAAGCAAAAGCGTGGTTTATGCTCAATAACGAAAATACTAGATTAAATTACTTTAGAAGTAATTCATTGATTTTTCGTATAAATAGGTTTGGATCTTCCAATGTACCACGTTCTGCTAATAATGCTTGATCCAGCAGGACATCAACCCAATCAGCAAACACGGACTCATCAGTGACTTCAGCTGCTTTTTTAACCAAAGGGTGCGTTGGGTTCAATTCGAAGTTATATTTCACTTCTGGCGCGGCTTGTCCTGCTGCTGCAAACAGTTTCGCCATCTGTGTACTCATTTCATCTACATCTGTCGTGACAATTGCAGGTGTATCCGTTAAGCGATGCGTGAGTTTAACCTCTTTAACACGCTCACCAAGGAATGACTTAACGCGCTCAATAAAGGGCTCTAATTGCTTATCAGCTTCCTCTTGTTCCGCTTTGTTTTCATCCGCTAGCTTATCTAATGACTCATCGGCTTTACTTACGGATTGGAACTGTTTACCGTCGAATTCCGATAAGTAATTCATCATCCATTCATCAATACGGTCAGATAACAGCAAGACTTCTATGCCTTTTTTACGGAATAACTCAAGATGCGGGCTGCCTTTTGCCGCTGCATAGCTGTCTGCCGTGATGTAGTAAATTTTATCTTGGCCTTCAACCATGCGGCTTACATAATCGTCTAAAGAGACGTTCTGTACACTGCTATCAGTATGAGTCGTTGCAAAACGCAGGAGTTTAGCAATAGTTTCACCATTTGCCATATCTTCCGCAGGGCCTTCTTTCATCACTAAACCGAATTGTTGCCAGAAGGTTTGGTATTTTTCTGCATCTGATTTAGCCAGTTTTTCCAGCATTTGCAGGACGCGCTTGGTTAATGCACTGCGCAAACTACGGGTTAATGCGCTGTCTTGCAGTATTTCCCGCGAAACGTTCAATGGTAAATCATTGGAGTCCAACACCCCACGAATAAAACGCAGGTAATTCGGCATGAACTGTTCTGCATCATCCATAATAAATACGCGTTGAACATAGAGTTTCAAGCCGTGTTGTTGGTCACGATTCCATAAATCAAATGGCGCTTTAGAAGGCACATACAGCAGGCTGGTATACTCTTGCTTACCTTCTACACGGTTATGTGACCATGTTAGTGGGTCTGCGTAGTCATGGGAAATATGTTTATAGAACTCGGTATATTCTTCGTCTGAAATTTCAGACTTACTACGCGTCCATAATGCTTTCGCTTGGTTAATTTTTTCCCAAGTGACCGTACCGTCTTCTTCATTTTTTTCTTCGATTTCAACGGGTAAAGCAATATGGTCAGAATATTTGCTAATCACTGAACGCAAGCGCCAGTTATCCAAATATTCTTTTTCGTCATCGCGCAAATGTAAGGTAATTTCGGTGCCACGTTCGGCTTTTTCAATATCAGCGATGGTGTATTCACCTTCACCAGCAGATTCCCAGAACACACCTTCATTTGCAGGAGCACCTGCCGCACGACTACGTACCGTTACTTTGTCAGCCACGATAAATGCAGAATAGAAGCCCACACCAAATTGACCAATCATTTGGCTATCTTTGACTTGGTCACTACCTAATGATTCTAAGAATGCTTTTGTGCCGGACTTCGCGATAGTTCCGAGGTTTTCAATCACCTCTTCACGGCTCATACCGATACCGTTATCGCTGATGGTCAATGTACCTTGGTCTTTGTCAGCACTAATGCGCACGCGCAGCTCACCATCGTTTTCATACAGTTCGGGTTTAGATAATGCACGAAAACGCAGTTTATCCGCCGCATCTGATGCGTTGGAGATCAATTCGCGTAAGAAAATCTCTTTATTTGAATAAAGAGAGTGGATCATTAATTGGAGGAGTTGTTTAACTTCTGATTGGAAACCACGCGTTTCCTGTCCTTTCATACTCATTAATCGCCTCTATTTCATCAATCTAATTGGATAGGTTTGACTTATCGATGCAGATTAGTTGGGGGCGAAAAACAGAAATTCAAGCGAAAAGAACAAAAAATTTAAACCATCAGAACCAAAAGCTAATGATTAGAAAGAAAATAATCACATCCGTCATCATTCTAAAGGAAGTTGATGAAAGGGATCGTTTTAATCACCCCCAAACATATCCTCTAAATAATTTATGCTGTAGCTAGGCGTCAAATACGTTAATCCCTAGGAGCATACCAGTATATGACCTGAGTCACCGAGTGCAGCCCCTACGGCTTAAATTAATAACTGAATTCTGTAGGGTGATTTTAGAAAAACGAAATCAATACTATCCTCTAAATAGTTCAAGTTGTAGGTAGGCGGCAAATGAGGAGATCTCGAGGAGCATACATCAGTATGTGACCCGAGTCGCCGAGTGCAGCCAACACCCCTACAGCTTGAAATATGACGAGGATATTACAACCGAGAGCGGCCGGAGAGCGAATGCGATAACGTCGTACTATCGACAAGCTCCAGTTCTCCGCCAACAGGCACCCCGTGTGCAATTCGGCTCGCCGCCACTCCATATTGGCCACACATTTGCCCAATATAATTTGCCGTCGCTTCCCCTTCTACCGTTGGGTTAGTTGCTAAAATCACCTCATTGACCGTCTCTGACGCCAAACGCTCTTCGAGCCTATCAAGACCGATATCCATAGGGCCAATGCCATCAAGTGGTGATAAATGCCCCATAAGTACAAAATAGCGGCCGGAAAATTGCCCGGTTTGTTCGATTGCATAGATATCTGCGGGGCTTTCAACCACACAAATTAAGCCATTCTGTTGGCGGCGTGGGTTATCACAAATATTACAAACATCTTGTTCTGTAAATGTTCTGCAATCACGACAGTGGCCTATTTCAGACATAGCTCGAGTGAGTGATTGTGCTAAACGCATTCCACCACTACGGTCACGCTGTAAAAGATGAAAAGCCATTCGCTGCGCTGACTTGGGGCCAACCCCCGGAAGACAGCGCAGAGCTTCCATCAACGATTCAAGAAGCGGACTTGTTTGCATTAGAATGGCATCTTAAAGCCTGGTGGTAATTGCATACCACTGGAAACACTCGCCATTTTTTCTTTCTGAGTTTCTTCGATACGACGTGCAGCATCATTGAATGCCGCGGCAATCAAATCTTCTAACATTTCTTTGTCGTCTTCAAGCAAGCTAGGGTCGATTTCAACACGACGGCAGTTGTGTGAACCATTAATGGTCACTTTAACTAAGCCAGCTCCAGACTCACCTGTAGCTTCGAGTTGAGCGATTTCTTCCTGAACTTTTTGCATTTTATCTTGCATTTGCTGGGCCTGTTTCATCAGGTTACCCAATCCACCTTTACCAAACATAGTTATCTCTCACAACTGAGGCTACAGCTTAACAATGAGACTGTAGCGTTAAACGGGGCGAATACTCTCTTCATCTAATTGCGCATCAAACATTGAGCGCAGTTTTTGAATCGTTTTATCCGCAATAATAGACTGGCGCGCTTGTGCCAGTTTTTCTTCATAAATCGCCTGTCGCCATTCTAGCGGGGTTTTCACCTCGCTATTATCATCATGAACGATTTTCAGTTCAACAGTACGACCATATAGTTCGCTCAGAGCTTCTTCCAACGCTTTGTGTGCCGATGGTTTATCGAGATGCTTCTGAGCCGAGCGCAAATGTAAAACAATTTGCGACTCGCTTAACTCTTCTATATATGAATTCAAAGCTAATTGTTCAACCAGTTTGGGAATATTTAATTTTGCAATTTTCCCTGACCAACTGTCACGAACTCGCCCTTCCTCAATAATTTTAACGGCTAACTCAGGCGTTTTTTCATATTCTAACGCCTCTTTGATCCCGCTTGGCGTTGTCACTGCCTCTTTTGGCGCCATCGCCTCTTCATTTTGAGGCTTCCATTGGTATTGCTTTGGTTTTTGTAGTTTTGCCGCCTGAGACGCTTTATTAACCACATTTTGTTGATGTTTGCTGGTCACGGCGGCCAGCCTTTCCAGTGCTGATGCCGCCGGCTTAGCCCTTTCAGGCGTCACCGGTTTAGCCTTTTTTGGGCTAGGATCCTCACTTTGTGGAGATTGTAACGCCTGCCTAGCCTTCAATAACTGTAACGTTGGGCTATTGTCTGGCAGATTTTCTGCTCGCGCTTGTGTCGGAGGCACCCTTTGCGTCATATTTGATGCCGCAGACGGTGCAGATTGAACAGCGGCTTGTGGAATAACTTTTGGCGGTGCTTCAATTTCAGCAATCACATTTTTAGGATGAAAAGCTAATGCACGTAATAGTGCCATTTCAACCCCCATACGCCGCTCAGGGGCATAGGGAAGTTCTTTCCTTCCGACTAATAACGTTTGGTAAAACAGTTGAAGGTCTGCAGGGGAAATGACCCTTGCGACCTGCCGTAGCCGCCCTTCTGTCGATGACGGGTCTGTTTCTTGTTCAGCAGGAAGCAGTTGGATCATCGCGATACGGTGTAATTGCGACAAAATTTCCACCAGCAAGTTCTCCCAATCCGCTCCGCGACTGGCAGCTTGCTCCACCTGCTCCATTACCGCCATGCTATCGGCACGTACTAACGCTTCAATAATCGCTAATGGCTGTTCATCATCAAGGGTTCCTAGCATTTGGCTGACAATATCAGCCGTGACTTTCCCTTGCCCCATCGCAATGGCTTGGTCAGTTAAGCTTAATGCATCACGTAAACTACCATCAGCCGCTCTTGCTATCAGCTGGCGAGCACGTTGGTCATGCTCAATATTTTCTGCATTTAGGATGAGTTCAAGTTGCTCACTGATTTGCGTGACATCTAACGCTTTTAGATGGAATTGCAAACAGCGAGACAAAATGGTCACGGGGAGTTTTTGCGGGTCCGTCGTCGCCAATAAAAACTTCACATGTTCAGGCGGTTCTTCAAGGGTTTTTAACAACGCATTGAAACTATGACGAGACAGCATATGTACTTCGTCAATTAAATAAACTTTGAAGCGCCCACGTGCTGGTGCGTATTGGACGTTGTCTAATAATTCACGAGTGTCTTCGACTTTAGTACGGGAAGCCGCATCAATTTCAATTAAATCGACAAATCGCCCTTGTTCTATTTCAAGGCAATTAGCGCATTGTCCACAAGGCGAGGCGGTGATCCCTGTTTCACAATTAAGACCTTTAGCAAATAGGCGCGCAATCGTCGTTTTCCCTACACCACGTGTACCTGAGAAAAGATAGGCGTGATGAAGCCGCTGATGCGTTAGCCCATTAGCGAGTGCAGTCAAAACGTGCTGTTGGCCAACAACGTCTGAAAATTTTTGGGGGCGCCACTTACGGGCAAGTACCTGATAGCTCATGGATTCCACTGTCATTTAACATGGTACGTGAATATATATAATCATAGTACCATGCTACCACAGCCTCAACCTATACAGCGAGGCTGTGATAAAAATAGAGGGAAAATAAAGATTAGTGGCCTGGGAACTCAACAAGGCTATAAGAAGAAACACCTTCTTTTTGTAGACGTTCAACGCCGCCAAGATCAGGTAAACAGATGATAAATGCCGCATCAACAACATTAGCACCAAGCTGTTTGATCATTCTTACCGTTGCTTCCACGGTACCACCGGTCGCGAGTAAGTCATCAACAACTAAGACGTTATCTTCAGGGCTGATGCTATCTTTATGGATCTCAAGCGTATCGGTGCCATACTCAAGGTCGTAAGTCATACTCAATACTTCACGTGGTAACTTCCCTTTTTTACGCACAGGGACAAAACCTACGCCTAAACGTAATGCAACTGGCGCGCCAAATAGGAAACCACGCGCTTCAGTTCCTACAATTTTAGTGACGCCTTTATTTTGATAATGTTCCACTAACATATCAATCGTTGCTTGGTATGCAGCAGGGTTATTTAATAAAGTCGTAATGTCACGAAAGATCACGCCTTCGATTGGATAATTTTGAATCGATGCGATACTTTCTTTAATCAATTGCAGTTGTTGCTCTTTAGCGGTCATAATAAAAGCCATGTAGTAAACACGAAAGTGTAGAATCTATGTAAAGTACCATAAAAATGCAATAAGAAGCCGTCAATTTGGCATCAGTTTTGTTGCTGAATATCAATATTCCGCTATTTTTGACACTTAATGAGAACAAAAAATGAAAATTCCCGCTCTTTTGGACGCGTTAAAAAAGCAAATTGATGAATTGAAAACACGAGTGGAACCCATAAAGGATCTTGAGTTTTCACATTCACGCTTCGATATGCAATTGTTTAGTCGCAAATCAACCCGTTTGGGTGATTGCCAAAACGAATTACAGACCTTATACCAGCAATTGTGCCATAGCGTAACGTTAAACCACAGCGAGCAGGTCAATTTTCTGACTGAGAAAATTGTCCATCAAATGCAGGCAATTTCACGAGAGATCTCTACACAAACTTTACGTGAAAAAGAGTCTAGTTTCACTAAAAAAAGGGAACAGGTTGATTTATATGAACGTTTATCACAACACCAAGACTATGAACGACGCTTGCAGGCCATGGTGAGTGAAAAAGAACTTCATTTAAGTGAGCTAACCGACCACCGTTTGCAGCACCAATGCCAAAAAGAACTCGCTGTACTCGCAGGCCGTTTGTACCGATGCCGCCAAGCACTTTTGCGCATTGAAAAAGCCATTGAACATCAAGAAAATCAATACTTTGATTAAATATTAGAAGGGATCGCTATGAATTCGCTCAAAGATGCCCCACAAGAAGTACAACTTGCCGTTGATTTGATTTATTTACTCGAAAATTCAGATATTGAAGCCGATATTGTATTAAAAGCCCTTGATATTGTTAAAAATGATTATATTTCCAAACAGATGCAGGCGGCACAAGCCACCCGCACAGATGAAATCTAATTAACTTGGTAGGTTGTCATCACTGTCTTTTGGTGTACGTTTCACTTCTTGCACTTCATCCCCTTTGCTATTATGCAAATGAACTTCTAACTGGTTGAATGCAATATCAATATCATTTTCTCGACATAATTTATCTATCGCACGGTTCACTTCATCGCTGGTCACACCACGGTCACCTATCTGCCGCACATAAAAACGCAATTCATGATCTAGCGTGCTCGCGCCAAAACTGGTGAAATAAACATTGGGAGCAGGTTCCGTCATTACCTTACTGTTACTGGTTGCGGCAGATAGTAAAACGCGTTTTACTTTATCAAGATCAGAACCATACGCTACCCCGATCGCAATCGTAATACGTGTAACGGTGTCTGATAGCGACCAGTTGATCAACCGCTCAGTCACAAATGCTTTATTGGGTATGATCACTTCTTTACGATCAAAATCGACGATCGTTGTTGCACGAATGCGAATTTTACTGACTGTTCCTGAATAGGTCCCAATAGTGACCGTATCGCCAATGCGGATCGGCCGCTCAAACAATAAAATGATCCCTGAAACAAAGTTAGCAAAAATTTCTTGTAAACCAAACCCTAACCCGACCGTTAAGGCTGCCGCCAACCATTGCAGCTTGTTCCACGTGACACCAATCATCCCTAATGAGGCGATCGCCCCAATTCCCACAATAATATAAGTCAATATTGTCGTGATGGCATAAGTGGAACCTTGACGAAGTTTTAACCGCGATAAGACCAAAACCTCCAGTAACCCGGGGAGATTTCGCGTCATCACCCAAGCAACAATAATGATCACCAGAGCCAAAATTAAATTCGCTAACGTGACGAATTGTAAGATATTTCCCCCATCTGCCGATGTGGCGGTATAGCTCCACAAATTCACGCTATCTAAGAAAGAGAAAATAGTGATGAAATCAGACCAAATTGCGTAAAACGCCAATGCAAAGATAATAAACAACACCATCGTGGTAAGGCGTAACGATTGCTGGCTAATCAGCTCAATGGTCATTGGGGGTTCTTTAATAGGTTCGTTCTCAACCTCTTCTTGCTTCAACATCGCACGCCGCTCAATAGCACGCTGATACGCCAATTTACGGGCAACCAATGTTAACCCCCTCAAACACGCGCTATAAGTGATATACCACAGCAATAACAGGTATAAACTGTCTATCCAACGGTTTGCTAAGCGTAAAGTGGTGTAGTAGTAGCCTGCCATCATTAAGCCCACTAAAATTAATGGCGAAAATGTCAGCAATGTCACGACAATACTACGCGTTAAGTGGCTACCCTTCTCTTGCCAAACTTGTTTGCAAAAAGGAACAGTAAAGATACATAACAGGATAAGAGAAACCAGCACGATCAACTGACCTATCACGTCCTCAGACACTTTCAGTGGGTTAGTAACCCCATAAGTGGAGAAGAAAATGAGTGGTACCAACGGAATCGATAACCGGAGCATTTGGCGCCGCGTCTGGGATATTTTCTCTTTTTCGATACCAAAATGTTTTCGAGCAATACCTTGCGGTTTTAACACGCGAAAAGTCAGCTCAAATAATGCCCAAAATATCGCCAACTGTTGGCAAAATTGCCAGAAGAATGGCCCTTGTACATTTCCTGTTTTCAAGAACCAATAGCCAAATGCCAGTAAAAACAGTGAAATAGGTAAGGTTTGCATTAATGTCAGCAGTAGCGCAAAAGGTGTGCTTAACACACTATCGTTACGCAAACTGGAAAGCCGTTGGTCAATATCTTGCAATCGATTATTAATTTTACGGTTAAACCAAATAAACAACAGCGCGACCAATACAAGTGGAATAACAACTAACAGTGAATTACTCATTCCCCGTTTAATACTGCGATTCGATAAACTAAAATCAAAGCTATTAATTTGTGTTGCTGCGGCTTCAGGGAAACCTTTAACCCATTCCAAATCAATTGGTTTATTACTATTCACCCAAAATATTTGCTGGGCTAATGTGTTTTCAAGAGAACTCACCACACTCAATAATTGGTTTTGATCCAATTGCAAGTTGATAGCTTGCGAAATTTGCCCACCAAGCTGCTGGTTAAGTTCGTCTAATAACCCCCGACGTACTTCCAATAGTTTCAATAACGAGGATTTATCTTCAGCTGATAATAATGTGCTATTTGCTGGCTCATCCCCTGTTTTTATCTCAAATTGCTGTTCCAACTTCGTAATATAATCATTAGGTTGGTAAAGCTCATCACGCTGTTGGTTAATATCAAACTGTTCAAGCCGCAAATCGGCAATCGTTGTAGGTAAATTCTTAGTTAAAATGTCAGGAGGCAAATCAATTTGTTGTTGAAATAAAATTCGTGAAAGCAATAAGCTACCGCGTAATACATTAATTTGTTCTTTTAGATTTCGTTCTGACTGCGTCGCTCTTTCAAGCCATGTTTTCACTCGAATACCATTTTGCACCAGTTTATTACTACTTTCTGTCACTGCGATTAAACGGTCACTAAGCGCATTATTAATCGCAATTTCTTTTTGAATAATGGGATTCTGTTGCGCTTCAATATCGGTTTCAGAAGTACTCAATGCTTCACGCACTGTTGATTGGGAGTCATTTAGGCGACGATGGCTAATCGCGTTTTGTACTTGCTGAATATGATGTTCCAATTGCTCAATATAGGCGGCGGTATAATCACGCTGTTTTTGCAGCACATCTTGTAATTGAGTGTTAGCCTGTAGAATACGTTTTTGATATTCATTTTGTTGCTGCAATAAATACTGTTCAACTTGCAGCATGGTAATTTGAGTTGGTCTTAAATTCACAGATTCATTCAATGAACTATTTAGCTCATTACGAATTTCCTGTAAGCGCCTCGCATTTTCCAACATCATCGCTTGTGCCCTTTCAGGCTGCGTTTGTAAGCCAATTAATTGGCTACTATAGGTTGCAAGGTCATTTTGTTCTGTTTGCAGATTTTCTAAATAAGAGGCTTGTAATGCTTCTAATTGTGAAAGAGAACTATCTTGTATTTTTCGTAGGAAATTTTCGGTGCGCTGCTCATTTTCATTTTTTATTTGCAACAAACCTTGTGCTGCTTGTTTCGATTCTTCACTCGCGTTACTCAGTTTTTTTTGCAGTTCAGCCGTTCGCTGTTCGAGTTTATCTAGCTCGTTATAAAAATCTGAGGTTTTTTCCAGATCAGCGAGAGCAAGTTTATCTTCTTCACTGAGTGAACTTTTTTTATTCAATGCGCTGAGCGCACTTTTTATTTCATTCTTATCAGGTAAGTTATTTGATGTTAATGCCGTAATTGAACTGGAAAAAGATATGATGAAAAAAAACAGTGTTATCGATACTAACTGCCGCCACTTCCATTGTTGTTTCATCATAATGGCATTCCTTTATACAAATAATTATATTGTTTAATTAAGCAAAGTGCCGATAGTCGCCTACCCACACTTACTTTCACCTAATTAAACATATTTTACGTAAAATATTAGAAAGTTAATACTTTATCTGCCGTTAATGTCCAGCTTGCAAGCTCAACTAACGTGCCTACTTCAACACCATCAGCAAGAGTTAACTCACTTACACCGCGGGCATCTGTGCAAGTTTTACATAATTTAACGGGGACATTTTGTGCCGTTAAAATCTCTAACATTTGTTGAAGATTATAGCCTTCTTTCGGCTTTTGAGCAGCCAATCCTGCGCCCACAGCATCTGACATCAGAAAAATTTTTAAATCTAACTGCGGCTCTTGCTCTTTTAACGTTATCGCTAGTCGCAATGAGTTGAACAGTGTTTCACTGCCGTAAGGTGCCCCATTGGCAATAATCAAGATAGAGGTCATATGGACTCCACTTATTCAGTTTGAATTGGTTTTAACCGGATTGTCGTACTACACTTTAGTGTTTCTAATAGTGTATCAACCAATGTAATTGTATGTTGATTAATATTAAAATTTTCTGATTGGAGTAGCCAGTTTTCTAATAAACCAGACATTAATGAACGGATCATAATCGCGGCTGCTTCCACATCAAGGTCAGCAGGAAGTTGACCTGCATCAATACAGGCAGTCAAATTGTCAACTATTCGGCATTGACTCGCAACATAGTTAGCGCGTTTAAAATCAACTAACTCTGCCATTTCACCCACTAATTCACACTTCAAAAAGAAAATTTCCATCAAAGCGCGATTTTTAGGACTTTCAATAAAACCAGTCAAAATATAAACTAATAATTCTCTTAGTATTGAAAGTGGATCATTGGTATATTTAGAACGATAATATTCTTCAGCTTGTATTATTTGGTTATCACCAAATTCACAAGCTTGATAAAAGAGATCAACTTTGTTTTTGAAATGCCAATATATTGCACCTCGGGTAACCCTCGCTGCTTTTGCAATATCGGCTAATGATGTGGCAGAAACTCCTCGTTCAGAGAATGTTTTGATGGCAGCATCTAATATTTCCTGACGGGTTTCTTCAGCCTGTTGTTTAGTTTTTCGTGCCATTGTGACCCGTTTCTATCGAAAGCTGATTTACATACATTCGTGTATGTTTGTACTATAGCACAGTGATAAATCATATTGTTTACCATTTTTCTTATTTTTGTTTTGAACTCATATTGATTAATTGAGGTTAACTTATGCGAAAAAACAGAGGGGTGTTACCTCTGGCTCTGTTAGTTCTTTCAGGTGGCTTGGCTTTATCTGGTTGTAACGATGAACAACAAGGTGGCGGAGAACGCCCGGCGCCTGAAGTAGGAATTGTTACGCTTAAAGCCGAACCTCTGACTCTCAAAACCGAGTTACCAGGCCGTACATCCGCATTTCGTGTTGCCGAGGTTCGCCCTCAGGTTAGTGGCATCATTTTAAAGCGCAACTATAAAGAAGGTAGCGACGTAGAAGCAGGGACATCTTTATACCAAATTGACCCAGCACCATTCCAAGCAACCTATGACAGCGCAAAAGCGGAGCTAGCAAAAGCACAAGCAAATGCAAATCTGGCTGCCTTAACGGTGAAGCGTTATAAACCATTGTTAGGAACTAATTACATTAGTCGTCAGGAATACGACCAAGCGACCTCAACCTATGCACAAGCACTTGCTGCCGTCAAAGCGGCTGAAGCAGCGGTTGAAACTGCACGTATTAACCTGAATTATACCAAAGTCACTGCGCCGATTAGCGGCCGTACTGGCAAATCGAGTGTGACTGAGGGAGCTTTAGTATCATCAGGACAAGCCACTGAATTAATGCGTGTTCAGCAACTTGACCCTATCTATGTGGACGTAACACAGTCGAGTGACGATTTCTTACGTCTGAGAAATGAGATAGCGAAAGGTGCTATACAGCAAGAGTCAGGGCAAGCGCCTGTCCGTTTGATCAATAATAACGGTCAAGAATACGCACAAAAAGGGGTTTTGGAATTCTCTGATGTCACTGTTGATGAAACAACAGGGTCTATCACGATGAGAGCCATGTTCCCTAATCCGAACAAAGAGTTACTTCCAGGTATGTTTGTTCGTGCTGTATTAGAAGATGGTGTTGTTGAAAATGCGATTCTAGTTCCGCAACAAGGATTATCTCGTACGGCTCAAGGAACTTCTCAAGTCATGGTTGTTGGCGCTGAGAATAAAGTTGAAGTCAGACAAGTTAAAGCAGGACAAGCAGTTGGCAACAAATGGCTGGTAACTGAAGGTCTACAAGCAGGTGATCGTGTCATTGTCATCGGCTTACAAAAAATCAAACCAGGAATTGTTGTGAATCCTAAGGAAGCAAACTTAGAAACGCAATCCATAGACAATCAGGCAAAACCTGAAGAAAAGTCTAAATAAGGGAGCGGCTGATTAATGCCTAAGTTTTTTATAGAAAGACCAATTTTTGCGTGGGTAATTGCAATTATCACCATGCTTGCTGGTCTGTTGGCAATTATCCAGTTACCTGTTTCACAGTACCCGACCATCGCGCCACCGGCTGTTTCTATTTCAGCTAACTATCCGGGAGCGGATGCTGAGACGGTACAAAATACAGTAACGCAGGTTATCGAACAGAATATGAACGGTATCGATAACTTGGTATATATGTCATCGAGCAGTGATTCATCAGGTTCTGCTAGCATTACGCTGACATTTGAAGCAGGAACTGATGGTGATATCGCGCAAGTACAGGTGCAAAACAAATTGCAACTGGCGATGCCATTGTTGCCACAAGAAGTTCAGCAACAAGGTATTAGTGTCGATAAATCAACTAGTTCATTCTTAATGGTTGCGGGTTTCGTTTCTAGCGATGGCTCAATGGGGCAATACGATATTGCCGACTACGTAGGGTCAAACATTAAAGACCCACTTAGCCGAGTTAACGGTGTAGGTGAAACTCAACTGTTCGGTACCCAATATGCAATGCGTATTTGGTTAAAACCAGAGCAACTCGTTAAGTACAACATGACCACAACGGATGTCATTAATGCGATCAAGGTACAAAATAACCAAGTCGCAGCAGGGCAACTCGGTGGTTCACCGTCTATAGCAAACCAGCGTTTAAACGTTTCTATCATTGCGCAGACACGTTTGAATAGCCCTGAAGAATTTAGCAATATTTTATTACGTGTAAACCAAGATGGTTCACAAGTGCGTATTAAGGATGTTGCTGATGTCCAATTAGGTGCTGAAAACTATAGTACGATTGCCCGCTTTAATGGTAAGCCAGCAGCAGGTATCGGTATTAAACTGGCAACTGGTGCGAACGCGTTAGACACGTCTAATAACGTCCGTGCTGCACTTGAGGAAATGAAACCTTTCTTCCCTCAAGGGTTAGAGATTGTTTATCCATACGATACAACTCCATTCGTTAAAATTTCAATTAACGAAGTAGTTAAAACGTTAGTGGAAGCAATCATGCTGGTTGTTGTCGTTATGTATTTGTTCCTACAAAACATCCGTGCAACGCTGATACCAACAATTGCAGTACCTGTCGTATTGTTAGGTACCTTTGCTATCTTGTCGGCATTTGGTTATTCCATAAACACCTTGACCATGTTCGCGATGGTACTCGCCATCGGGCTTCTCGTCGATGACGCCATCGTCGTTGTTGAGAACGTTGAGCGTGTTATGCAAGAAGAAGGCTTGTCACCAAAAGAAGCGACCAAAAAATCAATGGGTCAAATCCAAGGTGCATTAGTCGGTATTGCAATGGTTCTATCTGCGGTATTTATCCCAATGGCCTTCTTTGGAGGTTCTACCGGGGCAATTTATCGTCAGTTCTCTATTACCATTGTATCGTCCATGATCTTGTCAGTACTGGTTGCGATGATCTTAACACCAGCACTGTGTGCCACCATGTTGAAGCCAATTGAAAAAGGCAGCCATGGTAGCCAAAAAGGGTTCTTTGGATGGTTTAACCGTACATTTGAAAAACAAGCACACCACTACACCGACAGTGTAAGCCGTATGCTTAACGGCACTGGCCGTTATTTAGTGATTTACTTGCTGTTAGTGGTTGGTATGGCGTTCATGTTCGTTCGCTTACCGTCTTCCTTCTTACCCGCGGAAGACCAAGGGGTATTCTTGTCTATGATCCAGTTACCACCAGGATCAACACAGGAACAAACCCAAGCGGTATTGGATGAAGTAAATAACTACTACCATACCGAAGAAGCCAAAAACGTTGAATCGGTCTTTACCGTAGGGGGCTTTAGCTTCGCAGGTCAAGGTCAAAATATGGGTCTCGCTTTCGTCGTTCTAAAAAATTGGAGCGAACGTAAAGGTGATGAAAACCACGTTGATGCGATTGTACAGCGCGCGAATATCGCACTGTCACAAAAACAAGAGGCATTGATTTACGCCTTTAACCTACCCGCAATTGTTGAGTTAGGTACCGCAGACGGGTTTGACTTTGAGTTAGTCGATAAAGGTAACTTGGGGCATGATAAATTAATGCAAGCCCGTAATCAGTTACTTGGATTAGCTGCTCAGCACCCAGAAATGCTTCAAGGTGTTCGTCCAAATGGTCAGGATGATACCTCGCAATACCGTATTTATATTGACCAACAAAAAGCACAGGCTCAAGGTGTTGCTATTAGTGATATCAACGCAACATTGAGTTCTATGTTTGGTGGAAGCTACGTGAATGACTTTATCGACCGTGGTCGTGTGAAGAAAGTTTACGTACAAGGTGACGCAGAAAGCCGTATGTTACCTTCTGACATCAGTAACCTATATGTTCGTAATAACCAAGGTAAAATGGTTCCGTTCTCTGCCTTTATGGACGAATCCAAAGACCCTTGGAAGTATGGTTCACCGCGTTTAGAGCGTTATAACGGTGTCCCTGCGATGAACATTCAAGGCCAAGCAGCTCCTGGGAAAAGTACGGGTGATGCGATGCTGTTAATGGAAAAACTCACCACTGAAAACCTGCCTGAAGGAATTGGTTACGAGTGGACAGGTATGTCATATCAAGAACGCTTAGCAGGTAACCAAGCCCCTGCTCTGTACGCAATCTCCTTGATAGTGGTCTTCCTGTGTTTGGCGGCTCTCTATGAAAGCTGGTCAGTTCCATTCTCAGTTATGTTAGTCGTTCCATTAGGTATTATTGGTGCGTTACTGTTTACCAGTGTTCGTGGTCTAGACAACGACGTTTACTTTAAAGTGGGTCTCTTAACAACCATTGGGCTCTCGGCGAAAAACGCAATCTTGATTGTTGAATTCGCCAAAGACTTGATGGAGAAAGAAGGTAAAGGGTTAGTCGAAGCAACGCTGAATGCAGTTAAAATGCGTTTACGACCAATTCTGATGACATCTTTAGCATTTATGTTAGGTGTTATCCCACTGGTGTTTAGTAACGGTGCAGGTTCTGCATCCCAGAACTCAGTAGGTACTGGTGTTCTTGGGGGAATGTTTGCCGCAACCTCATTGGCTATCTTCTTCGTGCCTGTCTTCTTCGTGGTGATACGTCGCCGCTTTACCAAGAAGTCAGAGGATATTGAACACAGCCATCCACCAACAGCACAATAATTGCTGATAGGTAAATTGAAAAGAGCCACATAAGTGGCTCTTTTTTTTGTGTATTAATTCTAACTTGCTGTAGACCGCCTCCCCTTTCAAGCTAATCAGTATCTGTGCCTTCGCTCTCTTGATAACCCAAATAGAGGCGTCTGATAACCAAAATAGAAACGCCCCTTAGTGCGGCTAGAATGAAAATATCGTGTTTCATCTAGGTCAATGAGGGGCTGCGTATCATATTTTATTAAACCCAGCTAATTTTTGATTAGTAAAATAATCAACTTGGTGCATTATACTTTTAATCATAAAAGGAATTTTTACAGCAAGGAGCTACTAAAAATGAAGAAAACCATATTATTCACTCTATTAACTTGTACTTTGTATCACAATGCATCATTGGCCGAATCCCCTGATATCTCTAAGGCAAAAGTCATCAATATAGAAGCCCCTCTAAAGAACAACATTTCATTTAATACATTTGAAAGTCTCTCATCTAATGACGATGGCTTAATTTTCAATAATGACATTAACAGTAATACTAAGCTTAATAATAAAGCAGCAAGGCTTATTTTTGCAGAAGTCACAGGAACTGAAGCAAGCCACTTGCAAGGAATATTAGGTATTAAAGGGCAACGCGCTAACCTTGTTATCGCGAATCCTAATGGTATTTCATGGAAAGACGGCACCGTTGATAATATTAATAGCCTATCCTTAATTGCCGGTAAGTTTGAAAAAAAATATGTGAAAAACAAAGATAAAGACAACCAACTAGAACTCCAAAAATTGGAGGACTATAACCAATTGAAGTTTTCAACTCAGCCAGCTAGCCAAATCAGTATTAGCCAGCAACAAGGAAACCCAATTCAACTATCAAAGCTAAATGTAGTTGCAGACCAAATAAAGCTGCAAAACTCCCTTAATATCCACTCTGCCATACAAAATTATATCAGCGCATCTGGCAATAGCACCCTTTCCCCTAGTGAAGGCGTTGTCAAATACAGTTCAAAATTCAAAACTGATATTCCATATATTCAAGGTAATCAGTTAGAGCTAAATGAACAGGCTAAATTGACAGGTCGTAATATTGTGCTTGAAAGCCACCAATATCAATGTAAAGACAATTTTCTTTGCCCTCAAAATAAAATAGATATTCAAGGGGTTATAAATACGATGAGTTTCTCTGTACGCGGGGATGCAGACATTACATTTTCAGATAAAGGCATAATAAAAATAGGGAAAAACCAGCAAGCTCTTATTGCTAAAACGGCGCACTAATTTCTATTTTGAGTGCAAAAAATAACGGCCTCAAAAAGAGGCCGTTAAGTTAAGATGAATTGATACTAGGTTACATCCAGACAAACCAAGCAAACAATGAAATAACTAGGATACAGGCCACGTTCAATACCGCACCGACACGTACCATCTCAATCTGCCTAATATAACCTGAACCAAACACAATCGCATTTGGCGGTGTAGCGACAGGTAACATAAATGCACAAGATGCACCTATCCCGATAATCATGGTTAAGACAATGACAGGCATACCTAATGCTTCAGCAACTGTTGCAAAAATAGGTACTAATAAAGCTGCACTCGCCGTATTACTGGTAAACTCAGTTAGAATGATAATAAAGGTAGTAACAGCTAGAATAATAACAAACCAGTGGCTTTCACCAAATGTCATTTGCATCCAGTCTGCCATGATCTTACTTGCACCAGAAGAACTCAAGATTGCGCTCAGTGTTAAACCACCACCAAACAGCATCAATACGCCCCACTCAGTATTTTTTTGAATTTGAGACCAGCTAGCAACACCTGTTATACCGATTAAAATGGCAGCACTCATCGCAATAATTGTATCTAAATCTTTTACGCCACCTAATGCATCACTAATAAACGTACTTGTGATCCAACAAACTACTGCTAAAAGGAAAATCGTCATTGCGGTAATACGTTTGCCATTCCACTCAACGTGTTCTAACTCAATTTGAAAACGGTGTTTCAGGTTAGGGCGTAACATCATGTACATCAATACAAACATCATTGGCAGCAACACTACCATTATTGGAATACCGTATTTCATCCACGATAAGAAATCTAAACCTAAAGCTGCAGCTGCAATTGCGTTTGGTGGACTACCGACAATCGTACCTAAACCACCAATACTTGCACTATAAGCAACACCTAATAGAACAAACACAAAAGTGTTGCGCTCATGGCGGACATCGAGATTAGACAGTATACCTAATACTAATGGCAGCATCATTGCTGCGGTCGCTGTGTTACTAATCCACATAGACAGCAATGCGGTTACACCAAACAGTAATAATACCGCTACTGATAAGCGCCCACGAGCAGCCATGAGTAAGCGATTTGCAATTAGCCTATCAAGGCCTTGGATATGTAGAGCTGTCGCTAGCGCAAAGCCACCGAAGAATAAGAAAATGATTGGGTTTGCAAATGATTTCAATGCATCCCCTGTATTCATCAACCCTAAGCCGACTGCTAAGATAGGAATACACAATGCAGTAATGGTGACGTGGATAGCTTCAGTTAACCAAAGCACACCAATGAAAACCATCATTGCAAGACCTGCATTCGCTTTGTCATCGAATGGTAAATATTTTAGTAATAGAATTAATAGTACGATATCAACAGCTAAGATTATCCACCCTCGTTTGTTCGAGGGCGTTGGGCTCACTGATGGTGTTAACGATTCTGAAGCGTCCATGTTTACTCCATAGCTTTGGAAGCAAGTTTAGTTTTAGCGCGTGCATATTGTTAATAGTTATTTATAAGCTGTGAAATATAGAGTTAATTTATTGAGATGAAAATGTGGATAAGTTAAAAGTGCGATCTACCCCGCGCAATTTAATTCATTTTTGATTTAACCAACAAGAAATGCTTTATTTTCCTTACAAAAACCAAGATAAGTGTATCCCTAGCGACACAAAAGACTACAAAACTAAATATTCAGTCCTAACCACCAATAAACAATTAAAAAAAGCGAATTAAAAAACAAAATAAAAACTTAAGCTACATAAGAAATATTTTAATTCAAATTAGGCCATTTTATTAGCCAGCGCTGATGGCCGGCTAATTTATAATAATTTATAGTATATGTCCGATGTGAAGAGGGGGATTTGTTAAAGGGGATTGAACAATACGCTGATTGCTAAATGTACTCTCATCAGTATTCAACGACACTGCTGTGTCTGCCAGTTGTAACAATTGATTTTCATTTCTCAGTGCTATTTCTTCACTACTTTTATCAAACTTACTGGTTTCGGACAAAAAACCATCAGTAAGCCCATAACTTTCTACTATCGTTTTTACTTTGATTTCTTCTGTTGAATTTAAAAAACGTAGTTGTAGATGCTGATACTCTTCAGTATTTGGTTCAAAAGCCTTATTAATTAATAACATACTATTAGTATTGATATCAGTAAGAATAAGGTCATCGTCAAAACGGCTTACAACTAATGTTTCCATATCATCTACAGGTAAAACGAGAGTATCAGTTAAATACCACATCTAAAAGAGGTGGTTTTAAATTGAGTTTCCTTCAGGCTATAGCCTCACAGGGTCAATCACCACCTCCTTAGGAGGTGGTTTAAGGCTGACAACAAAAAAATGGGAAGCGAACGCTTCCCATTAACTAATTTAGCTAAACAAAAATAAATTATGCTTGGCCTTTAACTTCTTTTAAGCCATTGAATGGTGCATTTTTACCTAATGCTTCTTCAATACGAATCAGTTGGTTATATTTAGCCACACGGTCAGAACGGCTCATAGAACCTGTTTTGATTTGACCTGCTGCTGTACCTACTGCTAAATCTGCAATAGTCGCATCTTCAGTTTCGCCTGAACGGTGAGAGATAACAGCTGTGTAGCCTGCATCTTTCGCCATTTTAATTGCAGCCAAAGTTTCAGTTAAAGAACCGATTTGGTTGAATTTGATCAGGATAGAGTTAGCGATGCCTTTATCGATACCTTCTTTCAGGATCTTAGTATTCGTTACGAATAAGTCGTCACCAACCAGTTGGATTTTGTCACCAAGAACTTTAGTTTGGTATGCGAAACCATCCCAGTCAGACTCATTCAGGCCATCTTCGATAGAGACGATTGGGTACTGTTTAGTCAGCTCTTCTAAATAATGAGTGAACTCTTGTGAAGTGAAGGTTTTGCCTTCGCCTTTCAGCTCATAATTACCTGTTTCTGCGTTATAGAACTCAGATGCTGCACAGTCCATCGCCAGAGTTACGTCTTTACCTAATACATAACCCGCTTGTTCAACCGCTTCTTTAATTGCTGCTAATGCTGCTGCGTTTGACTCTAAGTTAGGAGCATAACCACCTTCATCACCTACCGCAGTGTTCATACCTTTAGATTTCAGTACTTTTGCTAAGTGGTGGAAGATTTCAGAACCCATACGGACCGCTTCTTTCAGCGTTGGTGCGCCAACAGGCTGGATCATGAATTCTTGGATATCAACGTTGTTATCTGCGTGCTCACCACCATTGATGATATTCATCATTGGCAGAGGCATAGAGTATTGACCGTGAGTACCATTCAAGTCAGAGATGTGCTCATACAGAGGCATACCTTTCGCCGCTGCTGCTGCTTTAGCACTTGCTAAAGATACAGCGAGAATTGCGTTTGCACCAAATTTAGATTTGTTCTCAGTGCCATCGAGATCAATCATGATTTTATCGATGTTAGCTTGGTCTTTAGCATCTTTACCAATCAGCGCTTCTGCGATTGGACCATTAACCGCTGCAACTGCTTTCAGAACACCTTTACCCAGAAAACGTGCTTTATCACCGTCACGCAGTTCCAGAGCTTCACGAGAACCTGTTGACGCACCTGATGGTGCCGCTGCTAAACCAACAAAGCCACCTTCTAAATGAACTTCAGCTTCTACAGTTGGGTTACCACGAGAGTCAATGATTTCACGACCGATCACTTTAACAATTTTGGACATTAGGTTTTCCTCAGTACAAGTTAAATTTTGGGAAGTTGGTGCACCTGCGCCGACTTCCCCATATCTTATTTCAACTCACCTTTCTGGTACTTACCAGCGGCTTTAACAAAACCTGCAAACAACGGATGACCATCTCTTGGTGTAGAGGTGAATTCTGGGTGGAACTGACAAGCCACAAACCATGGATGATTAGGGTTTTCAATAATTTCCACCAGCTTATTATCCACTGAACGGCCTGCAATTTTTAGACCTGCATCTTCAATGCGTTTCAGTAGTAAATTATTCACTTCATAACGGTGGCGGTGACGTTCAATGATAGTTTCTGAACCATACATCTCACGCACAAGGCTGCCATTCACTAAATGACATGGTTGCCCACCAACGCGCATTGTTCCACCAAGGTCGCTCTCTTCTGTACGCACTTCAAGGTTACCCTCTTCGTCACGCCATTCAGTAATCAGCGCAACAACAGGGAATTTACAATCCGCTTTAAATTCTGTTGAGTTTGCATCTGCCATGTTGGCCACATTACGTGCAAATTCAATCAATGCGACTTGCATACCCAAACAAATACCCAAGTAAGGGATCTTGTTTTCACGTGCATATTGAGCGGTCAGAATTTTACCTTCAACACCACGCTCGCCAAAACCGCCTGGTACTAAAATAGCATCTAAACCTTTTAATAACTCAACACCGCGAGTTTCAATATCTTGTGAATCAATCAATTTGATGTTCACGGTTAAACGGTTTTTCAAGCCACCGTGTTTTAATGCTTCAATTACCGATTTATACGCATCAGGTAACTCAACATATTTACCCACCATTCCAATGGTAACTTCACCAGCAGGGTTGGCTTCTTCGTAAATAACTTGTTCCCACTCAGCTAAATTAGCTTCTGGCACATCAATACGGAAACGGTTACAGATATATTCATCCAAGCCTTGTGATTTCAATAAGGCTGGGATTTTATAAATTGAATCAACGTCTTTGAGAGAAATAACGGCTTTCTCTGGCACATTACAGAACAGTGCAATTTTTGCACGCTCATTTGCCGGGATCACTCTGTCTGAACGACAAATTAACACATCTGGTTGAATACCAATTGACAGCAATTCTTTCACTGAATGTTGAGTTGGCTTAGTTTTCACTTCACCAGCCGCTGCAAGGTATGGCACTAAGGTTAAGTGCAAATATAATGTGCGCTCACGGCCGACTTCCGCCGCCATTTGACGAATTGCTTCAAGGAATGGTAGGGATTCGATATCACCTACTGTGCCACCAACTTCAACCAAAACAACGTCATGGCCTTCGCCACCACGGATGATGCGGTCTTTAATTTCATTAGTGATATGTGGGATAACTTGAATTGTCGCGCCTAAATAGTCGCCACGGCGCTCTTTGCGCAGAACTTCAGAGTAAACACGGCCGGTCGTAAAGTTATTACGACGAGTCATTTTAGTACGAATGAAGCGCTCATAGTGACCTAAATCTAAGTCAGTTTCAGCGCCGTCTTCTGTAACGAAAACTTCCCCGTGTTGGGTTGGGCTCATTGTGCCTGGGTCTACGTTAATGTAGGGATCCAGTTTCATAATAGTCACATTGAGTCCACGGGCTTCGAGTATAGCCGCCAAAGAGGCTGCGGCAATGCCTTTACCCAGAGAGGATACGACCCCGCCGGTCACAAAAATATAATTAGTTTTCATGCTGAACCTGAAAGTTTAGGTTTAAAAGATGATGGATATAACAGGACGGGAAAACAGTATACCCGAACCTTAATTTCGCTACAAATGTTCTAAGCATAATAAGGCTAAATTTCATCAATACTCTAATATTATCAGCAAGTTAAAAGCGAAAAAATATTTATCGCTTCAAAATTAGTCATCTTTATCTATTTTTATAGATTAACACAGTTCAATGATAAAAGCTAAATCCTTTCAGCTCATTGTATGGCATAAAAAATGCGATTCTACACTAACTTTGATTTTGAATAACTATTTACTCCAACTCTCCACATTTAGCCTTCGAAAACTTCAACCTGCTTATTATTTTTGAAGCTTTGTTTGGAACCATTGCATGAGGTGATTTTAGAACAAACCACATAGAATTTTTCTGTAGATGCTTCGTTCTATATATCATTCATGCTCTATATAGTTCGTTCTACAGCTAGGCGGCAAGAGAGGATACTCAGGGAGCATACACCAGTATGTGACCCGAGTAGCCGAGCGCAACCAACAACGCTGTAGTGCGAAACCCAACGAGCATTGGCTCTATATAGTTCGTGCTACAGCTAGGCGGCAAGAGAGGATACTTGGGGAGCATACACCAATATGTGACCCGAGTAGCTGAACGCAGTCAACAACGCTGTAGTGCGAAATATGACGAGCCATCTTATTCTTGGTTCTTAACCTGCTGCCAAAGCCCTTCCATCTCATCAAGTGTAGCACTTTCTGTCGTTTTGCCACTCTCTGCGAGGCTTTCTTCGATTTGGCGAAAACGACCTTCGAATTTCTTACAAGCTTTTTGCAGCGCTATTTCAGGCTTATGACCTAAATGACGGGATAAATTCACCGTTGCAAATAATAAGTCACCGATTTCTTCTTCTAAGCGAGCTTGGTCAACGACCACTTGCGTGGCTTCTTCCATTACCTCTTCAAGCTCTTCATGGACTTTCCCAACAACTGGCCCTAGCGTATCCCAGTCAAACCCTACTGAAGCACAACGCTTTTGGATTTTATACGCTTTCATCAATGCAGGTAGTGAATTCGGGATATCATCTAATACTGAAAACTGCGATTTTTCAGCTCGTTCCTTTGACTTACGTTTTTCCCAACCATCAATCACTTCTGAGCTACTCAGTGTGTTATTAGAATCGAAAATATGTGGATGACGATGTTCGAGTTTATCGCTCACCGCTTGGCAAATATCATTAAAATCAAACAATGATTTTTCATGCGCCATTTGCGCATAGAAAACCACTTGAAACAATAAATCCCCCAGTTCACCTTTTAGGTCAGAAAAATCCTCTCGTTCTATCGCATCAAGTACTTCATAAGTTTCTTCAAGCGTATAAGGCGCAATAGTTTTAAATGTCTGTACCTTATCCCATGGACAACCTGTTTGTGGATCACGTAGCTGTGCCATAATGGATAATAAGCGTTCGATTTGGGGTTTTTCCTGACTCATTGTATTAACCTTTGATTTTCTTTTGTTTCTAATTGTCATCTTTATCTCAAACTTATCAGAAATGACACCCGTTCAACAAATTTTTCAGGAAAAAGCCATTTTCACTGATTAATAACAATTAAAAAACAATTCTAGGTAACTCGGAAAATGTGATTTTTAGAATATATCGGAGCCATTTTCAAAATAGTTTGAGTTGCAGCTAGGCGGTAAGTAAACGAAACCCTAGGAGCATACATCAGTATGTGGCTAGGGTGAGAGCACGCAGCCAACAACGCTGCGGCTCAAAATATGAAGAAAATCACCGACAATATAACAGAGCTATTTTCAAAATAGTTTGAATTGTAGGTAGGCGACAAGCGAAGATATCTCGGGGAGCATACATAAGTATGTGACCCGAGTAGCTAAGTGCAGCCAACACCCCTACAACTCAAAATATGAAGAAAATCACTGAGAATGACGTTTTGCTTCTATAACATCCGGCAACTGATTTAATTTTGCTAACACCCGACTCAGCACCTCAATATTATATAGCTCAATTGTCATATCTATCGTTGCCAATTGCTGCTTCACATCGCTGCGGCTACTGACGCCTAGCACATTAACCTTCTCATTCGCTAATATTGTCGTGATATCACGTAGTAGACCACTACGGTCATTGGCGACAACTCTAACCACCAGAGAATAGCCACTGGAATAGTTTTCACCCCAAACCGCATCAATGACACGTTCTGGTGCATGACTTTGTAATTCGGCTAATTGCTCACAATCTGCGCTGTGAATGGAAATGCCTCGTCCTTTGGTGATAAAACCAACGATTTCATCCCCTGGAATTGGTTGGCAGCAACGTGCAATATGGTGCATTAGGTTACCAACCCCTTCAACCACCACTCGACCGCTGCCATGGGATGGCGCTCTTGGGAGTGAAGACTTACTTTCCAATGTTTTCATTGCCGCGCGGTCTTCTTCTTCCGCAGTGGCTTTATTAAATTTGCTTTGCAGGAAATTCACTAATTGGTTGATACGGATATCACCACCACCAATTCCGGCTAAAACTTCATCCAATGAATGAACATTATAGCGCGCAATTAGCAGTTTCTCTGCTTCTCGCAGGCTGATATCAAGCTGTGATAATTCGCTATCTAGAATTTGGCGCCCGGCAAGGATGTTTTTGTCTCTATCTTGTTTACGAAACCAATTTTGGATTTTGGCTCGCCCACGGCTGGTTGTTACATACCCTAAGTTAGGATTTAACCAGTCACGGCTTGGGTTTGGGTGCTTTTGAGTAATAATTTCAATTTGGTCACCCATTTGTAATTGATAGCTAAATGGGACAATACGCCCACCTATTTTTGCACCAATACAACGGTGGCCGACATCACTGTGAATGTGATACGCGAAATCAAGCGGCGTCGAACCTGCTGGCAAATCCACCACATCCCCTTTAGGGGTAAAGACATACACCCGGTCATCAAACACTTGGCTACGAACTTCATCTAGCATTTCGCCAGAATCTGCCATCTCTTCTTGCCATGCAATCAGCTTACGTAACCACGCAATACGGTTTTCGTAACTACTGCCCTTGCCAATGCCAGTCGCGCCTTCTTTGTATTTCCAGTGCGCGGCAACCCCCAGTTCTGCATCTTCATGCATTTGGCGGGTACGAATTTGAATTTCAAGAGTTTTACCGTTAGGGCCTAACACCACAGTATGAATCGATTGATAACCATTAGGTTTCGGGTTCGCCACATAGTCGTCAAACTCATCAGGAAGGTGGCGAAAATGGGTATGAACGATCCCTAATGCAGCATAACAATCCTGCAAGCGTTCAACGACAATGCGCACTGCTCGCACATCAAACAGTTCATCAAATGCCAATGATTTTTTCTGCATTTTACGCCAAATGCTATAAATATGCTTAGGTCGGCCGTAGATCTCTGCTTGAATACTCTCTTTTAACATATACTTACGTAAGGTTGTAACGAAAGTATCTATATACTCTTCACGGTCAATACGACGTTCATGGAGGAGCTTTGCAATTTTTTTATATTCATCAGGATGCAGATAACGAAAACAGAAGTCTTCTAACTCCCATTTCAATTGCCCAATTCCAAGACGATTTGCTAAGGGTGCATAAATATTGGAACACTCTTTTGCGGCTAAAACGCGTTCGTCTTCAGTCGCATCTTTAACTTCACGTAAATGGGCAATTCGTTCCGCTAATTTAATGACAACACAGCGGAAATCTTCCACCATCGACAATAGCATACGACGAATATTATCGACTTGTGTCGAGCTTGTTTCGCTCGATTGTGTTGCTTTGAGTTGACGAATTGCATCCATTTCCAGCACACCTTTCACAAGTTCGTGAATGGATTTGCCAAATTCATCAATAACTTCTTGTTCTTCTAACTTCCCTTCTTCCACTAAGGGGAAAAGTAAAGCCGCTTGTAAGCTGCCGATATCCATACTTAATGTCGATAGGATTTCGGTCATTTCAATACCACGCCACAGTAATAGAGGGGCGATTTCTTGTCCGGCTAATTTATCGTGACAATATTGCCAGGTATGGATGAGCTTTTCTTCTGATTGTTTATTGCTCAATCCCAGGCCGTTAACCCACTTTTCTGGGGCAAACTCACCTGCTGGGGTAAGATGCGCACTTCTTACTGCAACCATATATTCTCCCTACCTATTAAACCTCTGGGCGACGGATAAATAACGCCATTGACTCTAAATGGCTAGTTTGCGGAAACATGTCTAGCATCCGCAACTGTAATAATTGATAGCCCCCATCAAGTAAAACTTTGCTATCTCTCGCCAATGTTGTGGGGTTACATGAAACATAGACAATTTTTTCTGGCATCAGTTTAATTAAATGTTCCATAACACCAGCTGCTCCAGCCCTCGCTGGGTCTAATAACACTTTATTAAAGCCATGAGCCGCCCAAGGTTGTGTGTGTATCTGAGCTTCTAAGTTTTCATTATAGAAGGTTGCATTACAAATAGTATTGAGCTGTGCATTGTTTCGTGCCTGTTCGACTAAATTTTCTACACCTTCAACACCCACAACGGATTTCGCTAACCGTGCAATTGGCAACGTAAAGTTACCCATTCCACAAAAAAGATCTAATACTCTATCTTCACTGTTTAGATCTAACCATGCTAATGCTTGTTCTATCATCTGCTGGTTAACTTGCCCGTTCACTTGAATAAAATTTAATGGATCAAATTTTAGTATCTCCCCAGCAACTTGATATTCAGGCTGTGGAGAAATTGCTGACAAAGCTTGTAAGTTTTCATCATTCCCCGCTAACCAGATAGACACTCCGTGCTGATTTTCAAAATCACTCAACCTTTGAGTATCTGATAACGAAAAAGGCGTTAAGTAACGAATCAATACAATCTTGCAATTGTCTGCACGAATAAGTTCTACATGACCCAGTTTTGCCTTATTACTGAGCTGGTTAATACATTCAGAAAGCGGCTTTAATAAGATATCCAATTCAGGGGAAAGTATCGGGCAATTTTTTATATCAACCAATGTGTTAGATTGAGGTTGACGGAACCCCATAATGACATTTTTACTTTTAGACTGATATTGTAGCCCTAATCGAGCTCGACGGCGGTAACCATATGGCTCACCACTAATCACCGTAGGAACGGATATATCTAGCGATGTTTCGCGCTGCATCAGGTAAGCTAATGCATGAGCTTTACTTTCTCTTTGCAGTGCAATGTCAACATGCTGCTGTTGGCATCCTCCACATTGATTAAAATAACGGCAATGAGGCTTTACTCTCTGGGGGCTAGTGCTCAAACGCTTCACCACCTTTCCTTTAGCAAAATGTCGTTTCTCTTCCGTCAATTCAATGTGTGCTTCTTCGCCAGGCAATAAACCTGTTACAAAAATGGTTTTCCCTTCGATACGGGCGACACCTTGCCCTGCGGCATCAAGGCTGTCAGCAATAACCGTGATTTGACGGCGTGAAGAGGTACGACGAGCAGGAGAGTAAAATTGAGCCATAAAGTAGTCACTACAGAGTATTAAGTTATAAAAATCATGATTGTCGAGTTTCCAATTTTAGTGCGATGTTTTTTTTCGCTAATTAATTAAGAAAAACGACCTATACCATTATACCTATTTTCCTATCATTTGATTGACTACTTTTCTATTTTTATCATTCCATTCAAGTAGTATATTAGTTACTAACCATAAATTTACGATATTCTTCATAAGCATAGTGGTCGGTCATGCCACTAATATAGTCTTGAATCAAACGAGCTCGATAATAAAACTCTAGAATAGATTTATCTGATTCATTCGTTGCGGAGATTTTCTCAAGTGCTTCCGTGTAAGATAAGCGGTGCTTATTAGATAATTTATGAAATAACCTCGTTTCAATGAAAAAGTGCTTGTGATAATTTTTTTCAACAAGATCAGCGAAATCCTGTCTATCCATCATCAATAATGGGCTATAAAAATCTAATAACCCACTGATAATTCGGTAGCCTTGTAACTCTAACTCTTCAACTTCATGGTGGTTAAATACATGTTTAAAAGCCACTGTTTTCAGTACTTTCAATAACCTATGTTCTGGACTTTTATCTTCTAGCAACGCACTGTTAAAAGTGCCATTATAAATTTCGGGCAGATTTTTAATGAATTGTTGTGCGCTGTAATGAGACAATTTCCCTGTGATATTCACGCGCAAATACATAAAGAACTGATCTTGCTGAATACGCCTTGTGTGGTTGTCACTGATATTATTGAAAGCTCGCATAATGGTTTGATCGAATAAATCATTTTGTACAATATCTCCCCACTCTGCTTTCAAATATTCAATCAACTGTTCAACAGTAAAAATGCCTTTTTCCGCGGCATCATCCAAGTCAGCAATACAATATGAAATATCATCAGCCGCTTCCATAATATAGGACAGCGGAAAACGACAATATTTCTCCATATCGAGCTTTTTGGTTAACTCACTAACAAAGTCCACCTCAGACCAATAATAGCCTGGCTTTTTCATCAAATAATCAAACTCAGGTGGAATTGGCTCCAAATCATAAGCACCACGCGTATATTTTAAGATAGAACCAACTTGCGCATAGGTTAAGTTTAATTTGAGTAAGCGATGCGCCATACGCAGCCCTTGCGCATTACCTTCAAATGAGCATAAATCCTGCTTTAATTGGCGGCGGAATAAATCTTGTTTTTCATTCCCAGTTAACTGTAATGCAGGTATTTTGCATGGGTCAGGGGAATTCGGTGTAAACAGGTAACTTGGCGACAATAATTTGGTAAACCATCGCTGAATTGCGGCCTCACCAAAATGTCCAAATGGAGGATTTCCGATATCATGCATTAAACACGCCATTTCGACTAAGCTTTCAAAAGCATCACAACGTTCATCTAACCCATAGGGCTCGAGCAATTTTTTCTTTTTTAATTCACCTAAAACCGTTTTACTGATGTAGCGGCCAACTTGCTGGACTTCTAGTGAGTGAGTTAAGCGACTCCGCACTGCTGCGTTTTGCTCTAAGGGAAAAACTTGTGTTTTTTGTTGTAAGCGGCGAATGGCAGCCGAATTAATGATCCGCCCACGGTCACTTTCAAATAAGCGATTAACCGCATCTTCATCTTTAGGTGAAATTTTTTGGTTTTTCGCACTACTCATATAGTTACGCTGAAAGTTTAGCTTTTTAACAAAATTAATCTCACCCACTCTGCCACCTTCCCTATCTCGATTGATGTTTCATTATATAGCCTAAATACAGGAAAAATACTTCACGGCTCACCTTTCAATGTTACACTTCGTGCACCTTTGTAATTTCGTTGTCTAAATCCGAGTTGTTGCAATTAAAATTGCGAACCTGCTCGAAAAATACAGCAATAACACAATAAAACATTATCGTCCCTAGTCAAAATATTGACACTATATTGACATTAATAGTGCAAATTGAGCAGGGAAAAGGAGACAAAATGAAAGTTGGAATAATTGGTGCCATGGAACAGGAAGTGGCGATTTTGCGCTCACAAATAGAAAATTGCCAAACCATTAGCCGCGCTGGCTGTGAAATTTACACAGGTCAAATTAATGGCGTTGACGTCGCCTTATTAAAATCAGGTATTGGTAAAGTAGCAGCCGCAATCGGTACAACACTGTTATTAGAGCATTGCCAACCAGATGTCGTGATTAACACGGGTTCCGCAGGTGGTTTAGACCCTCGTTTAAATGTTGGCGATATCGTGGTTTCTACGGAAGTTCGTTATCATGATGCTGATGTGACAGCATTCGGTTATGAACCTGGCCAAATGGCACAGTGCCCACCCGCTTTCGTTGCTGATACTAAACTGATTGAAGTTGCTGAGCAGTGCATTAAGTTATTGGATATGAATGCTGTTCGTGGTTTAGTCTGTAGCGGTGATGCTTTTATTAATGGTGCTGAGCCACTGGCTCGCATTAAAGCTATGTTCCCGCAAGTTGCGGCAGTAGAAATGGAAGCTACCGCGATTGGCCAAGTATGTCACCAATTTGGCACCCCGTTTGTCGTCGTTCGTGCTATTTCGGATGTGGCAGATAAGGAATCCCATACGAGCTTCGATGAGTTCTTACCTGTCGCTGCTCGTCAATCCTCACTGATGATCACAGCCATTTTAGCTAAACTCGCTTAATGATTTTCATAAAAGGTATAGCCATTTGTTAGTTATGCCTTTTAATTAATTCTACGATGAGTTTTGTTATGAAACGAATAACGCATTATTTTTCTCTTACTGTTACCTTATTATGTGCTTTATTAGTGGCTTTTTCTGCCCTAGGAGCAGCAAAGCAGCGTATTATTAGTTTATCACCAGCCAATACTGAACTAGCTTATGCTGCAGGGCTTGGGGATAGCTTAATTGCGGTCAGTGCTTACTCCGATTACCCAGAACAAGCAAAAAAATTAGAACAAGTCTCTGATTGGCAAGGTTTAAATGTAGAACGTATTATCGCGCTTAAACCTGATTTAATCCTCGCATGGCGAGGAGGCAACCCCCAGCGTCCCCTTGATCAGCTTGCGGGTTTTGGCATTCCAATTATTTATTTCGATCCTCAAACCATTGATGATGTCATCAATTCAGTTATTGAATTAGCGCAATACAGCCCAAACCCAGCGTTAGCACAGCAAAATGTGGAAAAAATGCGCGCTAAGCTTGCCCCTTATCAAAATAAAAAAATTTCTAATAACAAACCCAAAAAAGTGTTCATTCAACTCGGTACTCAGCCTTTATTTAGCGCGGGTAACCACACGCTGCAAAATAATATCGTAGAGTTTTGTGGTGGTGAAAATGTTTTTGTAAATAGTGCAGTTCAATGGCCACAAGTCAGCCGTGAGCAGGTACTCACTCGCAAACCAGATGTAATTATCATGACAGGCTCGCCAGAACAGGAAAAAGTAGTGAAAGAATTTTGGCACTCTCAGATGAATGTCCCAATTATCCGATTAAATGAAGATTGGTTTCACCGTGCAGGCCCCCGTATCATCAATGCCACCGAGCAGCTATGCGACCAACTAAACACACTACCAAACTGAAAAATAACGTCTTAAATCAAAAAGTAAAAATTAATAAGTTTAGAAGCTATATATGGAGAAAAGATTTTTCTAAATAGTTCGAGGTGTGG